>CAZKIY010000449.1:0-3151 GCA_964552875.1 uncultured Planctomycetaceae bacterium
TGCGCGTGCTATCGACGTGGCAACGGTGGGCTTCAGGAAGTGGTCCAGCGTTCGCCGCGACTGCGCGTGCTATCGACGTGGCAACGGTGGGCTTCGGGAAGTGGTCCAGCGTTCGCAGCGACTGCGCGCGCTCTCGATGTGGCAACGGTGGGCTTCAGGAAGTACTGCGGCTCGCGTGTGCTCGACCCGAGTATTCGCCGCCCCTCGATGGCCCCCATCGGCGTGATTCACCCTCCGTGAGCGGCCACTAAAGGTTCCTCGGCCCAAGACGTGAGTCGGTGGCGGTGAATGCGCGCGAGCCGAAGTCGAGCATGCCGGGACCCGGCCGAGGACGGCGGAACCGGATGGGACTGCTGGGCCGGCTATCCACACGAAAGCGTGAAGCGCCAGAAAGCGAGCCTAGCCCGGATCTCTCACCACGTTCGTCGCGAGGCGGTGCCAACTCGTGGCCTGCAAGGAGTTGCGGCCGATTCGCCCGCAGCTGACCTGGCCGGTCAGCGAGGATCGAATCGGGCGCAACGACGCCGCCGGGCGCGAGGTGGCGACGCCGCAGCAGAACGTGGTGAGAGATCCGGGCTAGAGGCTCCCGCAACGAGTGGTGACGCTCCGTCGCGGCCTCGAGCCCGTGGATGCTTCAACCGACTCCGCGACCGATGCCCGCCGCGAGTCCGCGCAGGACCCACTTCCCGATGAGGTCGCCCTCGACGTGGACCTCGTCGCCGACTCGGGCCCGACTCAAGCTGGTCCAAGTGAGGGTCTTCGGGATGACCGCGACGTCGAACCGGTCGCCGATGGGATCGACGACCGTGAGGCTGATCCCGTCCAAGGTCACGCTGCCCTTCGGCACCAGGTAGACGGCGAGTTCGGGTCCGACCTCGAAGCGGATCCGCCGACCGCCGTCGCCGCTGTCCACGATCTCGACGATCCGCCCCACGCCGTCGACGTGGCCGGCCACGAGGTGCCCGTCGAGGCGGTCGCCGAGGAGGAGCGCGCGCTCCAAATGGACGCTGCGGCCGGGCGTCGCGCGTCCGAACCAGGTCCGCGCGAGGGTCTCATACGACAGATCGAAGTCGAGGTCCGCGCGCGGATCGTCGAGCGGGGCCGCGGCGCTTGTTCGCGGGTCCGACCGGCCCACCAACGTCAGGCAAACCCCCGAGACCGCGATGCTGGCGCCCAGGCGCGGGGTCCAGGGCTCGGAGGGGGCCGCGACCACGATCCGCGCGCCGCTGCCGCGTCGCTCGAGCCGTCGCAGGGGCACGCACGCCTCGATCAGACCGGTGAACACGGTCGACTCCTCTCGTCGGGCCGAACGGCGGGGTCGGGCCGGGAAGTCCGGGGCCCGCTTCCTCGAAGGTTGACGCTAACCGCGGCCCTTCCTACGCTTTCGAGCCTTTTCGCACGAGCGATGGGCTCCACCAAGGCCCTCATCGTGACGCTCTTTGCCATCCTGACCTTGTTCCCCGAAGCCGTCGAGGCCTACGCCTCGGAGGGCATCCTGCGTGTAGCGCAGGAGAAGGGCAAGATCGGGATCGAATGCATCGACTTCCGCGACTTCACCCGCGATCGCCATCGCAGCGTGGACGATCGGCCCTTCGGTGGCGGTCCTGGGATGCTCCTGCGTCCTGAGCCGATCGCCGAGGCCGTCGCCTGGCTCGAGGCGCGCCACGGGGCGTTCCGGCGGATCGCGCTGTGCCCCGCGGGGCAGCCGTTCCACCAGCGCCGAGCCGAAGAGTACGCCGACGAGGAGCGCATCCTGCTCCTGTGCGGCCGCTACGAAGGTTTCGACGCGCGCCTGTTGGACGAACTCGCCTTCGAGGAGCTCTCGATCGGCGATTACGTCCTGGCCGGTGGTGAGCTCGCAGCGTTGGCCGTCACCGAGGCCGTCGCGCGACTCCTGCCCGGCGTGCTCGGCGACGAGCGCTCGGCCGCGGAAGACTCCTTCGGCGCCTCCGGCGGCGAGCTCGATTGCCCGCACTACACCCGACCGCGGGTGTGGCGCGGACGCGAGGTCCCGCCCGTGCTGCTCTCCGGCGATCACGCCGCGATCGAGCGCTGGCGTCGAACGACGGCACGCGAGCGGACGCTGCGGAACCGGCCCGACTTGGCTGGAACCGACGCGGGCCCGACCTCGGCCGCGCGCTCGACAAGCGCGCCCACCAGGCCAGGTTCGCACCCCGCCGCAGGTTCGCGCCCCGATCCAGGGTCGCGTCCCGCCGCAGGTTCGCGCCCCGATGCAGGTTCGCACTCCGCCGCAGGTTCGCACTCCGCCGCAGGGTCGCACCCCGCCGCAGGGTCGCACCCCGCCGCAGGGTCGCGTCCCGCCGCAGGGTCGCGCCCCGATGCGCCTCCGCCCCCCACACCGAACACCCGCGATCCCCATGGGACTCGCGGCAGTCACTGAGCCACGCCCACCCGGGCCTCCTTCGCGAGGCCCGTCACGCCGACACGAGAAGGACCCCGAGTGGGTCCGGGACACGAACATGGATCTGATCGGAAAGCTCGACCAAGAGAACGGGAAGCGCGCGCTGCCCCCGGTGCACATCGGCGACACGGTCGAGGTGCACTACCTCATCCGCGAAGGCGAGAAGGAGCGCGTCCAGCTCTTCATCGGCACGATCATCGCCGAGCAGGGCCGCGGGATCCGCCGCAACATCATCGTGCGCCGCATCGTGCAGGGCGAAGGCGTCGAACGGACGTTCCCGATGCACAGCCCGCGCGTGAAGGACGTCGTCGTGACGCGCCGCGGCGAAGTCCGCCGCGCGAAGCTCTACTTCCTGCGCGATCGCGTCGGTAAGCAGACGCGCCTCAAGGAACTCCTCGGCGAGAAGGTGCGCAAGGAGCGCGAGTTCGACAAGGCCATGCGCGCTTCGACGGCCGCCGAAGTGCAATCGGAGTCGACCCCGACGCCGGCGGCCGAAAAGAAGCCCACCGCGAAGCCGGCCAAGGTCTGAGCCGGTCCACTCCCCGTCCGCCCGCGCGGCTGGACGGTGCTCGATCCCCCTCGCGCGCGGGCCGCCTCTCGGCGCTCGCGCGCACGCACTCCGGGAACGCCCGCGCGGCGCAATCGACCGGAATCCTGATTCGATCCCCGTCCGCACGAACCGCTCCACTCTCGCTCCCATGACGGAGAACCTCGGTCGCAAGACCACCC
>CAZKIY010000450.1:0-3138 GCA_964552875.1 uncultured Planctomycetaceae bacterium
CGGGGAGAACTTCACCTGCGACTCCGGCGTGTTGGCGATGGTGTCCGCGCTCAACTTGCTTTCGCGATCGCGCGCGCCGTTCAGCGCGCTGGTGCAGGACCTGCGCCGCTACCACTCGACCGGCGAGATCAACTTCCACGTCGCCGACAAAGCCGCCGCGATCGCCGAATTGAAGAAGCGCTACGCGAACGGTCGGCAGGACGAGCTCGACGGCATCACGGTCGAGTACGGCGACGTCGGTGACGCGGATTGGTGGTGGTTCAACGTGCGCGCGAGCAACACAGAGTCCTTGCTGCGTCTGAACCTCGAGGCTTCGACCACGGCCGAGCGCGATCGGCGCCGCGACGAGATCGTCGCGATGCTCGGGGAGCCCGAAGCGTGAGCCCGCGCTCGCGGATCGTTCCGTGTGGGATCCTGGCCGCCTGCCTGCTCGCCTCCGTCCTACCGCTAGTGGGTTGTCGTGATGAAGGGGTTGCCACCGCCGACAAGAGTTCGGGACGCGCCACGATCCGTGGGACCGTGCTCGACCGCGCGACCGGTGCTGTCGTCAGCGATGCCCGCGTCGAGTTCCCGGACGGTCGCAGCGGTGTGACCGACGACGCCGGCCGCTTCGAGCTGGGCGATTTCGCCTTGGGCACGACCGGAGAAGTGCGTATTCGCGCCAGCGACGGTCGTCGGGCCAGCGTCCAGATCCGACCGCTCGGTCCAGGGCTCTTGGAAGTCGTTCTCCACGCGGGCCTCTGAAGTTCCTTCCGGGGGGGGGGGCTCGTCCTGAGTCTCGCGACCCGTGCTGCCGCGCTGTAGTCCCAGCATGAGCGGCGTGGCAGCATGCGGGCCTCGTCCCGCCCCGGCCCCGTGCCGATGAGGAGGCGACTCCCGACCGCCATGTCCCCGCGCCAACTCGTTGCGACTCTTCTCTGCCTAGCGTTCGGCGGCCTCGGATCGAGCGCGAGCCCGATCTCGGCCTGTCCGCAAGAACCGGTTCGCGCGGAGTCCCCGGTCAGTGCGCCGGCCGATGGCGATCTGCCCGAGCTGGCGATTCCGCCTACCTTCGAGGCCTGGCGCGGGTTGATCGAGCGCGATCGGACCCTCCAATGGACGACCCGGACTCCGAGCGCCGCCCGCGCCGTTCTGGCCACGTCGGGCATCTCGGCCCACCGACGGGCCATTGCCTTGATGGCGCTCGGCTGCGCTTCCGACGAGGGTGAGCGACCGCGTCTCGAAATCACGGCCCGATCGGGTGTGGGCATCGAGCGCGCGGCCGCGATCCTGGCACTCGGCGAGATGAACGCGGGCGCGACGGCGCTGCTCCTCGAGATCGCCGCGAGCGGGTCGTCGTTCGAACGCGACTGCGCTCTGCTCGCGTTACTCCGCGACGGGCGGAACGCGGGCCGCCGACGCGTCGAGGAGATCGCAGCGGATCCCGTGCACGCGGCGTCTTCGTCCGCGCGGGAACTCCTCGTGCAGGTCTTCGACCCCGCCTCGTCGCAACCGTCGCAGGCGGGCACGGCCTTGCTGCGCTTGCGCTGGGACGCGGCGCGCGAGTTCGGGCTCGTCGGGGGTCAAGCGTGGAAGGTGCTCGCCGTGCGCGAGCTCTCCGCCGACCCCGATCGTCTGGCCGAGATCGTTTTGGGTGCTTTGCCCGGACTCCGTCGTGCCGGCGTCGCCGATCATTTGTTGGAACAAGTCCTGCACGGACGCGGACCGGCGCGATTGCGCGCGGCCGTCGCGGTCATGCCGCGCGAGTTGTCGGACCTCGTCGCGCATGATCTGTGGCGACCCGCGGACGCGGCGGAGTGGCGTGTCATCCTCGACGAAGTGCGCGACCGTCGGCTGGAGCGCTTGGTCGGGGACCTCGTGCGCGCCGCGATCGAAGTTCCCGAGGTGCGTTGGCGTGCCGTCGAACTCGCGGGGCTCGCGGGCGAGGAAACGAACGGACCGCTGCTCTCCGTGGATCCGTCGTTGCTCGACGCGCTCGGACGTATCGAGCTCGCGGAGGCCCTCGGTGGCGTCGCCGATCCGGCCTGGCTCGCGCGCTTCGCCGCCTTGAGCGAAGACCCGGATCCGCGCGTGCGCGCCACGTTCCTCGTTTCGGGCCTGAGGCACGATCAGAAGAAGGCCACGGCCGAGGTCGAGGAGCGCGCGAACGATCCCGATCATCCCGAATACGCAGCGGTGATCAGTGCACTCGCTCGCGCGGCCCGCGACCCGCGCGCGGGCATCGTGCTCGAATCGCGCCTCTCGGAAACCGAAGGACCGGCGAAAACGGCCATCGCGACGGCTCTCTGTCGAGCGGGCCGCTTGGCGGGCCGCGCGACCTTGCGCGATGCGCTCTCGTCCGATCCACCGCCCCGTGGAGCCGCGGCCGTCGAACTGGTCCGCGCTCTTGCGCGCAACGGCTCGTCGGAGGACCTCGAGGTGTTCCGCGCGCTGTTCCCGCGTCCTGACGACCGCGAACTCGACATCGAGCTGGCGCGGACTCTCGTCGAGATCGGTGATCGCTCGGTCGAGCCGCTCCTGCGCGCTGCGCTGTGGTACGCGGAGTTCGACATCAGCGTGCTCGCCGGTGGACTGCTCTTCGATCACGGCGGACCGTACGCGGTCCTGCGTGAACTCGAGAATCCGCCGGTCGGCGTGACATCGAGCGACCTGCGCCGGGTCGGCTTCGCGGTTGGGCAGTGGGGCGGTCCGGCGGAGTACGAGCGGCTCCTGCGTGAACTGCACGCGACGAGCGCGAATCCCGCGGTGCAGGGCGCGTGGTTGGGCGCGCTCGGATCGCGCACACGGTGAAATCCGCCGTGGCTCACGACGCGTTCGCGACCGCGGAGCGATTCGAGGCCACCGGGCTCGTCACGCTGACGACCGACTTCGGGCTCCTCGATCCCTACGTCGGCATGGTCCACGGTGTGCTGCTCGCTCACCATCCGCGGGCGCGCATCGTCGATCTCTGCCATGGCATCCCGCCCCAGGACATCCAGCGCGCGGGGTACTTCTTGGCGCATTCGCGGGCCTACTTCGCGGCTGGGACGGTCCACGTCGCCATCGTCGATCCGGGCGTCGGATCGAACCGACGTATCCTCGTGGCGATGGATCGGGGCCAAGTCTTCCTCGCGCCCGACAACGGGCTCCTCGCGGGCG
>CAZKIY010000451.1:0-3127 GCA_964552875.1 uncultured Planctomycetaceae bacterium
ATCGTCGAGCGACGGATCGTCGTTCGTGAGTCGAATCGTCGCGCACGCCCCGGTCCGGGCACGCGCGCAGGAGGCCGCGAGCTGTCGGAGGACCTCGTCGCCGCGTACTTGCGCCTCACGGCCGAGCATCGACGCGTGCTCGGATTGCGGCAGTTCCAGGGCCTGACCGCTCTGGAATGCTCGCGACGGATGGGTCGGTCGGATGTCGCCGTGCACTCGCTCTACCGCCGCGCACTCGAGGCCTGGGGCGCGGAGTTGGGCGGCGAACCCACGCCGTAGAAAGTTCGAGAATCGCGCGGCGAGTGAGCCGCGCGCTCACGCTGGATCCCGCATGGGCAACCACGCGACCGCGACGACGCCGAAGCTCGACGACCTGCTCGACCGCGTGGTGGCCGAGTATCAGGACCGGATCGTGTCGGGCGGCGATCCAGCCGTGATGCGCACGGCACGCGGTTGGATCGCGTCGGGCGAGCGTGCGTACGGAGTCGTCGCTACGGGTAGCATCGCGGCCAGAGGTCTGGCGCTCGGCGGGATCTCGGTCGGACTCGTCAGCGTCGGCGGGATCGCTGCGGGCGCATTCGCGTGGGGCGGGATCGCCGTCGGAGGAGTGGCTTGGGGCGGGATCGCAGTCGGCTATCTCGCGATGGGCGGCATCGCGGCCGGTGTGTATGCCGTCGGCGGGAAGACTTCCGGCCTGCTCATGTCGTCGTCGACGAACAGCGCGGACGAAGTGATGCGCGCGGTGGCGCAGCGGTTCTTCGGTTGATGACAGCGTAGAGATCGCACTCACCTTCTCCGCACGGAGGGACGTGTGCTGCCCAGAGCGCGCTCGCTCCGTGCGGGAACCTCGTCCGAAAACGCCGGAATGGCCCGACAGGTTCCTCCGTTCCCGCTCGGCGATTCAGTACGACTCGAGATCCGCGAGGAGTGCCTGCATCCGCACTCGCAGCGCCGGAACTTCGCAGGTCACCGTGTCCCAGACGAGTTCCGTGTCGATCTCGAAGTAGCCATGGACGAGCACGTTGCGCATGCCGCTCATCTTCGTCCAGGCGACATCCGGTGCACGGACGCGCACTTCGGGCGGAATGGCCCGCGCCGCCTCGCCCAAGATCTCGAGTTGCCGCACGAACTACGACTGAAGCAGCTCGTCGCGCTCGAAGGCCGCCTTCCCGCGGACTGCGTACTTCTCGATGTTCGCGATGGCCTCGAGGATGTCCCGGACGCGCTCCTTGGGATCCCTCACAGCGGCCGTGCCTCCCTGAGGACCGACTCGCGGATCCGCGCGCGCAGGCCGCGCGGCGTCACCAGGTCCACGGGCCGCTGGAGCAGTTCCTGGAGCTCGACGTTCAAGCCTCCCAAGTCGAAGAGCGTGCGCCCCGCATCCATGTCGACGAGCAAGTCGATGTCGCTCGACTCGTCGAAGTCACCGCGAGCGACCGATCCGAAGACGCGCACGTTCCTCGCGCCGTATCGCGCGGCAATGTGCAGGATCTCTTCGCGCCGGGCGCGCAGCGTCTCGTCGATCCTCATCAGTTCCAGCGTATCGTCCTGCGCACCTCGAGTAGAGCAGCCTGACGATCCGATCCATCCGATCCGCCGCGCTCGGGGCTCGTGCCGCGCGGATGCGCAGCGGACTCGGGCTCGTGCCGCCGAGCCGCAGGCCGGCACGGCTCGGGCTCGGGCGTTCCGATCCCGTTCGTGACGCACGCTTCCGACGGAGCGCGTCGCGATTCGATTGCGGACTGCCGCACCTCCGACGTGCTCGCGCGACGGGATAGACTCTGCGCCTCCCATCGCTGCCGTCCAGCACGCGCTCGCGCATGGCCAAGGTCCGCCCGATTCCGAGCTCCGGCCCCGCGCCGCTCGCCGGCGATCGGTTCCTGCGTGACGTCCCCGTCGTCGGCGGATGGAAAGTCCTCGACCCCGCGGTCCTCTACGCCAAGATCGGCCAGGGCGGCATGGGCGCCGTGTACCGCGGGCGACACGTCGAACTCGAGATCGACGTCGCTGTGAGGTGCCTGAAGCCGAGCCTCGTCGCCGAGGACGAGCAGTTCGAAGCGCGCTTCCGCCGCGAAGCGCGCCTCGCCGCGGAACTCATGCCCGACAACCTCGTGCGTTTGTACGACCTGCGGCGCTCGCGCCGTGAGCGCGCCCGCAGCGCACACGCCACGAACGCAGGTTTCGAGGGGAAGGCGTTCCGACCTAGTCCGAGGGCCGCTGACCGTCGCGCCGGACCGTTCTAGGCCGGAGCTCGAGCTGCCTCGTCGATCACGCTCGCCGTCTCGCGCGCTTCGGACTCGAGCGGACAACGCTCGGCGGCCGCGCGAGCCGAATCGCGGGCGGCGCGCGCTCGCTCGGGCTTCGTCCACGACAAGAGTTGCTGGTAGAGCGTCTGCCGCACGTCGTCGCCGAAGAGCGCGACGCCGTTCACATCCTCGTCGATCAACTCCGCGAGTCCGTTCGTCGCCGTCGTCACGACCGGCAGCCCGCACGCGAGCGCCGCGAGACCCGCGCGCGAGAACGCGTCGTAGCGTGTCGGCAGGACGAACAAATCCGCGGCGTAGTGGATGCGCGCGAGCCCAGTCCGGTCGGGGAGGAACCGCACGGTGTCCTTGCAGCGCGACGCCAAGACCGACTTCTCGTGAGAAGCGCGCTCGGGATCCGAACCCGCGACGACGAGTCGAGCGCTCGCGCGGCTCGCGGACACGGCGTCCCACACCTTGAACAAGCGATCGAAGCCGTTCACGCGCCAATCGTCGGCCACGAACGCGACGACGAATGCGCTCGCGTCGAGGCCGAGCGCCTGGCGTGCCGCCGCGCCGTCCTGCTCGCGCCGCGTGGGGGAGTAGAGGTCCAGGTCCACGCCCGGCCGAATGAGGCGGATCGACTCCGGCAGCACGTGGTGCCGCTTCATCGCGTCCTTGCCGACGAGCTCGGAAGGCACCGCCACGAACCTCGAGCGCTCGCGCGACATCCCGCGTGCCTCGAGTTCGAGCGCGGTCCTCTCTTCGGACGACTTCGCGAGCGCTGAGTCCTTGGCCAGCTCGAGGCGCGTCTCGCGCACGCCCTCGGAGAGCATCAAGACGTCCGCTTTCGACGTGCGGCCGAGCGAGTACACGACGTCGAA
>CAZKIY010000452.1:0-3112 GCA_964552875.1 uncultured Planctomycetaceae bacterium
ATCGCGTTCGTGATCGCCGTGCCACCCGGCACGCCGCGGTCGCGGAAGAAGGCTTGGTAGTTCGTCGATGTCCCGATCATGCCCGGCGCCAGTGCGATCGGCAGGAGCGCCTGGCCGGTCCCATCGAGCGTGAAGCTCGCGATCTGCGTGATCGGACCGCCGAGGAGCAACGTGCCGCCCTGGAAGGGGATGCTCGCGGAACCCGGCGCTGCGCGCAGTGCGCCGAACGATCCCGGCAGTCCGTTGCGGACGACCGCTGCGAAACCGACACCGCTGACGCTCGGAACGCCCGACCAAGCCAGGCCCGGCATGCGACCGTTCGAGAGGCGCTTCGAGACGCCGTACTGGATCGGCGGAATGCAGGTGTTCGAGCCGAGCGCGATCGTGGTCGTGCCCTTGAGGATCGGCGTGCTCTTCCCGTGCGCGACCCACTGCCCGTAGGCGATCAACCCGGCGTTGTTCGTGACGTTCGTGTCGCGCAGGAACTCGATGTACTCCTTCGTCGTCGTCTGGTGGAACACCTCGACGAGCGCGGTCACGGCACCCGGCGGGATCGCGAAGGCCGAGTCGTCCCAGTACTGCTCCTCGGCATACGAGTGGCCGACCGGTTCCGCATCGATCGCATCGAAGCCTGCGTTCGTGAAGCCGCGCGGCGGGATGCGGTTGTCGGACACGATCCGGTTGTTCAGCACGAAGTGGAACGACTTGCCGACCGGCAATCCGGTCGCCGCGGATTGAAGCGCGTCGACTCCCTGTTCGATTTCGTACACCGTCGTGTCGTTCGTCGTCAGCGTGGCCGTCGCGCCGTCGTACGCACCGCGCTCGGCGATGACGGCCTCGAACGAGTCCTTGAATGCGACGTGGATCCACATGCGGCGACCTTCGCCGTAACCCGTGGGCAGCTTGTGACCCGTCTGGTTCACGAGGCGCACGCGCAATTGCCCCGGAGTCGTCCAGGCCAAGACGTCCACCGCGTCGCGTTGCATCTCCACCGTGCGATCGAACGAGTCTTGGACGGACTGTGCCGTGAGGCCGGTCTCGATGTCCGGGTACAACGCGCGCACGGCGCGCAATACCCACGAGTTCACGCCGCTGAAGCTGTGCTGCGGCAGATCGTTGCGGATCACCGGGCCGAGCACCGGTTGGCAGGCGCCGCCGGTCACGTCGGGCATGTGGCAATCCTGGCAGCTCGAGTAGGCCGTCTTGTTACCGCCGAAACGGGCCTGCATCTCGACCGGAGCGTCGGCGAACTGACTCTGCTCCCACTCGCTGTACGTGCGCTCGATCGGGAACTGTTCGTACTTCTGGTGCGTCGGGTGCGGCGCGTCGAGCGCGTTCAACGCGAAGCTCTGGTCGGGTTGCTTCGTGAGCGTCGGGTTCGACAGCTCGTGGCACGTGCCGCACTGGATCGATTCCTGGTGGTACGGCGACTGCAGCCACTCGTGATAGAAGAAGTTCGGACCGAGATCGAAAGGGCCGCGGCGCCGATCGAGCGGATCGATCACGTACTGACCGTTGTTCGGCGTCGGCGGGAGACCACCGCGACCGGCGACTTGGTCGAGGATGCGCGCGTCGGCCGGCGGATTCGCTCCGCTCGGGAACGGATCGACCATCCGGTGGCACAAGTTGCACGTGACCCCGTCGAGGTCACCCATGTTGTGGTCGAGCGCCGAGCCGTCCGCCGGCACGCTGCGCCCATCGAGCCAGGCGCCCGGTGCGTGACAGCGCAGGCACCACTCGCCCGAGTGCGCGGCGTCCTGGTTCGCGACCGCGAGCGCCGCGTAGAAGATCGGATCGCGGCCCGCCTGACCCATCATCGACGCGGCCCAGGGCTCGTATGGCTCGGTCTGCGGATCGAACCCGCTGTGGCAACCCGTGCAGGTGCCCGAAACGGCGATGCCCTGCAGCAATTCGAGCGGCTGCGTCCCGGGTTGGCGGAAGTCGTTCAGGGTCGTCGGGACCTGCGTCTGGACGACGGCGCCGGCGGTCAGTGCGCCGAGAGCCACGACGAGAGCCGCGAGGGCGTAGGGGCGGAGTGCCAAGGGTGCTCGATCCTGGTGCAGCGGAGGGGGGTGGTGACGCGTCCCGCGTGGCGGGGTCCACCGAATGCGCCGCGCCCGGCCGGCGGCGGCGAAAATGAATCCTCACCCGGAATCGCGAGTTGGTCAAGGTCGCAAACTCGTATCGCGCAAGAGTTTCCGGTGCTGCGTGTCCATTTTTCCGAAGTGACCCGCGACCGCGGAGGTGTTCGAGCGGTCTCCGGGGTGCACGCGCTTCCAGGGAGCGCACGGCGCGTGCCTCCGCGAACCCCGCGCTCCAAGTGAGTTCGACCCATGCACGCACGGAATCCTGTCCGCCCTTTCCTCGTCGCCGCTTTGATCGCTGCGCCGGCTGCCGCGACGACGCTCTTCCAAGGCCCCACGGTCGCGCTGGCGACACGCGGGGAGGCCGCTCTCGAGGCGGCCGCACTCCTCTCCATCCCGCAGAGCGGCCAAGTCGTGATCACGGAGATCATGAAGGACCCGAACAGCGTGACCGACACGCGCGGCGAGTGGTTCGAGGTCTGGAACGCGCTGCCGTGGCGCGTGAACCTCGAGGGCTGGACGATCAGCGACGACTCCGGCGCGAGCCACGTGATCTCGACGGGCGGCGCGGGTCTGCGCATGGGGCCGGGGAAGTACTTGATCCTCGGCAACAGCTCGGATCCGGCGCTGAACGGCGGTGTCCAAGTCGATTACGCCTGGAGCTCGTTCTCGCTCGGGAACGGGGCCGATCAGATCCAACTCACGAAGGCCGACGGCACGGTCGTGGATCGCGTCGCGTACGACGACGGCATGCTCTGGCCGGACCTCGCCGGACGCTCGATCTCGCTGCGCGTCAGCGGTCGCGACGTCTTTGCGAACGACGATCCCGCCAACTGGTGCTCTTCGTCCAGCGCGATCAGCGCGACCAATGCCGACATGGGCACGCCGCGCGCCGACAACGACAGTTGCCCCTGACAGCGACGACCGGGTGAGCGTCCGCCCGTGAGTCTCCACCCACGGGTCGAGGCCCGCATCCCGACCGCGTGAGCGGCCGGGGTGCGGGCCCCGAGAAGGAATCGCGCGAAGAC
>CAZKIY010000453.1:0-3103 GCA_964552875.1 uncultured Planctomycetaceae bacterium
GCAACGCGCACAAGCAAAGAGACGACCGTCGGGTCGTCTTGCGCTTCGGTCACCGCTCGATCGGGGGGAGGCCGTTCGTGAGCGATCGAGAGCCAGAGCTGCGCTGTGTGCGAAGGCGGAAAGTGGCGGAGTTTTCGGCCCAAGCGCGAAAGTCGCTCGCGGTCGGATCGCGTCCGAGGCGTTGCCAGCCCGCCGACTCGGGCGCATGCACGGTGGCACAGGACGACGCGCCACGTTGGAGCACAGCGCCCCGAGATCCGGTCGAGAGCGACCCATGGCCCTGGTTGCACTCGCGAGTGGGGTGCGGCCGGCGTCCCCATGGAGCCTGCCGTCCGGAGCCCCTCCGTCGAGGCCCGGAGAGACCCCCACGCATGCCCGCCCCGCGCTCCGACCCTCGTGGAGTCAAGGGTCGTTGGGCCGGCGATTCCCCACTCCAGAATCCGCCAGCCACAAGTCGTTTCCTGGCATAGCCTGGAGGCGTGAGACTCCAGCGACTCCTCCTGCCACTCTTCATCGCCCCCGCCGCGATCGCCCAAGAACCCCCGGATTACTACACGGGGGTGAGCGCGTCCTCCCCCGGAGTTCTCCGCAGCGGCCTGCACGGCGTGATCGACGACCACCAGCGTTTCCCGTACACGTCCGGCGCGACCGACACCTGGAACATCCTCGAGCTCGCTGACGAGGACCTCGCGAATCCGTCGAACATCACGGATCTGTACCGAAACCAGTCTCTGCTGAAACAAGGCGGCGGAGTCGGACCGTACGACCGCGAGCACACGTGGCCGAACAGCTACGGCTATCCGAATGACGGCTCGACGAACTATCCGTACACCGACTGTCACGCGCTCTTCTTGTGCGACTCGGGCTACAACAGTTCGCGCAGTAACCTGCCGTACCGCACGTGCTCTTCGGGATGCACGGAGCGCACGACGGTGCTCACGAACGGCGAAGGCGGCGGCAGTGGGATCTATCCGGGCAATTCGAACTGGCGCTCTGGTTCGAGCACGACGGGAACGTGGGAGACGTGGCGCGGTCGACGCGGCGATGTCGCGCGTGCGCTGCTCTACCTCGACGTGCGCTACGAGGGCGGCACGCACGGCACGACCGGCGTCACCGAGCCGAACCTGATCCTGACCGACGACCAAGCGCTCATCGCGGCGTCGAACACGGGGAGCAACATCCTCACGGCGTACATGGGGATCCGGTCGGAACTCTTGCAATGGCACCTCGAGGATCTGCCCGACTCGAAGGAGCGTCGTCACAACGACGTCGTCGCGAGCTACCAGACGAATCGGAATCCGTTCATCGATCGGCCTGAATGGGTCGAGTGCATCTTCGTCGGCACGTGCAGTGTGGGAACCGGCTACTGCTACGGAGACGTCGGTTGTCCCTGCGCCAACGACAGTCTGGCGGGTGGCTGTTTGAACTCGCTCGGAGTCGGGGGCGTGCTCACGGCGATGGGGCGAGCATCGATCACGACGGATACGGTCGCTCTCTCAGGCAACCAGATGCCGAACTCATCGGCGCTCTACTTCCAGGGCACGACGCAAACCTCGAGCATTTTCGGCGACGGTCTGCGTTGCGCGGCGGGGACGGTCATCCGTCTCGGGACGAAGACGAACTATGCCGGCGCGTCGCGGTACCCCGGGCCGGACGATCAGTCGATCTCCGTGCGCGGTCAAGTGCTGGCGCCGGGAACGCGCTACTACCAGTGTTGGTATCGGAACGCGGCGACGTTCTGCTCGGCATCGACGTTCAACCTGACGAATGCTTGGCAGATCGACTGGCAGGCGTGACGCCGACATTCGTTCACGGCAGCACGGACGTACGAGAGGCTGAAGTCGACTTTTCCG
Organism: uncultured Planctomycetaceae bacterium; assembly: GCA_964552875.1. Lineage (GTDB taxonomy): Bacteria > Planctomycetota > UBA1135 > UBA1135 > JAEUHZ01. Next base: position 1,854 of record CAZKIY010000453.1, read on the forward strand.
TAACGACCGTCAGGGTCGTTCTCGCTCATCACTGAGCACGATCGGCATCCGACGATGCGTGCGCGAGTTCACGCCAGCCGGTATCGTCCTCGCCCGCGTTCTCGAGCGACGGTGCATGCGGCACCGGTTCATCGGCGCGAAAACCACGGTATTCCCCGATGCGCAGCCTGACTTTTCTCTCCGCCCTCGCTCTGACTGCGATCGCAGTCTCGACCACCTCGTGCCGGTCGACGATGAATGAAGCCGTGCGACCGCACAAGGCCTCTGCTGCGAGTGCCGCACTGCCCGACCACACACGCGTGACCAGCGCGTTGCGGGCCATCGTCAAAGAACAGAACGGCGGCTTCGCCCTGAACATGTGGGCTGCGGTCGTCGATCGTGACGGCGTCGTCCAGCTCGTCGCGATGTCGGGCGCCGATCGTGGTGATCAGTGGCCGGGCAGCCGCGTGATCTCGGCGCAGAAGGCCAACACGGCGAACGCGTTCAGCCTGAAGGGACTCGCACTGTCGACCGCGAATCTCTTCGCGGCGACGCAACCGGGCATGAGCCTCTTCGGACTTCAGGAGAGCAATCCCGTCGACACATCGGTCGCGTACGGTGGTGACGCGCAGCAATTCGGCACGCCGCACGATCCGATGATCGGTCACCGCGTCGGCGGCGTGAACGTCTTCGGCGGCGGGCTCGCGCTGTATGCGAAGGGTGGCGAACTCGTCGGTGGCCTGGGCTTGAGCGGTGACAGTTCCGTCGCCGACCACATCATCGCGTGGAAGCTGCGTAAGGCTCTCGGCCTCGACCACGTCCCCGGCGGCGTCAGCGCGACGAAGGACGACAACATGGTCATGGACTTCGCCGACGGCAAGAGCGCGAGCGGTTGGGGTCATGCCGCCACCACGCCGGAAGCGACGCGCATCGTGAACGAGCTGCCGAAGACGCATCCGATCTCGAAGTAGGCGGTGACGCGAGCGCGGGTCCAAGCACGCGGCCGTGGATGGGCGGGGAGAACGCGTGAGTAAATCAACCTCCGCGCTCCGAGGAACCGTACGCGGCGCTCTGCCTGCGACTCGTCCACCGGCTGTGAGTCCGCAATCGGGCGCTTCGAACTCGCGCTCCGTCACTAGACTGTGGCGACCGCTGGCTCGCACCGCCCGCACCACATCCATGCGCATCGGAATCGCCTACGACCTGAAGACGGACTTCGACGCACCGACGTCCGGCCCAGACGACGCGTTGGAGGAGTACGACTCCCCCAC
>CAZKIY010000454.1:0-3083 GCA_964552875.1 uncultured Planctomycetaceae bacterium
CGCCGACGGGCTGTCCTCACGCGAACAGGTCGAGCGAGAACGGCGGAGTGGAGCCTGACTCCGTATCACGTTCCATTCCACCACGCCGCTCCTTTCGGCGCCGCGAGCCGGAGCACGCGCGACCCTTCCGATCCCGTGCTCGACCAGGGAATCCGCCGCCGCTCGAGCTCGCCCGCGATCGGCGGCCGCGCCGGACCGCTGACCCAAACTTCGCCGGGGTCCAGGGCGTCGAGAAGCAGGCCCAGGCGCTCGATCTCGGAGCCGTGGTGCGGTGCCAGGAGGAGTCGCACCGGCGCGCGCGGCGTGGTCGCGGTGAGCCACGCGCGCAATCCCTCGGCCTCGGCATCCCCGGCCAGGACGATCTCCTCCCCGAACCACTGGATCGCCAGCGTGCGCGAGCCTTCGTTGCCCGGGACATCGAGTCCACGCTCGAGCGCGAGGCCCACCCCGACACACGACCCTTGCAGATTGGGCAGAACGGCCTGTCCCGAGGCGAGGTCGAAACGCTGCGCGGTGTGGTGCAACCGCTCGGCCAGACGTGCGGGAACCGCACCGGCATGGCACGCGACATCGAAGCGGCTGGCGAGCCAGGGCAAGGCTCCGTCGTGGTCGCGATCGGGATGACTCAAGACGATGCCGATCGGGCCGGGGTCGAACGCGCGCAACGCGGGCCCGAGCGCGGCGCGCGCGACTTCGGATCGATCCCGCGAACCCGCATCGAAAATCCACGTGCCGAGGCCCGGCGCGCGCACGATGCAACAGGTCCCGTGACCGACGTCGAGCGCGTGGACTTCGAGTCGGCGCGGCGCCGTGGTCCAAGGTACGAGCAGGGCCGCGAACGCGACGGCCGCGACGCGCGCGCAGCGTCCTCGCGTTCGCTCCGATCTCGCGACGACCGCCGCGAACGCCAGCACGACCGCGCCCGCGACGAGCCACATCGGCCGCGGCGGCAACGAATCCGGCGTCCCGGGCAACGTGTCGAACCAGCGCAGAGTGCCGAGCATCACGCGCGCCGGAGCGACGAGCACGATCTCGGGCACGAATCCCGGCGCGAGCGCCGCGATCCAGCCGCCCAGGAGGAGCAACGCCGCCGGCGTCGCGATCGCGAGCGTCGCCAGGATGCCGAGCGGCGACCACTCGCCGAGGCGCCACCACACGAAGGGCAAGGTGGCGAGCACGGCCGCGATCGAAGCGGCGAGCGCGCTCGTCACGCCGACTTGCAAGCGCACACGAATCGCTCGCAGGATCGGCGATCGTCGTCGGCCGAGTGCGTCTACGGCTGCAAGTTCGGGCAGGCGGATCACGCGTCGAATCGGTGCCGTCGCGAGCACGAGTCCGAGCGTCGCCGAATACGAGAGCTGGACCGACAGCTCGCCCGCAGCGCGCGGATGCAGCACGCACTCCACGAGTAGCGCGAGCGACCACAGCGACAATCCGTCGGCGCGCCGCATCAGCCGCGCGATGCCGGTTCCGTGCGCGCTGTACACCTCGGCCTGCCCCGCCGCCGGCACCAGCGGGGCCGCGCGCGCCAGCACGCACGCGAGCGCCGCGCGCGCGACGGGCGGTCCGGCACCCGCGATCGGGACGTAGGCCAGGATCGCGAGTCCGCGCACGATCTCGCGCACGAGCTGCGCGCGCCGCGCACCGAGTCCGCGCGCGAGCCAACCCGCGACCGCCGCGAGGGGACCGAGCAGCAAGCTCGCGACGAGGACGACCTGCACGCCGCTGACCGCGAGCGCATGGAAAGTGCCCGTGCGTACGAAGAGGTCGGGCACTTCGGGATCGAGGCCGCCGAGGTCTCCGAGGACGAGCGCCGCCGCGAGGCTCTCTGCGTCGTGGTCCTCGATCTGACCGAGTCGTTCACGCAAAGCCCGACGCGAACCGTCGAGAGTCTGCGCGAGCGTCGTGGCGATTCCCGGTGTCGGCGGTCCGAGTCGCACGATCTCGTCCGGGAGCAGTTCGTACCGCGGTGCGTCCGAGCGCGGCTTCGGAGCCGGCATCGGACCTCGCGCGCGCTCGGCCGCGAGCGCGCCGCCGCGGAACTCGACGAGCTCGCCCGCCTCGACGAGACCTTCCGCGAACTCGATCTGCATGCGACCGGGCGCGAGGCGTCCGCGCACGTTTCCGTCGAGGGTGCGGAGCGGCTCGAAGCGACCCCGCGTTTCCGCCGGCCGACGGGCCTCGAAATCCGCGAGCAAGCCGCCGAACGCGGCCAGGATCGCGCAGGCGCCGACGAGGCGGACGCGCGGACCGAATGCGAGGGAAATGAGGGCCAGAACGAGGGATCCGAGGGCCGCTGCGCGCCACGTGTCGGTCGCGAGCCCCCAGTCGCCGCCGGCAGAACCACCGGCCGCGAACGCCAACGCGGCCGCCAAGAGGGGCCGAACCGTCGCGCGCGAGGTCTCCACCTCCACCCGACGTTCGGGGGCGGCCGCAGTCGCGGGTAACTTCGGTACTTTTCAGCGGGGCGCGCGCAACGCATCCTTTGCGCCCTCGCGACATGACCGACGCCATCCTCTTCGCCGGCAGCTTCGACCCGGCCACGCTCGGGCATCTCGACCTCGTCGAGCGCGCTCTGCGCCTAGCGCCCCGCGTCGTCGTCGGCGTGGCGCTGCACGCCGACAAGAAGACCTTGTTCCCGGTGGAGGAACGGATCGAGCTCCTGAAGCGCTCGACGAAGCACTTGAAGGGCGTCGAGGTCGTGCGCATCGACGGCCTCGTCGTCGACGCCGCGAAGAGGCTCGGCCTGCGCGTCCTCGTGCGCGGCGTGCGCGGCGGAGCGGACTTCGATTTCGAGGTCGCGATGGGGCGCACGAACGCCGAGCTGTCGCCCGGGCTCGAGACGATCCTCTTGGCACCCGCGCCGCGCTTCGCGCACGTTTCGAGCACGCTCGTGCGCCAGATCGCCCTCGCGGGCGGCGACGCGAGTCCGTTCGTGCCTCCGGCGGTCGCCGAGGCCTTGAAGAAGTTCCAGAAGCACGGGAAATCATGACGCGCAAGAAGATCTCGACACCGCACGCGCCCGCCGCGATCGGTCCCTACAGCCAAGCGATCGTCGCCGGTGGATTCGTGCACTGCTCGGG
>CAZKIY010000455.1:0-3082 GCA_964552875.1 uncultured Planctomycetaceae bacterium
GGCACGTCGCTCTTCGCCACGCCGCCGACTCCGAACAGCGGATCGCCGACGATCGGCGCGCCCAGCGCGGCGAGGTGGATGCGGATCTGATCCGGGCGGCCCGTGATCGGTTGCGCGGCGACGAGTGACCGATCGAGCGCGCGATCTCTTCGCAAGACACGGACGCGCGTCAGCGACTCCTTCCCGCCCGCGCGCGCGACGTGCAGGCGCATCGGGCCGTGCTCGACGTCGCCGATCGGATGGCGCGCGTGACATGAGTCGGGGAGTGAGCAGCCGTCGACGAGCGCGAAGTACGTCTTCGTCGGTGTGCGCTCGCGGAACTGACGCGCGAGCGACGCGCGCGCGAGCGCAGTCTTGCCGAAAAGGAGCAGTCCCGACGTCCCGCGACCGAGGCGGTGCACCGGTGACGCGTCGGCGCGGTCGGGAGCACTCACGCGCACGAGATGGAAGGCCGTGCGCTCGAAGAACGGGCCGGCAGCGAGCACTTGCAGTCCCGCGGGTTTCTCGAGGACCAGCACGTGCTCGTCCTCGAACACGAAGACGAGGTCCGTCGGCGCGTCCGGCTCGCGCCAGGGCGGGCGGTGATAGGTGACCGCGTCCCCGACGCGCACGACGTGCTCGAGTGCGGCGATCTCGCCGTTCACGCGCACGAGTCCGGCGCGGATCGACTCGTCCCAATCCGCGCGTGTGCGCTTCCGGAAGTTGCGCTCGTGATACGCGAGGAGGTCGAGTCCGGAGTCAACCGGCCCGACCTCACTCGTGTAGACGTACCCGCGATTCATGCGCGCTCACCTTGGGCGGATCGTCCGAGCGGTGCAAGCGCGGTCTCGGGTCCGCGCGGCGTTCACCCGCGACGCGCACCCGAGTTCGATCTCAACCGGTTTTCTTCGGCGCTTCCGCCGGCGGCTTCAGGTCGATCTTCGAGGACTTCGCGATCGTCGCGAGCTTCTCGCCGATCTGCTTCTTCACCGTCGCGATCTCGCCGTCGATCCGGGCGAGCTTCTTCTTGTCCGGTATGCGGGCTTCCATCAGGGTCGCACGCTTCTTCTCGAGCTCGCGCACGGCGTTGTCGAGCCCGTCGAGCTGATCGCCGAAGACGTGGATGTCCTTGTAGAGCGGCGTCGGATCCTTGACGTAGCTCGAGGCGAGCACGGACGACATCGCCGAGCACAACTCGGTGCGCGACGTATCCGACTCCAACGCCCGCTTCGTGGCCCCGTCGGCCGTGATCACGAACAGGTGTTCGGAACCGTCGCCGGGGAACAGCGCGTGGAAGGGGTGATCCGGCTGGACCACGTCGATCGGCAGACGCACGCAACGGAACCAACGTGCGAGGAAAGCGACCTTCTCGTTGTCCACGCCCGGTTGGAGCAGGGCGTCGTCCGTCTTGTTGCAGCGCGCGCACTCGCGCAGGACGAGGAGCGGTCGTTGGTCCTTGCCGGCGAGATAGCTCAGAGCTTCCTCGCGGGTCAGCGCTCTGCGCGCCTCCTTGACTTGCGTGCCGGCTTTGGCCGGGGAGGCGGTCGTTACGTACGTCGGGAACTCCCAACGGATCGACAGCATCTCACTCACGCTGGGACCGCGCGGCGCAACCGGACCCGGTTGCGGCAGAGCGGGGCCTCAACAACCTCCGCGCGCAGGAACGGCAGTCGAGGCGAGCACGAGCCCGACCAGACCGGCCACGAGTAGCGTTGACTTCATGTTCTGATCCTTCGACTGGGGACGCAGACGGAACGACCTAGAAGCTACTCCCGTTCCCCCGCGGGGGGCAAGCCGTGACCCGCCCGGCTACTTCTTCGGATACTTCTTCAGCACCCATTTGCGCCACGTTTCGTCGAGTTCCGCCGTGGTTTTGCCGTAAGCCGCGCGGACGGCCGAGACCTGGCCCGCAGTGACGCCGGCATCGTCGGTCGGGCTCGGAGCGGCCGGCGTCGTCGGCTCGGTCAAGTGCATCACGAGCGCGCGGAACGCGGTCGGATTCGTCTCGGCGAGCCACGCGACGCGCGACCACATCGTCATGTGGTGTCGCGCTTCGAACTCGGCACCGTCCTTCCACCCGAGCATCTCGTCCCAGCCCGCGACGAACTTGTTCGCGACCAAGCCGTTCAAGCGCTCTTCCCAGCGCCACGTCTGATCGTCGGGTTCGGGCGAGTCGCGTTGCACGAACATGCACCAGCGCGGTTCGGCTTTGCGTCCGTAGACGAGTCCGAGTCCGTGCTTGAACCACAGCGGTCGGATTCCGACTCCGCCGCGGAAGCCGTCGCACAGCTCGTACGTGACACCACTCGCGACGAGAGCGTGGAGCGCGGAGTCGAGCTTCGTGCCCATCTCCTGCGGTCCTTCGGCCGCCGTTCCGAAGAACCAGGCCCCGCCCGGCAGGACCTTGCGATACCACGAGGACTCCTGCGGGCCGATCCAACGCCGCGCGAAGCGCTGGAGCTGCGACTTCTTCTCGGCGAGCAGCACGACGAACTTGCGCTCGAGCCCGAGGTACGGGCCGGACCCCATGTTCGGAGCCGTGGTCAGCGCGACGGCGGGCTTCTGCGCGAAGCTCGCGTCCGTGACACCGGCGCGCTCCTGGAAGTCGGCGTACTGCTCCTCGAGACGCTGCGCGTAGAGGTGCAGCCTCATCCACGGATCGAGCTCGCGCACGTCCTTGCGCACGCGCGGCAACTTCTTCGCGAGGCGTCCGAGTTCCTCGGCGAGCTTCTTCTCCTCGAGGTCGTCCGTGCCGCGGCGGTACGTGTGCAGCAGCGACCCGATCTTGAAGTGCGCCGTCTCGACCCACAGGACGCGCAGGCCGCCCAGCACTTCCTCGACCTCCTTGGTCTCGAGGCTGTCCGCGATCTGGAACGGCCCGAGCGAAACGTAGCCCGCGCGATCGACGAGATCGTTCTTCCCGCGCGTGTACGGATCGATCGCCTCGAACACTTCGGGCGTCGACGTCTCCGTCTGCGCGGCGCACGGCGTCGCGAATGCGAGCGAGGAGGCTCCGAGCATGAGCGCACAGAGGAGACCGAAGCTTCGTCCCATGCGCGCGATCCTAGTGGCGACCTCGCGCCGCGCGCCAGCTCGGGCGGCG
>CAZKIY010000456.1:0-3066 GCA_964552875.1 uncultured Planctomycetaceae bacterium
ACGCACCTCGACCCGCACCGGATGATCCAACGCAAGAAACGCATCGTCCTGTTCCTGCCGCACCGTGCGGATCCGGAGCAGGGAGTGCGGGTCAGTGCCGACCTGACCCCGCTCGAGCTCTTGCAGATCGCCGCGATCCCGGCGAGCGAGGGCTACGAGTGCGTCCTCATCGACGCCATGGTCGAGCCCGACTATTTGGCGCAAGTCCTCGAGGCCTGTGACGGGGCGCTCCTCTTCGCGAGTTCGTGCATCCTCGGCTTCCAGGTCGCGCACGGCGCGCGGGTCGCCAAAGCCGTGCGCGAACGTTTCCCGCAGCTCCCGATCATCTGGGGCGGTTGGTTCCCGAGCGTCGCGCCCGAGCAGTACTTCAAAGAGGGCATCGCGGACGCGGTCGGCCTCGGTCAGGGCGAGATCACGTTCGCCGAAGTCGTGCGCGCGCTCGACGCCGGCACGACGCTCGAGGACGTTGCGGGACTCGCGTTGTGGCGCGACGGTCGCGTTCACTACACGGCCCACCGCGCGGTCATCGGGTTCGATCAATTCCCCGACGTGCCGTGGCACCTGCTCGACTTCGAGAAGTACGTCGCGCTCCAGAACGACAAGGCGGAGAACTGGAAGGTCCGCCACAAGTACGCGGATCCGTGGGACATGCCGGCCGGGACGCCGATGCGCGGGTTCAGCTACTTCTCGAGCTTCGGTTGCCCCGAGCCGTGCACGTTCTGCTGCTCGCCGGTCGTGACCGGTCGACGTTGGAAGGCTCTCCCTGGGAAGCTGCTCGCCGAGCGTCTGCTCGAGTGCCACGACCGGTTCAAGATCAACGTCGTGCGCTTCCAGGACGCGAACTTCGGCGTGCACGAGAAGCGCAGCAACGAGTTCTGCAAGGCGCTGATCGACGCGGGTTCGCCGTTCTGGTGGAACGGCACGTACGAGATCGAGACGATTGCGCGCTACAAGGACCCGTCGCTCGATCTGATGCGCGATTCGCGCTTCCACATGGCTGCCTTGGGCGCCGAAGCGGGATCCAAGGAGCAGCAGGAGAAGATCAAGAAGAAGATCGACATCCAGGGCGACTTGGAGAGCTCGCTGCGCCGCCTGAACGAGCGCGGGATCCAGACCGGCGTCTCGTGGATCATCGGGTACCCGAACGAGTCGCGCGATTCGATGCTCGCGACGCTCGAGTGGGCCGCGCGCATCAAGTACCTGTTCCCGAATTCGCCGAGCGACATCTTCCCGTTCCGCCCGATCCCGGGCACCGAGGACTTCGATGCGTCGGTGAAGAACGGCTATCAGCCGCCGCGCACGCTCGAAGAGTGGGGCGCGTGCCTCGAGTACAAGTACTCGTTCGACGACATCGGATTGCCGCTCGACGTGCTGCGCGAATGGAAGCGCTACGGCGTCGCGGCGACGTTCTACGACCAGCTCGCGCGCGAGGGATCCGGTTCCATGCGGCGCGCGATGAAGTCGATCTCGGGCTGGCGCCTGAAGAACCAGAACTACCGTTTCCCGGTCGAGCAGAAGCTCTTCCACGTCTACGTCAAACTGACCGGTCAGAAGACGCAGGCCGACGTGATCCGTCGCGACACCACCTCCGGTGTGACCCCGAACGCCCCCGTAGCGTGACCACGTGATCGCCCACAAGAAAAAGCTCGTCCTGTTCCTCCCCCACCGCGCCGATCCGACGCGGGGCGAGATGTTCAGCGCCGACCTGCTGCCGCTCGAACTGCTGCAGATCGCCTCCGGGCCGATCGCGGACGGCTACGAGGTCGTGATGATCGACGCGATGGTCGAGCCCGACTATCTCGCGAAGGTCCTCGAAGCGTGCCAGGGCGCGTTGCTCTTCGCGAGCTCGTGCATCCTCGGCTACCAGGTCTACGACGGCTACGTCGTCGCGAAGGCCGTGCGCGAGCGCTTCCCGAAGCTCCCGATCATCTGGGGCGGTTGGTTCCCGAGCGTCACGCCGCAGATGTGGCTCGAAGCCGGCATCGCCGATGCGGTCGGCATCGGACAGGGCGAGATCACGTTCCGCGAGGTCGTGAAAGCGATCGATCACGGCACGAATCTCGAGGACGTCGCCGGCCTCGCTCTGTGGCGCGACGGACGCGTCCACTACACGAATCACCGCGTCGTCGTGGGCTTCGACCAGTTCGCGCCCGTGCCGTGGCACCTGCTCGAGTACGAGAAGTACGCCGAGCTGCAAGTGCTGCCGACGCGCATGAAAGTGCGCCACCGCTTCCCGCTGCCGGGCAAGTGGACCCCTGAGAATCCGCCGCGCGGATTCAGTCACTTCTCGAGCTTCGGTTGCCCCGAGCCGTGCACGTTCTGCTGCTCGCCGCTCGTGACCGGCCGTCGTTGGAAGGCGATCCCCGGCCGTCAACTCGCCGAGGAGATCGCCGAGCTGCAACAACGCTTCAAGTTCGACGTGTTGCGCTTCCAGGACGCGAACTTCGGCGTGCACGAGAAGCGCACGAAGGAGTTCTGCGAAGGCCTGATCGACTTGAAGGTGCCGATCCACTGGAACGGCACGATCGAGATCGAAACGATCATGCGGTACAAGGAGCCGACTCTCGATTTGCTCAAGGAATCGCAGTGCCACCTGCTCTGGCTCGGCGCGGAAGCGGGCACGAAGGAGATGCAGGAGCGCATCAAGAAGCATATCGAGATCCCGAACATCCCGCTCGCGATCGGCAAGCTCGCGAGCCGCGGCATCGTGCCCGGCACGTTCTGGATCATCGGCTACCCGGGCGAGACGCCGGAGTCGATGCGCGCCACGCTCAAGCAGGCCGCGATGATCAAGCACATGTTCCCGATCGCCGGCAGCGAGGTGTACCCGTTCCGTCCGATCCCGGGGACCGAGGACTACGACGCTTCGATCAAGCTCGGCTACGTGCCGCCGAAGGACTTCTACGACTGGGGCAAGTGCTTCGAATACAAGTACAACTCGCACAACACGCCGCTCCCCGAGGACGTGCGCGAGACGTGGCGCCTCTACAACAACACGGCCGCGATCTTCGACAAGCACGTGCAAGAGGGCCCGGTCTGGATGCGCAACGCGCTGTCCAAGGCGGC
>CAZKIY010000457.1:0-3063 GCA_964552875.1 uncultured Planctomycetaceae bacterium
CGCGCGCAGCGGCGAGCGCCTCGAGGATGGAACCGAACCCGCGGATCATCGCGCGCCGCGGAACGCAGTCGGGGCGCATCGCGTGGTGCGATCCGCCCCGACCTCGCTCACACAGGCGACTCGTTCAGCGCGCCCAGTCGATCTGGATGCCGTTCGTCGCGTTGAATCGCGCGCTCGTGCAGAAGGGTGCGCTGTCGCGATACCAAACTTGGTAACCACGTCGGCCGCCGGCGACGAGGATGAAGCCACGCGCGCGGATCGAGCTGTCGCCCGGGCCTGGATACGTCGCGTGGCCGCCCACGGCCGTTTTCGTGCCGATGCGCACGCCCTCGCCGCTGAGGCAACTCAAACCGTCGCCGAAGGGAACGGCGTTGACGATGTTCGCGCCCTGGAAGAAGAGACACGTCGCCGTGCTGGGCACACCGGTCACATCGAGCGCCGTCGTGTCGTTCACGGTCGAGAAGTTGCCTCCCGCGAAGAGTTGCGCGCCGGCGGCGTTGACCGAACTCGCGCAACCGCGGCCGACCAAACCGTTGTTGGAGCACGGGCACGTCCCGCTCGTGCCGTCGCCGAAGCACACCGGCGTGTGCAGACCGCCTTCGTACGTGTCGAACAGCGCACCCAGTACGTCGTGGTCCGTCGCGCTGTTGCGCCTCTCCCACACCGCCATGAAGCGACGGTTCGCGCCGCCGCTCCCTTGCGTGGATGCGAGACGCACGCGGTCTTCCAGGGAGACCGTCGAGGCCAGGTTCTCGTGCGACTGCTTCAAGCCCAACGTGTTGCCCGTGACGAAGAGGTCGCTCGCGTACAGGTCGTAGTTGGACGAGCCGGCCGAAGCCTGCTCGGCGTAGGCCACGAGGAAGTGCTGACCGTCGCTGTCGACGTAGGGGAAGCGTTGATCACGGAAGACCTGAACGCCCTCGACGAGAGTGAGGTTGACCGATTGGATCACCGTGGTGCCGTCCAAGAGGATCGCGTGGATGTCGTCGTCCGGACCGTAGTCGAATTGATGGACGATCAGCGTCCGTTGCGTGTTCTGGAGCGGACTGGACACGCACGGGAAGTTGCTGTAGCCGCCCGCAGTGATCTGCGTCGGACCGTTCTGCACCACGCCGTCGTAGCGAATGCGGCCACACCAGATGTCGCTCGTCTTATAGCCGGTGTAGCGCGACCAAGTGACCACCCATGTGTCGCCGCCGTTCGAGCGCGAAACGTTCGCGGATTCCTCGAGCGTGTTTCCCGAGTTCGCGAGATAGATCGGCGCGGAGACGCTGGTGTCGGTGCCGACCATGCGCACGATGATGTCGTTGTCGCCCGGTCCATAGATGCGTGTGAAGCTGACGCAGTAGAGCGCGGGTCCGAACGGGAAGGGGTCACCACCGACGCTCGGACCCTCGTGCCTACCGTCCTCGATGCTGCTGATCGCGAACTCCCCGCCGGGCGCGGCGAAAGCGGCGTTGACCGTCCGGCCGCGGATGTTCGCGTCGACGTCGCCGATGGCGACTCGCGCGGCCACGAGGAACTGGTCCGCCGAATTCGCGTTGGCGCAGCGCGGGTCGCTCCACGACGCGTTATTGCTGTTCAGGTACCCGCCCCACAGATAACCGCCGTTCCCGTTCAGGACGACGTGGTAGATGTCGTGGTCGTTCGAGGTGACGGTCTCCTCGTAGACCACCAGCCAGCGGTCGTACGTGGCGTCGTAGGACACGTCCGCCAAGTAGTCGTCGAAGGACGTCGTGTCGACCGCGAACGTGTTCACGATGGGGTCGACGACGAGCGGGAAGGTCGCTCGCGAAATGAAATCGGCGTCCACGCGGATCGTGATGCCGCCCGCGTCGATGCTGGTCGGGGCCGCCATGCTCCGTCCAGTCGCGTCGATCGCGGTGGCACGTCCGTAGCTGACACGGCCCAATTCGCCGCGGAATTCGAAGCCATCGGCGCATTCACTCCGTTCGAGCGGGGTCGCGAGCGGGATGTGCACGACCAATTCGCCGGCAGCAGGCAGCGATGCGAAGACGAACGTCTGCTCGATTGCGCCCGGCGTGAAGTCGTAGGCCTCGACGAAGCTACCGCGGTCGAGCTCGACGCGATCGGCGACACGAGCGCGCGCGGGCGCGCGCTCGAAATCGATCGGCGTACCACCGATCGTCACGCTGTCGGGCGAGAACGCGTGCGGATGATGCTCGACCTGTCGGCTGCCGAAGAGCGGGAAGTACGTAGCGCCGGCCGCATCGAAGCTCATCTTGTAGTTCGCACCGCGCACCCACAGCGAACCGTCGCCGGGCTCGTCGTAGTGCGTGCGCGAGCGGTCTATCCCCGAGAGGCCCGAGATCGGAGCGCGCGGGTCGATGGAGTGCGCGCGCTGCGCGTCCGCTCTCGGCTCCGAGTCCGTCGGTCGCGCGCCGCGCTCGGGGACGACGTCCGGCGGTCGCGACGGCTCGGGAGCCGTCTTGATGTCCGCGGTCGCGACCAGCGGGGCCATGGGGCGACCCTCCCCGGAGGCTATGGCCGAAGCGGTCGTTGCGATGAGCAGGGTCGTGGTGAGCACGACTCGGACGGGAGTGACCATGGCGGTGGATCCTGAGTTGAGGGAGCGAGAGGCGGCGGAACGGGTTCCGCCGGCACTGCCCGCCAGATCGCGGACCGGCCCGCGAACCCGACGTGAATTCCGCGATCCGCGCTCGGACCCGGGTACCGGCCGGTCGCCGTTCCGGGCCTGGGCCCGGTCAAACCTCGGGCCGGTCAAGCCTCGGCCCCTGACTAAGCCTCGGGCCCGGTCAAGCCTCGGCGGACGGTCGGGCCTCGGGTCCGGTCAGGTCTTGGCGGACGGCGGGCGGCCGGGCAGCGTGATCGAGAGCACCGTCGCGAGCGCCAGCGTCCCGAGCACCACGACCATCGAAACACCCGTATCGATCTTGATCGGCGGCCCCTTCTCGAGACCGATGACGGCGAGGTAGGGCGGCGCGCTCATCAGGAGGAGCTTCACGCCGACGAAAGCGAGGATCAGGATCAGCGCCGGCTTCAGGAAGCGGAACTTCAGGATCAGCGCCGCCAGGCAGAAGT
>CAZKIY010000458.1:0-3049 GCA_964552875.1 uncultured Planctomycetaceae bacterium
TGATCCACGGCACGCCGAGTTCGCTCGTCGCGTGGACCGAAGTCATCCACGGTGGTCCGGGCCACGAAGGTCTCGCGAAAAGTTGTCGCGTCTTTGCGCTCGATGTCCTCGGTCACGGCACGACGCGCACGGAGCTCGGCCCGTACTCGTTCCAGAAATGCGCCGACTGGATCAGCGGTTTCCTGAAGTTGCTCGATCTGCGCGACGTGACGATCGTGGGGCAGAGCTACGGCGGCGAGTTCGCGTGGCGCGCGGCGCTCGACTCCGCGGAGCGTGTGTCGCGCGTCGTCCTGATGAGCAGTTCGGGTTTTCCGCGGCGCGACGACGAATGGTTGCCCGAGGAAGTGAAGATGCGCGAGATGAGCTTGGCGAAGTTCGGGTGGATGATGAACTCGCGAGATCGGCTACGGCCGGCGCTCGATCTGCATTTCGCGAGCCCAAGTCCGCACGATCGTCTCGAGGAGTATTTCCTCGTCTGCGAGAACTCGGAGAATTGGAGGGCGATGATCGACCTCTGTCGTGACGAGAACGGAACGCGCGCGAGCGACCTCGCGAAGATGAAGCAGCCTACGCTCTTGTTGTGGGGCGACCGTGACGTCGCGTACAAACCCGAGCGGTTCGGCAAGCTCTTCGCCGACTCGATCCCGGGCGCGCGTTGGAAGCCCGTACCCGACGCCGGTCACTATCCGCACGAGGAAAGGCCGGCGTTCGTGGCCGCGGCGATCGCCGAGTTCGCGCGCGAGGTGCCTCGATGATCGGCGCGATCGTCTTGATCGCGGCGCAAGGGGCTGCGCCTGATGCTGGAGGTCCGCCGCACTTCCTCGCACGAGAAGCGACCTGGGCGGAGCTGCAGAGCACGACGTTCGACATGGCGTACTTGCTGCCCGAGGACCTCGCGTTCTCCGACGAGGGCGGCGGCGTCGCGGTCGACCTCGCGCGCTCGATGCGACGACTGACGAGCGAGGTCTACGCCGAGAAAACAGGCTCCGTCGGCGCACCGCGTTGCTTCGGCGACGTCGTCGCGCTCTACCGCGCGGCACCGAACGTCGATGCGGCGCGACGCGTGCTGACACAGCTCGCCACGACGAATCCGGCGTTGGCGAGCGACTTGGAGCCTTGGGCGAAAGAGCTCCTGTGCGATGCGGATCTCTGGTCTCCGAAATGGGATCCCGACGAGGACGGCGCATGCGACGGGTTCGTGTTCGCTCGTCCGCTCACGTTGAAAGGACGCTCGGAAAAGCCCTGGAAGAAGCGCGGAAGCGGCGACCTCGTTCAACAGGCCGCGTTGCTCGTTCGAGCCGATCTCGAGGCGATCAAGGCAGCCGAGAACGACTTCCCCTCGTATCCCACGCGACCGGGAGCGAGCTTCGAACGCATCGGTCCGATCGAAGGCACCTTCTTGAAAGCCAAGGATCCGGCGGGGCTCGATGTCTTCGCGTCGAGGCTCCTGTTCGAGACCGATCTACCCTTCCCGTTCTCGTCGTTCACGTGCGACCTCCACGTGCTGAATCGCATCGACGATCGCGGCCGCTTCGTGTGCGACATCTACTCGACGAGCCAGGACGTGAACTGGCTCGGCGGACGCGACTACTACTATCCCGTGGAGCAGAGCGACGGGACGTTCGTCGCGATGCTCATCGTGCGCCTGTACGGTTTCGACTTGCGCGGCGTTCCCGACGACGACAGCGCGCGGCGCGGAGCGTTGCGGTCCAGCCTGGGCGGGTTACGACGCGACGCGGAAGCGGCATATCGTGCGTACGGTGGGGCACCGCGGACTCTGGAGGGTGCGGTCCCGTCGTTCGAGATCATCGGGAAACCGCAGCGCTGAACCGGGCGATCAGGGCAGCGCGTAGATTCGGCTCGCCCCGATTCCGTGACCGACGAGGTGCCCCGCGACCTCGAGCTGCGTGAACGCGCGTCGTGCACGTTGCGTGCCGACGTTGCGAGCTTTCGCGAACCCCGCGATCGTCGCGTCTCCATCGGGCCGCGCACCCGCCCGCGCGCGCTCGGCGACCCACGCGAGGACGGCGCGTTGCAACGGATCGAGGCTCGAATGCGTGGAGCGCGAAGCGCGCAGAGCCGCCAAGGTCGCACCGGTCGCGACGCGATTGCTCGACCCGACGCGAGCCACGATCTCACGCGTGCCGTCGGGGTGGATCACGGCATGTGGGCGGCGAGCGGAGAGCGGCACCGAACACCACACGATCGGTTTCGTGCTCACCGTCACGATCCCACTCTGCACATCCAGCGGCGGATCCACGGAGTCGAGCGCGATCGCGCGCAGGCGCTCGAGCGTTTCGCGCGCGTGCGGCGCACCGAGGATCTCGCCGCGATCACCGATGCCGACGAGAAGGATCCCGCCGCGCGTGTTGGCGAATGCCGCGAGCGAGCGCGCGGTCTTCTCGTCGCGCGGCAGCCCGCTCTTGAACTCGAGCTTGCGGCCTTCGCGTTCGGCCGCGAGGCCCGCGATGTCGTCGGGGGAGAGATCCACGCTTGTTCGAAGAGGAGTCGCGCAGTAACACTCGCCTGTCAAGCGGCCACACACGGCCGCGGAGAGAAAACATGGAACTCGTCTACTCGATCCTCATCGGAATCGCCGCGGGATTCATCGCGGGCAAGCTCACGAAGGGCAGCGGGTTCGGCTGGATCGGCAACCTGATCGTCGGTGCGCTGGGCGCTCTGCTCGGGGGATTCGTCTTCGGTCTGCTCGGGATGTCCGCGGGCAATCTGCTGGGCCGCCTCGTTTCCGCGACCGCGGGCGCGGTGCTCCTCCTGTTCCTCTTGTCGCTCGCGGGCAAGAAGAAGGTCTGAGAGTACGCGGACGCGGGAGCTCGTGAGTTCTTCACACGATCTCGGCGCAGGTTCCGCGGCTCGCCTCAAGACTGACAACCCGGATCGACGATCTCCCCCGAGTTCGCGCAAGGCAGTGCGCGGGCCTTGAAGAGGAGTTCGCATGCGCTCCCTATCCGGAGTCGTCGTGTTCGCGGGCACCGTCGTGTTCGCGAGCTGTGCAGATCGTGGTCCGGACGTTCCCGCGCGCGTAGTCGCG
>CAZKIY010000459.1:0-3045 GCA_964552875.1 uncultured Planctomycetaceae bacterium
CTGCTGGCATGCCCGTAATTCGATATCTCCGAGGCAACTTGTTCGAGGCCCCGACCGAGGCCTTCGTCGAAACGGGCAACGAACTCGGCGTGATGGACAAGGGCCTCGCGCGGTGGTCCAGAAGTTCCCGTTCGCCTTTCGCGGAGCGCGAGGCCCTCGTGGGCGAGGGCGGCTTCCACCCGCACGTGCGCCAGGGGATCCTCACGGTGATCACTCGCTGCGACGGGCCTCAAGAGAACGCGATCCAAGCTGGGCGGACGGCCTTCCGCCGCTTCAGGGCACTGCGATGTCGACTTCGACGTGCCGGAGAGGGACGACGACAAGGGTCCCGCCCACGACCTCGCCCGCCTCACTCGTCGCGCTCCACACGTAGTTCCCGCGCGGCACGCCGTCGAGGCGCAAGGTGCCGCGCGAATCCGTGCGACCTTCGCTTGGAGAGATCTGCAGGCCGCCGGTCCCGATCCAATCTCGGACGTCGACCTGGTCGTCGACGGAGCGCACATCGAGCCGCATCCCCGCGAGCGGAAGTCCGCCTCGGGTCGCACGGAGCGTAACGCTGCCCACGCGACGCGCCTCGATGATCTCTACAGGAGCCGCCTTGGACGAGCGAACGCGAGCGCGCAGAGGCCAGATCCCGGGATGATCGAGGACGTACTCGAATTCTCCCGCAGGCAGCCTGCGGACACGGACCTCTCCCACGCCGTCGGCGACCGCGACGTCGACGACCATCGCGAGCCCCTGCGCCTCCCGCAAGTACCCGGTCGCGCCCGCGAGAGGAACCGACCCGTCGACAAGGCGCAAGCGAACCTCGGCTTCGGGATCGAGCTCGAGGTCGACGGGTTCCGCGCGAGCCTTCACGTCGCGAAAGATCCCCGTTCCGAACTGAGGCTGATACACGTGAACCTCGGCGGACGAAGTCGGAAAGGCCGTGAAGGTGGCCGTGCCGTCAGCCGCGCTGTGGAGCACGCGCAAGGGCACGCCCGGCGCCGTGAACGCCGTCACGCTCGCTCCTGCGATGGGAGCACCTGCGCGATCGACGATCCGCAGTGCCAGCGCGCGGCCTCCGAGTCGGAGAGTTGCGACGGGGCCCGACGTGGAATCGAGGATCGCGCTACCGACGCTCGCGCCTTCCGGCGTCAAGACGTCGAGCGTCAGGCGCTCTGCATCCAAGAACCCGAGTTCCAAGCGACGAGCTTCCGGAATGGTCGCTTGCCAGAGGACCGGATCTCCCGATCGACCGTCGACGAAACGAGCGCGGAGCACGGCGCCGGCGGGCAGCCGGGTTCCGGTCCCGTCGAGGACTTCGACTGTGAGCTGCCGACGAGGACGAAGGTCGAGGACCAGGTCGGCATCACGACTCGCTTCCAGTGTGAACCAACGCTTGAGCCACCAGTCCGTCCCACAGGTGACGTAGACCCAGTACTCACCCGGAGGCAATCCGTCGAAGCGCGTCGGTGCCCCGGCGGAGGCCGCGCGTGTGTCGGTGGAAACACGACCCTGGAGCGCCATGCTCAAACCCAGCGCGGGAGACTCGGGGTCGGTGCGGGTCGCGATGGTCACGGACCGAGGTCGGGCCAATGCGAGCACGCCCAGGTCGATAGGCCCCGATTCGGCATCGGGCACCTGCACCAGCACGGCGCTGTACCCCTCGGCGAGCGCCTCGATGGACTCGGGACCTTCGGGCGACGCGCCGATCAGCTGGAAGGAACCGTCGCTCCGAGTCGTGTCGCTCGGTCCCCAATTTCGCAACCGGGCGTGGTCGAGTGAGGCCCAGAACTGCACGCGCGCGCCGGCCACGGGCTCGCTCGTCAGCGCATCGAGGACCCGACCCCGCACTTCGAGGCCCTCGGGCAATTCGAAGTCGACCACCGCGGGAACATCGGGGCGAATGTTCACGACGCGTGTCGCGGTGCGTGGATGGTCGTCCGAAAACGCGCACACGTCGAGATCACCGAGGGGCAATCCGTCGATCACGAACTCCCCGCGCTTCTGGTCCGCGATGTCGTGGATCACCGCGTTGGAGAGCGTGCTGATGGCTGAGGGCTTCGTGACGATCGCGAAGTTCGACACAGGCTTGCCGCGAGCCCGCACCGTACCGCGAAGAGTTCCCCCACGGCGCAGTCGGACCTCGTAGGCCGGCGTGAACGCGCCGGAGAACAGCAAGGACTGCTTCTCGATCTGGTAGCCCGACTTCTCGACGGAGAGCCACTTCCAACCGCGAGGCAAAGACGTGGCCTCGCAGGCACCCTGTTCGTCCGTGACCGCGTGGCTCCACACCCAATCCACTCCGACCTGCCACGCCCACGAGGCCTTGGCGGACGGGACCGGCGCGCCCGCTTCGTCGACGACTCGGATCGGGAAGGACTCACCGCGTTCGACCGTGAATTCCAACTCGACGACTTCCCCCGCCGCAGGCACCGGCTTGCGCAGCGTGACAGGCACGGCCCCGCCGCCGGTCAACTCGTACTCGTATCCCACTGCGTCGACCAGCGGCACTCGGAAGGCCTGGATCGCGCCGTCCACCGCAACCAGCGTTCCGCCGATGGGGTGGACCCGCCCACCTCCCGCCGCGAGCACGCGGACTCGACAATCAGAGTAGTCGACGTCGTTCGCCGGCGAGCGCACGACACCGCGACATAGGACGAGCGGGTGGAGGGTCAGTTCGATCGCATCCGGCGCGGTTCCGCGCCACGGTTTCGAACCGCGCCCCTCGGCGCGAGCGTCGACGAAGAGCCGCTCCGCATGAGCGACGAGCAACGCTCGGCCCTGCTCGTCGCACTCCACGCGACGCCAGTAGTGGTATCGGCAGCCAAGCTCGGGCGCGGTGTAGGAGCTCCGCGTGGCGAGGTCGAGTTCGAGGCGCTGGTGGATGATCGCGCCCGGGACCGGTGCACCCGTTGGATCGAGAACGGTGACGCGAATGCCATCGGCCCCTTCCAACACGAACTCGGCGGGAAGCACGTCGAACCCGGTTGCGGCGGGCACGTGCAGGTGCTGCGCCAGGTGGCCCGGATGCGTGACCCAGACGACCGCTTCGACGCGCGG
>CAZKIY010000460.1:0-3037 GCA_964552875.1 uncultured Planctomycetaceae bacterium
ACGGCGCGTCGAGCCAGCCCAGCCACTTGGCTTCGTCGCCGTTGGTCCAGACCGTCGCGTCCTTGCGCGAGAAGCGGCGTGACTCGTCACCTTGCGTCCAATCGCGCGCTGCGGCTTCGAGCGCGCGTTGGATGTTCGCAGGTGCCTTCGTCGTGATGCCGGAGCTGACGCTGGAGGCACCCGGCATCGCATGCGTCACCGAGCTGCTCGATGTACTCGTTGACGATGCACTCGTCGCACTCGGCGCACTCGGCGCAGTCGTCGCAGTCGGCGCAGTCGGCGCAGTCGTCGCAGTCGGCGCAGTCGTCGCAGTCGACGCACTCGTCGCAGTCGGCGCAGTCGTCGCAGTCGTCGCACTCGGCGCACTCGGCGCACTCGACGGGGTCGCTGCCGCGGGCGCGCTGGACGCCGCAGTCGCTGACGTTGCGCCGCCCGAGGCGGGCGGCGGTGGGTTGCCGCCCTCCACCGACTTGATCAACGCGTCGAACGCGTCGGAGAACTGCTTCAAGCCATCGACGAGCAACCCATCCGTGACCTTGTCGAGCGACACGCCGGATCCGTCGAGTTCACGCAGAATCTTCTTCGCGTCGAGCAAGCCTTCGGTCAGCGAGTTGCGCGGCTTTCCGTGATCGCGGAACGCGTCGATGGTCGCCGGCGGGGCCGTGTTGACCGTGTCGCGACCGATCAGTTCCTCGATGTACATCACATCGCGGTACTTCTTGTTCTTCGTGCCGGTGCTGGCCCACAAAACGCGTTGTGTCTGCGCGCCCTTCTTGGCCAGCTCGCGCCAACGCCTGCTGGCGGTGACGTCCTCGTAATGCGCATACGCCAACTTCGCGTTGGCGATCGCCGAGCGGCCCATGAGGGCTTCGAGGCTGGCGCGATCCTTCGGCGTCTTCGCCGTTGCGAGCTTCTCCTCGAGCTGCTTGTCGATAGTCGAGTCGATACGCGACACGAAGAAGCTGGCGACGCTGGCGACGTGGGACAGGTCCCCACCCGCCTTCGCGCGCCGTTCCAAACCGCGCAAGTACGCATCGAGGGTCTCCGCGTACGCCGACCGCGCGAAGAGCAACGTGACGTTCACGTTGATTCCCGCCGCGATGAGCTCCTCGAAGGCCTTGCGGCCGTTCGCCATCCCCGGAACCTTGATCATCACGTTCGGACGCGCGACCTGTTCCCAGAGGTGCATGGCTTCGCGCACGATCTCGTCGGGAGAGTCGCCGCGGTGCAGCGTCACTTCGAGCGACACGTATCCGTCGCGTGTCTTCGTGCGCTCGTACGTCCCCTTCATGACGTCGCACGCCGTCTGGATGTCGCGGATGACGAGCGCTTCGTAGAGCTCGAACGCGCTCGAGCCCGGCTTCTTGCGGCGCAGCTCGGCGAGAGCCGTCGCGTACTCCGTCCCCTCGCGAATCGACTTCTCGAAGATCGATGGATTCGAGGTGACGCCTCCGATCCCGTCGGCCTCGACCATGCGGTGCAACTCGCCTGACTCGAGCAGCTTGCGCGAGATGAAATCGAGCCAGATCGACTGGCCGAGCGCGGCCGTTTCCTTCAGCGGATTCATGGGGACCTCAAGTCGTGGCGAGGGAAAGCTGACGGCGTGCTGCGGTGACGACCGCGTCGACGGTGAATCCGAATTTCTTCAAGAGATCCGGCAGTGGCGCGGAAGCACCGAAGCCGTTCATGCCGACGAACGCGCCCGAATCACCGATCCAACGGTGCCATCCGAATGGGCCAGCGGCTTCGACGGCGACGCGCGCCTTCACGTCGGGCGGAAGTACGGAATCGCGATAGCTCTGCGACTGCCTTTCGAAGAGTTCGAACGATGGCAGGCTGACGACGCGTGTCGCGATGCCTTCGGATGCGAGGCGCTCGGCGGCGGCGATGCACAGCGACACTTCGCTGCCCGTGCCGATCAAGATCACTTGTGCATTCGAGGCGTCGTGCAGGACGTAACCGCCCTTGCGCAAGCCGGATGCCGCGGCGTACTTCGCCCGATCGAGAGTCGGCAGCGCTTGACGCGTCAACGCGAAACACGTGGGGCCATGCAGATGCTCGATCGCGAAACGCCAAGCTTCTGCCGTCTCGTTCGCGTCGCACGGCCGGATCACGGTATTCCCGGGGATCGAGCGCAGCGATGCGAGTTGCTCGATCGGCTGGTGCGTCGGCCCGTCCTCGCCCACGCCGATCGAATCGTGCGTGAACACGTGGATCGCGCCGATCTCCATGATCGCGGCCAGGCGCACGGCGGGCTTCAGGTAGTCGCTGAAGATCAGGAACGTCGCGCCGAACGGCCGCAGACCCGACAGCGCGAGCCCGTTCACGATGGACGCCATCGCGTGCTCGCGGATGCCGAAGTGCAGGTTGCGTCCGCCCGGCGTGCCCGGCAAGAGATCGCCCGCGCCTTCGAACGTCATGCGCGTCTTCGTCGACGGCGCGAGGTCCGCGGAGCCGCCGAGGAACCACGGGATCGACTGCGCGATCGCGTTGAGCACCTTGCCCGACGCATCGCGGCTCGCGACGCCCTTCGCGTCCGTGGGGAACGTCGGGATCGACTTGTCCCAGCCGGCGGGCAGCTCTCCGCGTTGGATCAGCGCGATCTCGCGCGCGAGGTCGGGTTGTTCCTTCTGGTACCGCGCCCAAAGCTCATTCCATACCTTGCGCGTCGCGGCGCCGCGCGCGCCGACGCCGTCGGCGAAACGTTCGCGAACACCGGGCGGAACGAGGAATTTGGCGTCCTCGGGCCAACCGTAGGCCTTTTTCGTCGCGCGGATCTCGTCCTCGCCGAGTGGTTCGCCGTGCGCGGCGTGGCTGTCCTGCTTCTTCGGGGATCCGTAACCGATGTGACTGCGCACGACGACGAACGTGGGCTTCTTGGGCTCGCGCGCGAAGCTGTCGAGCGCGCCCTTCAGCGCATCGACGTCGTTCGCATCCGCGACGCGCAGGACGTTCCAGCCCAACGCGGCGAACCGCGCGGCCACGTCCTCGGTGAAAGCGAGGTTCGTCTCGCCCTCGATCGTGATCTTGTTGTCGT
>CAZKIY010000461.1:0-3029 GCA_964552875.1 uncultured Planctomycetaceae bacterium
GTGGGCAAACTGTTGCCGATCCTCGGGAAGGCGAAGTTCCTCGCCAACGTGGGCGAGGAGCAGCTCACGAAGAGCGCTGACCTCGCACCGTTCCGGGTGAATTCGAGCGACGTGAATTTTGCGCTGGGCAGCGATCTCTCGAAACTTTCCGGGGTGTTCCGCATCGACCTCGGGACACTTTCGTTCCGCGGGCTCCCGATGTTGGATCAGCTCGGCCTGGCGCTCGACGCAGCCGAGGTGCGCTTGCCCGCGTTCACCGTCCCGATCCAGGACGGAGTCGCGCTGTACGACAAGCTGCCGATCCGGATCGCCGGTCGCGACGTCCTCTTCGACGGCTCGGTGCGCTTGACCGACGGCGAGATGACGCTGGCGACGCAGTTGCCCTTGGCGCTGTTCGGCAAGAAGTTCGAGCGCGAGCTCGGGAAGATCCGTGAGTTCGTGCCTCTCGACACAGCGATCCCGATCGTGATCAGCGGGACTTGGAACAAGCCGCGCGTCGACTTCCAGAAGGGATTCGTGGAAGGTCTTATCGAGAAGGCGGCCGGGACGTTCCTGGAGGAGAAGGCCGGCGATCTGCTGGACGACCTGTTCGGCGGCAAGAAGAAGAAGAAAGAGAAGAAGGACGGCTGACGATCCGGCGCGATCAGACGGGCGGCAGCGTGCGTCCGACCTTCGCGCCCACGACTTCGGCCACGCGCAGCGCGAGCTCGTGCCCGTCCTTGTCGTCGACCCACGTCCTGCGCGTCGCGTTCCAGTCGTAGTGCCAAGCGCGTGCGCCGGCGGCGAACCACATCTGGTTCACGGCGGTTTGGCGGTTCAGCACGAAACGCGCGCGATCCGGGAACTCCAGAGTCACGACGCCGTCCGTCGTCGCGGCCTCGACTTCGTCGGGGTCGAAGCCATCGCTCCAGCGCGCGACACGCGCGAGCATCGTGTCCGCGAGGTCGAGGTAGGTGCGGCGATCCACGCTGCGGAGCATACACCGATCCCCGCGTCGATCACTCCATCGCGGCGAACAGTCCGTCCTCGGACCACTCACCGATCCAACGCGGGACGAGGTCCGCGAGATCCGCGGCGGCGCCCGTGTGCGCTCGTTCAGCGGCCGCGATCGCGTCGGCGAGGCTCGATCGCCCGGCCAAAGCGTCCAGTAACGCGAACGCCGCGGGAGCGAGGTCGCGGCGCCACACGACGTCGTCCTTGCGCCAGACGAGGGTGTACGTTCGCGCTGGATCGAGCGACGGCAGATCCCCGTCGTTTCGCAGCGCACGAACGATCGCATTGGCGCTGTGGCGCAGATCCAGGAGCTCGAGCGCTGCAATCAGGCGCGGTCGCGGATCGGCGAGGACCTCGGGGGGAAGTGCGGCCATGTCCGCCGGCCTCAGCGCGCTTTCTCGCGGTGCATCGAACGTGCGCGTGATGGCGAGCTCGACCCGCGCGATGTCGGCGAGGAGTTCGCGGCGCTCGATGCCGTCCGCGCCCGCGATCCAGTCCGGGAAGTGCCGACCGAGCACGGACAATGTGAAGCTCTTCGACGGGTGCGCCGCCAGATAGCGTCGCGCGAGTTCGTGGAATGCCCCGCATCCCGCGAGTGCGCTCACCGCCGCGTAGTCGCTCGTGAGGACTTCTACGAGACGCGCGAGGTACGCATCGGCATAGATTCCGACGCGTTCGCTGGGCGTCAGGGTTCGCGAGGGCAGGACGTGGAGCTCTGCGTCCGCCGCACCGCGCTCCGCGTCCGCGAGACTCGTCGGATCGATTGCGAAGGGCAGGCTCGGGCGCACGACTGCGTTTTGGAACCAGCCCTGGAGTCGCGTCAGTTCAACCGCGGACACGAGCGGTCTCCTGCTTCGGGGCGCCGAGGAACTCACGCGCACGCAGTGCTTCGGCATGCACGACTTCGAACTCGGGAATGTCCTCGTCCCATTCGTAGAGAACCGCGCGAGGCCCAGTGCGTTCCATCGCGTACCGCAGCAAGTCCCAGACTTCGTGGCGTGCGCAGCCCGTATGCGTGTCGAGCAAGTGCGTGCCCTTGTCCGTGTGCCCCGCCACGTGGAATTGAACCACGCGCTCGGCCGGGATCGCGTCGATGTAGGCGTACGGATCGAAGTCGTGGTTCCGACTCGACACGAAGACGTTGTTCACGTCGAGGAGCAGTCCGCAGTCCGCCTCGGTGCTCATCCGCGCTATGAACTCGACCTCGCTCATCGTCGACTCGCGGAACTCGACGTAGGACGACGGATTCTCGAGGACCAGCGGACGACCGAGCACGTCTTGCACTTCCCGAATGCGCGCGACGACGTGACGAAGCGCTGCCTCGGTGTAGGGGATCGGCAGTAGATCGTGCACGTTGCGCCCGGCGACTCCGGTCCAGCAAACGTGGTCACTGATCCATTGCGGACGAACGCGCGCCGCGAGCTCCGCGACCTGCGCGAGGTACGCACGATCGAGCGGGTCGGTGCTGCCGATCGACAGCGAAACACCGTGGAGAACGACAGGGTAGTGCGCGGCGACTTCTTCGAGCACGCGCAACGGTCGACCACCGGTCGCGAGGAAGTTCTCGGTGATGACTTCGAACCAATCGATCGCCGGTCTCTCGCTCTGAACGTGCCCGTAGTGCTGCGTGCGCAGACCGATACCGATCCCGAGGAGCGGGAGGTCGAAGCGCGGTTTCAGCGGGGGGGCTCGCATGGTCTCGATGTGCGCTCGGTCGAAAGAGACCCGCTCGGGACCAGCGACGCGCGCCGTGCCGAGCAGGTCGCCCTCGTCCAAACTCTCAGTGCTTGACCGGAACGGCGCAACCGCCGTGGCCCTTGCACGAATTCTTGCCAGCGCAACCGTTGTCGCCGCTCTTGCAACCGCCCTGACCCTTGCAGGCGTTCTTGCCCTGGCAGGAATGGTGCGAGGCCGTGGCGCAACCGCCCATGCCCTTGCATGCGTTCTTGCCGGCACACGCGTTGGCGGCGGTCTTGCACGAACCTTGTCCCTTGCAGGCGTTCATGCCCTTGCAGGCGTGCTTGTCGGTCATCGAC
>CAZKIY010000462.1:0-3003 GCA_964552875.1 uncultured Planctomycetaceae bacterium
CGATCGGTCCCTACAGCCAAGCGATCGTCGCCGGTGGATTCGTGCACTGCTCGGGGCAGATCGCGCTGCATCCGGAGAAAGGCGAAGTCGTCGGCAAGGACGTCACGGAGCAGGCCGAACGCGCGCTCGAGAACTTGAAGGGCGTCCTCACGGCGGCCGGCACCGACTTCTCGAAGGTCGTGAAGTGCACCGTTTTCCTAGTGAAGATGAGCGATTTCGCAGCCGTGAACGCCGTCTACGGCCGCTACTTCACGGGCGACGCGCCGCCGGCGCGCTCGACAGTCGCCGTTCACGAACTGCCCCGCGGCGCGCTGGTCGAGATCGATTGCGTGGCGCTCGTCGGATGACGTGCGCGTGAGTTCGCCGCGCGGAGCCGAAGAGGGGAGCGCGTCCGCCGCGCGCACGCCGCGCGCGAATGCCGTCTGGTGGCTCGCGCTCGCCGCCGTTCTGCTCGTGGCCGGTTGGTTGCGGATGCACGACATCGAGTCGTTCCGCATCGGGCCCGACGACGGTTCGTACCTGCACTCCGCGCGCGTTCACGAACTCGAGCGCGGCGGGAACCCGATCCAATGGGTGCGTGACGACGTCGCCTGGGTCCGCGAGATCGCGAGCCTGTACGGGGACGAGAAGCAGGCGTACCAGCACAGCTACCTGCACCAACTGACGTGCCGGTGGATCTACCGGATGGGGGCGGGAACGCTCGAGTCCCTGCGACTTTCGAGCGCGATCCTGGGCGCTCTCACGGCGCTCTTCGTCGCGTGGCTCGTCCGTCGCGCGATCCCGAGTCAGCGCTGGATCGCCGTGCTCGCGGCCGCGTTCGTCGCGGTGTCACCGCTGCACGCGTTCCTGTCGCGCACGGGCTGGGGCCAAGCGGGTTTCACGTGCTGGTACTTGGCGTTCCTCGTGATCGCGCACCGCGTGCTCGTCGCGCGCGAGGAACCGACCCTCTGGACGTCGATCCGCGCCGCGCTCGCGCTGATCGCGACGTCGGTGCTCGCGTATGGCTGGCACGAGGGCGTCGTGTTCTTCGTCGCCGGCACAGGGCTCGTCGCGTTGCTCGCGCCCTGGATCCGCGGCGAGCGCTGGAGCGTGGGCGCAGCCTTGTCACGTCGCACGTGGACGTACGTCGCCGGCGTGACCTTGGTCGGCGCATTCATGGTCGCTCTCTTCTTCAGCGACTTCGCGAAGGAGTACTGGCTCGCGCCGAAAGGCCGCATGCAGCGCGAGGAATCGCTGTCGTGGCTCGACGTGAAGCGCCTCACGCTCGAGAACCTCTTCGTCGCGCAGCGTCCGGACCTGCAGGTGACGTGGGTCATGATCGTGCTCGCGATCCTCGGCGCGCTGTGGATGCGACGCGCGGATCGCACGGCGTTCCGCTGGCTCGCGGCGAACTCGGTCGCGGGACCGCTGCTTCTCTTCTTCCTGTTCGGCGACGCGTGGCTCTTGCGCGCCTACCTGCCGAGCGTCGTCCTCATGCTGGTCTTCTCCGCGTGCGGAATCGCCTGGATCGCCGGACGTTTCGGGCACGCGGCGGGCGCGATCGTCGGTTCGCTCGCGCTCGCGCTGACCGCCGGGACGACATGGCAGAGCTTGTTCGGCCGCCATCTCGGCCCCGTTTTCGTGCAGAAGCTCTACGACCAGACGAACCACCTCGATCATCGGCACGTCGACGATGCGATCTACGCGTTGCTCGCGCGCGAGCGGAAGTCGGACGAACTCGTCGCGGTATTCGGCGACAAGGCCTGCATCTACAAGCTGCAGGATCGGGGCATCGTCGCGACCGAGGACTACATGGAAGGCCGCGCGATCGAGACATGGCCCGTATGGATCGTCGGCGCGGTGAACGTGTTCGAGCGATCGGCCTTCTTCGACGAGAAGGGGGGCGCCTACGTGCTCCGCGCGAAGGATTCGGTGGGACGGCACGCGCTGTATCAGCGCGTCACTCGCTGAATCACGTCGAACGCCGGATGACCGTGCCGTCGGTCTTCACCTCGAACCCGCGCAGGGGAGACCGGCCGACGACGCACCGCTCTTGGCTCCATGGAGTGCTCGTCGGCTAGCCGCACGTCCGTGATCCGACTTGCATGAGCACCCTGGTGCGCCGCGAGCCGACTCCGGGGATCGAGACCAAGAAAGTCGTGATCCTCGGGAATCCGGTCGGAACACGCATCACCGTCGGGTTCCCGCTCGAGAAGCTCGCGGACCGGGATCTCGATCGAAACGATCAACGAGGATCATCCGGAGCTCGAGCGCGAGTACGACGCGGTGTGAGTTGGAAGCTCACGTGACATGCCGGGCGAGCGCTCGTGCTTTTTCCCATCGACGCCGACACGCGACCCTATAGATTCCTGGCGACGACCGAAATCGTCCTGTCCGAGGCGGTGGAGTCGAGGCGCTGACGTGCCGCGGGTGAAGCGAAGGCGGCGCACGCGTTGGGCTGTGGTTCTAGCGCACTTGACTGTACAACTATGCGGTTGTATGATGGTCATCGTCGAGAACCCGGGAGCCCTGCCATGAAACGAATACCCACGACACAGAATCGGACCACGCTCGGTATGGTCATCCCCGTCCTCTTCGCGGGCCTGATCGCGCCAACCGCGCTCGCGCAGGACGCCGACCGTCTCACCCACGGAGACGAGGCGGCATCTCCGCAGGTGTCCTTCGAGGAAAAGGGGCCCGATCTCCTCCTACGCCAGTACCAGCTGGGTTGCCTGTCCCAGCTCACCTATCTGATCGGCTCCCACGGCGAGGCCGTGGTGGTGGACCCCCAGCGCGACGTCGAGCACTACCTGCGCGATGCGCAGGCACTCGGGCTGACGATCAAGAAGGTCCTCCTCACGCACACGAACGCCGACTTCGTCGCGGGTCACACGGAGCTCGCGCAGCGACTCGGCGCCGAGATCCTCATCAGCGCAGACAGCCGTTCGGAGTTTCGCCACACGCCCCTCCACGACGGCGATCGCATCGCGGTCGGTTCGATCTCGATCGAGGCCTGGGCGACGC
>CAZKIY010000463.1:0-2973 GCA_964552875.1 uncultured Planctomycetaceae bacterium
GATCACGTGAACTTGCAGGGGCGGACGGCGCTCTTGCCCGACGAGCGCGGCGCGGGCAACCCGTACGACGCGGAACTCGGGCTGGCACTCGACGAGTCCGCGCGCGCGAGCGGAGTTCATCTCGAGCAGGGCGTGTACGTCGGCGTGCTCGGGCCGAGCTACGAAACGCCGGCCGAAATCCGCTATTTGACGTCGTTCGGCGCGGACGCCGTCGGGATGAGCACTGTGTGCGAAGCCCAAGCAGCGCGAGCCGCGGGTATGCGCGTCGCCGCGATCTCGTGCATCACGAATCTCGCCGCGGGACTGTCACCGGGCCCGCTGAACCACGAAGAGGTCGTCGAAGTGGGCAAGCAAGCCTCGCAGCATTTCTGCGACCTGCTCGAAGCGGCGGTTCCGCGCTTGTCGGCGCGCGTCGCATGACGGATCGTAGACCTCGAAGTCGCCGCTGATTCGCTCGTCTCGGCGCGGGGATCGCGCGCTACCGTGAGCACATGAGCCACGACCCCCTCTCGGAGAGCGACGTCGACCTGTCCCAGGCCAAAGTGCGTCCGCCGGGCGCGCGCGAGTTCACGCTGCGGGGAGTGCTCGTCGCGATGGCGGTCGCGGCGGTGATCGGGCTCGCGTATCCGTACGTCGTACTCAAGCTCGGTTTCGGCCCGAACATCGCCGTCGTCTCGGCGTTCTTCGGCTGGTTGGCACTCGCCGCGATCTCGCGTGGCGGCGCATTGCGCTGGGAGAGCAATCTCGCTCAGGCCGCGGGCACGGTCGCGGGACAGACCGCGTTCATGTGCACGGTGCTCGCCGCGTTCGACATGCTGACGATGGACCCCACCTCCGGCGTGAGCATGTCCCTCACGCGCATGCAGACGTTCGCGTGGCTCTCGTCAGCGGGGATTCTCGGCGTGCTGCTCGCCGTGCCGATGCGTCGGCACTTCATCGTCGACGAGAAGTTGCCGTACGCGGACGGCCTCGCCGCCGGCGAGACGCTGATCGTGCTCGATTCGCGTGGCGAGCACGCGAAGCGCGCGATTCGATCGATGATGGCGGGGCTCGGCTCGTCCGCGGCCGTGACGATGGCCTACATGCGCGGCTGGATGCCCGAGGTCCAGCCGATCCTCGTCAATGCCTATTCGAAGGTGACGGGCGTCGGGTTCTCGTGGGGGCTGCTCACGATCGGATCCGGGATGATCATCGGTTTGCGCATCTGCGCGAACATGTTCGCGGGCATGTTGCTGTCGTGGGTGATCGCGCCGGTGTTGCTCGTCGACTACGGCGTGCTGGCCGAAGGGTTCACGAAGCGCGATCTCCTGCTGTGGGTCATGTGGCCCGCGACCGGAATGATGGTTGCGGGCGGACTGACCGCACTGTTCTTGAAGTGGAAGATCCTCGTCAGGACGTTCCGTCAGCTCTCCGGCGCGAGCGTCGACAGCGAGGACCTTCCGCTGCGTTGGGTCGCTTTCGGCTCGGTGCTGGCGGTCGTCGCGATCGTGCTCGTCCAACACTTCGGTCTCGGCATGCCGGTGTGGGAGATCTTGCTCGCGCTCCTCTTCACGATTCCGCTGATGCTCGTGGGGCTGCGCGTGTTGGGCGAGACGAACTGGGGACCGATCAGCGCGCTGTCCAATCTCATGCAAGGCGTGTTCGGCGCGATCTCACCCGGGAACATCCCGACGAACATGGCTGCGAGCGGATTGACCGGTACCGTCGTCGCGACGTCGGAGGGTTTGATCCAGAGCTACAAGACCGGCGACATGATCGGCTCGAAGCCGCGGTATCTCGCCTATGTCCAATTGCTCGCGGTGCCGGTCGGCGCGGCGGCGACTGCAATCGTGTATCCGATCCTTCGCGATCAATACGGCTTCGAGGGCGACAATGCTCTGACGAGTCCGATCTCGCAGAAGTGGGTAGGTTTCGCGAAACTGCTCGGACAGGGCATTCACACGTTGCATCCGAGTGCAGTGTGGGGACTCGGCATCGGCATCCTGCTCGGGATCATTCTCACCGTGCTCGAGCAGAAGAAAGAGATCCGCACCTGGGTTCCCTCGCCGACGGGCATCGGGATCGGGATGCTCGTTCCAGGATCCGCGGTGGCGAGCATGTTCGTCGGCGCGTGCATCGACTGGTTCTTCCGGCGCCGCGATCCGAAGCGCGTGGACGGATGGATCCTGCCGCTCGCATCCGGCTTCATCGCCGGCGAGGCGTTGATCATCGTCATCCTCTCCCTGCTCTACGCCGCCGGGATCATGAGCCCGGCGGGCCACTGACGCTAGACTCAGCGCCCCGATGAGCGCCCCGCACGATCTCTCCGCGTTGGTGAAGCGCGTCGTCGGCCGCGTCATGTCCGAGCGCGGCCGCACGCACCACGCGAACGGTCGGCCGGAAGCGCGCGGCGTCGAACGCACAGCGGGCGTCCACGTCACCTTCACGCTGCAGAACGGTCCCGACCGTCCGGCTTCCGACGAAGCCGCGGCACCTGCGCGTCGCGGCGGAGATCTCGTCACCGCGCGCGATCTAGCGGGAGTGCCTGACGGCGGTGCGTACGACTTTCCGCGCGGTGCGATCGTCACCGACCTCGCGCGCGAGGAAGCGTGGCGACGTCGCATCCGCCTGGAGGAGCGCGTCGCCGGCGGCAGCGCCGTGACGCGTGTCGCGATCGGTTCGGATCACGGCGGATACAAGTTGAAGTGCGAGATCGTGACGCTGCTCCGCTCGATCGGTTGCGAAGTTCTCGACGTCGGCACGCGCGACGAGAATCCCGTCGATTACCCCGACTTCGCGCGCGCGGCAGCCGAACTCGTCGCGCGCGGCGATGCGCGCTTCGGGATCGTCGTCGATGGCGCGGGCATCGGTTCGGCGATGGCGGCGAACAAGGTGCCCGGCGTCCTCGCCGCGAACTGCTGGGACGAGGCAACGGCGAGGAACGCGCGCGAGCACAACTACGCGAACGTCCTCACGCTCGGCGCGAAGCACTTG
>CAZKIY010000464.1:0-2952 GCA_964552875.1 uncultured Planctomycetaceae bacterium
CGACGTCGCCATCGATGCGCGCGAGGGGACGTGGATGAGCCTCGACGTGTCGCCCGACGGCAGCGAGATCTGCTTCGACTTACTGGGTGATCTCTACGTGATGCCGATCGCGGGCGGCGAAGCACGCGCGATCCAGAGCGGCGTCGCGTGGCAGATGCAGCCGCGCTATGCGCCCGACGGCAAGTGGATCACGTTCACGAGCGATGCTGGTGGAGGCGACAACGTGTGGGTCGCGAAGAAGGATGGCAGTGACGCGCGCCAGGTGACGAAGGAGTCGTTCCGACTCCTGAACAGTCCCACGTGGTCGCCGGACGGTCAGTGGATCGCGGCGCACAAGCATTTCACGTCGCGCCGATCGCTCGGCGCGGGCGAGATCTGGCTCTATCACGTGTCGGGCGGCGAGGGATTGCAGCTCACGACGCGCGCGAACGAGCAGAAGGACCTGGGCGAACCGGCTTTCTCGCCGGATGGTCGCTACGTGTACTTCAGCTTCGACGCGACGAGCGGCGACACTTTCGAGTACAGCAAGGATGTCACCGGCGGCATCTACGCGATCGATCGCCTGGATCGCGAGACGGGCGAGCGCATGCGGTTCGTCGACGGCCCGGGTGGCGCGTGTCGGCCGGTTCCGAGCCGCGACGGCAAGAAGCTCGCGTTCGTCCGCCGCGTCGACTTCGTCACCACGCTCTTCGTCATGGACGTCGCGTCCGGCGAGTCGAAGCCCGTGTACGCGCCCCTCGAACGCGACATGCAGGAAACGTGGGCGATTCACGGCGTCTATCCTTCGTTCGCCTGGTCGCGCGGTGATCGCGAGATCGTGCTGTACGCGCAGGGTCGCATCCAGAGCGTCGACGTCGAGACGAAGATCGCGCGCGAGATCCCGTTCCACGTGAAGGACTCGCGGCGTGTCGCGGATGCCGTCCGCTTTCCGGTCGACGTGGCGCCGGCGGAGTTCGCCGTGAAGGCGCTGCGCTCCGTCGCCGTGTCGCCCGCCGCGGATCGCGTCGTGTACCAAGCGCTCGGCCACGTGTGGCTCCGTGCGCTGCCCGATGGCGCGCCGCAGCGAGTGTCGCAGGACGATGCGCGCTTCGAGTTCGAGCCTTCGTGGTCGCGAGACGGCCGTCGGATCGTGTTCACGACGTGGACGGACGAAGGCCTCGGCGCCGTCGTCGTGCGCGAACTCGGCAGCGGCGCCGAGAGCGTGCTCACGACGCAGAAGGGTCACTACGTCGAACCCGCCTTCTCGACCGACGGCCAGCAGGTCGTCTATCGCAAGACGGGCGGCGGGGGGGTGGTGTCGCCGCTCTGGTCGCGCGACACCGGCATCTACCGCGTGCCGGTGAGCGGCGGCGAGCCCGTGCTCGTGACGAAGAAGGGCGCGCGTCCGCAGTTCGGCGCGGACAGCGAGCGCGTCTTCCTCGTCAGCGAGGAGTCACAGAAGGACGCCGACCGTCGCACTCTGTGGAGCGTACAGCTCGACGGAAACGACGAGCGACTCCATTTCGCCAGCGAATGGGCCACGCAGTTCGCTGTCTCGCCCAACGGGAAGTGGGTCGCGTTCGTCGAACGTTGGAACGCATACCTCGCGCCGTTCGAGCTCGCGGGTCGCGAGGTCGCCATCGGACCGGCCTCGAAGGCGTTCCCGGTCGCGAAGCTTTCCAAGGACGCAGGCGAGAACCTTCATTTCTCCGGGGATTCCAAGCGCGTTCATTGGTCGCTCGGCCCTGAGCTCTACGAGCGCGAGCTGAAGGATGCGTTCGCTTTCGTGGACGGCGCGCCCGAGAAGCTCCCCGATGCGCCCGAAACCGGACGCAACATCGGATTCACCGCGCAGCGCAAGACGGTCGACGGCTCGATCGCCCTCGTCGGCGCACGCGTGATCACGATGAAGGGCGACGAAGTCCTCGAGGACGGCGTCGTCGTCGTGGACAAGAACCGCATCTCCGCGGTCGGCAAGCGCGCGGATGTCGCGATCCCCGCCGGCGCGCGCATGATCGACGCCGCCGGCCTGACCGTCATGCCCGGGATGATCGACGTGCACGCGCACGGACCGCAGGCCGTGAACGGCGTCACTCCGCAGCGCAATTGGGCCAGTCATGCCAACCTCGCGTTCGGTGTCACGACCATCCACGATCCGTCGCACGACACGAACTCGATCTTCGCGACGTCCGAGATGCAGAAGGCCGGGCTCGTGCTCGCGCCGCGCACGTACTCGACGGGAACGATCGTCTACGGCGCTCAGGGCGACGCCAAAGCGCCGATCGAGTCGCTCGACGACGCGCGCGGACACTTGCGTCGTTTGAAGGCCATCGGTGCGTTCAGCGTGAAGAGCTACAACCAACCGCGCCGCGACCAGCGCCAGTGGGTGATCCAAGCCGCGCGCGAACTCGAGATGATGGTCGTGCCCGAAGGCGGATCACTGCTCCAGCACAACTTGTCGATGGTCGTCGATGGCCACACAGGCGTGGAGCACTCGTTGCCCGTCGAGCGGATCTACGACGACGTCGAGCAATTGTGGGGCGCTTCGAAAACCGGTTACACGCCGACGCTCGTCGTCGGATATGGCGGTATTTGGGGCGAAAATTACTGGTACCAGCACACGGACGTGTGGCGGAACGAGCGTCTTGCCGCATTCGTCCCGAAGTTCGTCGTCGAGCCGCGCGCGCGCCGCCGCACGATGGCGCCGGACGAAGATCAAAACATCCTGCGCTCGGCCGGCATCGTGAAGAGCATCATCGACGCGGGCGGGCGAGCACAGCTCGGCGCGCACGGACAGCTCGCGGGTCTCGGCGCACACTGGGAGCTGTGGCTGCTGAAGCAAAGCGGGATCACGAACCTCCAGGCCTTGCGCTGCGCGACTCTGTCGGGCGCGCAGTACGTCGGCCTGGACGAGGATCTCGGGTCGATCGAAGTGGGCAAGCTCGCCGACCTACTCGTGCTCGAGCGTGATCC
>CAZKIY010000465.1:0-2952 GCA_964552875.1 uncultured Planctomycetaceae bacterium
ACGAACCGCTCCACTCTCGCTCCCATGACGGAGAACCTCGGTCGCAAGACCACCCTGACGGTCGCCCTGCTGCTCGCCGCACTGGCGTTCATCTTCGGGCCCCTCCTCGTCGGGAAAAAGCCGTTCCGGCTCGGGCTCGACCTGCAAGGCGGGACGCGCCTCGTCTACCGCTTCGACTTCAAGGCGGCCTTCGACAAGGGGCTCATCAGCGCGGATGACTTCGCGAACCCGGAGGCCCTGCTCCAGGAGATGAAGACGATCATCAACGAGCGCCTCGATCCCTCGGGCGTTCGGGAACTCTCGCTGCGCAGCCAGGGCACCGATTCGATCGTCATCGAGGTCCCGGGCGCGGCCGAGTTCAACGCCGCGCTGCCCGGGACGAAGCTCGCCGCGCCGATCGTGCCCGATGCCACGTCGCTCGTGCTCGACGGGTCGCAACAGCAGGTCGTCAAGGCTTACTCGCTGAACGGCGGTACGGTGCAGATCGGCGGGGAGAAGATCCTCTACGCGTCGCGCAACGGAACCACGCTCTCCGGCTTGAAGCGGGGTCACGAGAGCACCCAGGCCACGGCGCACGACGCCGGGGCGATGGTCGATCTCTTGACCTCGGACGAGCTCCAACGCGCGATCGAGAACGTCGGCGACATGCAGTTCTTGCTGCAGGCCGGCCCCGAGGACGTGCGCGCGCTGCAGGGCGATCTCGCGACCGAGCAGAAGAAGCTCGACGACTGGCGCGCCAAGAATCCGGGCGACCTGGTCGACGACTTCAATCGACTTCCGGCAGAGCTGGGCGGACCGGTGAGCGCGGACCTGCGCTGGGTGCCCATGCGGATCAAGAGCCAGGAGGCCGAGATCCCGTACGCCGAGCGGCAGATGATTCCGCTGTACCTCCCGCGCCCGACCGATCCCTCGCTCTCGCGTGATGCGTGGAACTTCACGGGCAGCGACCTGAACTCGGTCGGGATGCAGCCCGATGACCTGGGCTACCCGGCCGTCAACTTCGATATGGCCGCGGACAAGAAGATCGCCTTCGGCGACTTCACGCAGGCGCACCTGAAGGATGGGATGGCGATCGTCCTGAACGGCGAGATCGCGACGCTGGCGGTCATCCAGGATCGCCTGCCCGGTAGCGGCATCATCAACGGCGGGCAGGGCGGATTCACGCAGACCGAGGTCAAGGACCTCATCACGGTGCTGCGCTCGGGTTCGTTGCGCATGAAGCCCGAGCTCATGGACAAGTCGCGCGTCGGCGCGAGTCTGGGCGAGGACTACATCGTCTCGGGCACGGTCAGCGCGCTCGTCGCGATGCTCGTCGTGATCGTGTTCATGGTGTTCGTGTACCGGCGCCTGGGCTTGTTCTCGGTCATCGGGCTGTTCGCGAACCTCGTGCTCCTGATGGGCATCATGGCGCTGTGGGGTGCGACGCTGACGCTCCCGGGACTCGCCGGGATCGTCCTCACGGTCGGCATGGCCGTCGACGGCAACATCCTGATCTTCGAGCGACTGCGCGAGGAGATGGCGCGCGGCCTGAAGCTCTCGCAGGCGGCGAAAGCCGGCTTCGAACGCGCGGCCGTCACGATCATCGACGCGAACCTCACGACCCTGATCGCGGGCATCATCCTGTACTGGGCCGGCACGGGCCCGATCCGCGGATTCGCGACGACCTTGTGCGTCGGCATCCTGACGACGCTCTTCACGGTCATCGTCGTCACGCAGGTGCTGATGTTCCACGACATCAAGCGCGGCGTCGCGCCCTACCGGATGCGCGAGCTCGCCAAGGACAAGCGCATCAACTTCATGGGCGCGATCAAGCCGGCGCTCGCCGGATCGTTGCTCGTCATCGTCACCACAGTCGGATTCTTCATCTACCTGCCCGACCGCGAAAAACTCGGCATCGACTTCATGGGCGGCTACGCACTGACCGTGCGCACGCAGGATCCGCAGTCGATCGAGACCCTGCGCGGGATGGTCGCCGCGATCCCCGGTGACATCGGGCGCTCGGCGGAAGTGCGCGTGATCAGCGACAGCGCTGCGGGCTCGGGCTACCGCGCGTTCCGCATCACGTCGAAGCTCGACGGGGCGACCGCGGGCGGCGAAGAAGCCGCGAAGGCGGCCGAGACCGAGGTTCGTCGTGCCCTGGCATCCGTGCTCCAGCGCGGCCCGGTCGAGCTGACCCTCGCTCCCGGAACGGACGGCCAGCAGTCCGTGACCGGCCAAGTCTACTTCGAGAACGTACACCCCCTCGCGGACGTGCAGGCGTCGCTCGCCGAGGGCGGCGTCGAGAACGCCGTCGCCACGATCGATCCGGCTCACAAGAACTCGTTCCAATTCACGGGCAGCACGGGGGCCGTGCGCACTCCGGACGAGCTCGTGAGCGAGGTCCAGAAGCGCTTCACGGCGCACAAGGACGCGACGGGCACGCCGTACGAACTCCTCTCCCCCATCCCCGAGTCGGCGCTCATCGGCGCGCAAGTCGGCGGCGAACTGAGGGACAAGGCGATTCGAGCGCTGATCCTGGCGATGTTCGCGACGATGCTCTATCTGCGCTTCCGCTTCGCGGAGTGGAGCTATGGCATCGCGGTCGTCGCGGCTGTCGTTCACGACGTCCTCGTGACCCTCGGTGCGCTGGCCATCGCGCGTCACTTCGACATCGTGCAGGCCGAGCTCGATCTCACGATGATCGCGGCCTTCCTCACGATCATCGGCTACTCGCAGAACGACACGATCGTCATCTTCGACCGCGTGCGGGAAATCTTGCCGCGTTCGAAGAAGTCGTTGAAGGGCGTGATCAACGACGCGCTGAACCAGACGCTCGGCCGCACGATCCTGACGTCGACGACGGTGTTGTTGACGATCGTCGTGCTGTTCCTCTTCAACGTCGGATCGCGCAACGCCATCGAGGGATTCACCTTCGCGATGATCATCGGCGTGATCTCGGGCACGTACAGCACG
>CAZKIY010000466.1:0-2949 GCA_964552875.1 uncultured Planctomycetaceae bacterium
GCGTGCGCATGGTCGCGACGACGATCTCGCTCACGGGGGACGAGTACGAGGCCACCACGCGCGTCGCGGAACTGGCGGCGGAGCTGGGTCGAGTGGAACGTGCGCGGGCGGCCGTCCAGGCTGCGCTCGCTCTCGCGAAGGAGCTGGGCGACGAGGCCGGGCGAGTGGCGCTCGAGAAGCTCGCCGGCGAGAAACTCGGCGCGAAGTAGCACCCGCGGCCGGTCGGCGGTCCACAGGTGGCCCCACGCGGGGTGGACGAGCTCGGAGTGCGAGTTCGACCGGAACTTCGTGGGTGTCGAGGCGTGACCGGTACGGGTGACCGTCACTAGCGGAGACCGCTGGTCTCGCCCCCCGATCCAAGACCTCATGCAACTCCGACACCTCGCCGCCCCGGCCCTCGCCGTCTTCGCCGCTCTGGCGCTCGCGTTGGCCTGCACGAGTACGCACGAAGCCGCCTCGCGTCCGGTCACCCTGCCGCCTCCGGTGCCGACGGCGGAGAAGCCGGCTGACTTCCCGGGCGTCCACAACGTGGTCGCTTACGGTCCCGGCCTCTACAGCGGATCGGTCCCCGAAGGCGACGCCGGTTTCGAGTCGCTCGCCAACATGGGGATCCGCACGATCATCTCGGTGGACGGCGCGGCACCCGAGGCCGATGAAGCCGAGAGTCGCGGCATGCGCTACGTGCACTTCCCCGTGACGTACGGCGGCATCGACGAGGAGCGTCGTCTCGAGATCACGCGCGCCGTGCGCGATCTCCCCGGCCCCGTCTACATCCACTGCCACCATGGCAAGCACCGCAGCGCCGCAGCGGGTGCTGCCGCGGCGGTCGCGTTGGGTCGCCTCGACAACGACGCCGCAGTGTCCCGCATGAAGGCCTCGGGCACGGCCCCGAATTACACGGGCCTCTACGCCTGCGCGACGGAGAGCAAAGTCCTCACGAACGCGCAGATTTCCGCGGCGCCGAACGACTTCCCGAGCCGCTGGAAGACGTCGGGGATGGTCGACTCGATGGTCGCGATCGACGCAGCGAACGATCAGTTGAAGGCGCTCGAGAAGGCCCAGTGGGGCGTGCCGAAGGATCACCCCGACCTCGTGCCAGGTGCGGTCGCGGGGAACCTCGAGAACCTGTTGCGCGGCCTGCTCAGCGATCATGAGACGACCGCGAAATCAGAGGAGTTCCGCGACATGCTGAAGTCAGCGGCCGACGCGGCGCAAGCGCTCGAGGACGGGATCGTGAGCAAGGCGTCCACGGACGACATCAACGCGCGGATGAAGACCGTCGCGCAGTCCTGCAAGGCTTGCCACCAGAAGTACCGCGACTGAGACCGCGTCAAGCAATCGAGCCTGCGTGCTCTCTGAAGGTCATGGCGCCGCTCAGCGACTGCCTCGAGCGTGTGAGTCCTTCACATGCTCTGACGGCGGTCGGCGCGATCACGCGGGCGTGGCCGTCCAGGCGGTGATCAGGGTCCGACGTCGAGGCCGACCGCATTCGTCGCGATCGCCGGTCCACCGCTCACGTACGCAGCCCAATCGAGGCGTCGACCGATGAACGGCGCGAGCCAACCCGGCGGCGGCTCGAAACGAGCGACGGCTCGACCATTCGCGTCCAGCACACCGGCCGTTCCGACGAACGGTCCGCCGAGCGTGCGCAGATAGCTCGCATTGAGGAAACGGTCGCGATTCAGCGGCAAATGCACGCCTTGGAACGTCGAGCCGGGCGCCGTGCCGCTCGAAGTGCCGAGCACGAGGTGCATCGAACCCGCGCGCGTCGCGCCGAGGTCGAGCCACACGGGAACGCTCGCACCGGCCGAGGCACTGACGACTTCCCGACCGAGCAGGATCGGCGCGGGCGCGACGGCTTCGAGCTCGAGCGCCGGCCACAGGCGAACGCGCACGCCGCTCTGGTGGACGACGGTGATCCAGTAACGCGTGGTACCGAGCTGGCCGTTCGATGCGAGCGTGAAGCGCAGACGTCCACCACCGAGGTCCGTCGGCGCGCTGGCCGCGGCGACGGCCGGCGAGTCCGCGGCCACGACTTCGAGCGACGCCGAGAACGGGCTCACGGGCTGGTCTTCGAGGTTCCGCAACTCGACGTCGACGGTCGCGGCGCTCGTCCCGTCGGCGGGGATCCGCGCCGAGCTCGACGTCACGCGCGTCAGGAAGTGGTCCGCGCGCTCCCCGACGACGAAGCGCCACTCGGGAATCGTGTCGCTCGCCAGGCGCAGGACCGGATCGAATCCGCCGGCCGAACTGATCTCACGCAGATCGCACCAGTAAGTTCCGTTCGCGCAATTCTGGCCGTTGATGCACGTGCCATCGACGTCACCCAACCGCGAGCTCACGAGAAACGCCGTGGAATCGGCTTGAGTGAAGTTCGCCGGCGGCGCGCCGCACGAGGTGGGCATCAAGGCCGAACACGAACAACGACCGTCGCCCCCCATCGCACGCGCGGCGAGCATCCCGGCCATGACACGCGTCGGTAGATCGCCGCTCGAGGAGAGGAAGGCGGCCTCC
Organism: uncultured Planctomycetaceae bacterium; assembly: GCA_964552875.1. Taxonomy (GTDB): domain Bacteria; phylum Planctomycetota; class UBA1135; order UBA1135; genus JAEUHZ01. The sequence continues at coordinate 2,515 of CAZKIY010000466.1, forward strand.
GCGTTCGTCACGACGATCGTGCCCGTCAGGATGTTGCCCTGGATCGAGTACGACAGATCGCCCGTCGTGCCCGAGACACCGAATCGCGCAGCACTGCACTGCGTCCCGGTGAACGTCGCCGGAGCGCCGCGCACGGACACGATTCCGTACTGGCGCCGTTGGTGCAGCGAATCCTGCGTGCCGAGGAGAGTGATGATGTCGTTCGGCGCCGTTCCGTTCTGGAGCTCGTTCCAGATCGCGAGCCGATTCATCCCACTGGAGTCGATCACGGACTGCGCCGCGGCCCCACCCTCGCCGACCCGGATGACGCACAGCGCGGGCTTCAGGTCGAAGTTGCCGATGCACGTCGCGGCCGCGACGCAGACTTCGCCGGTGCGATGGTTCACGACGACGATCGACCACGTCGCGCGAGCCGAATCGACGAGGACGAGGAAG
>CAZKIY010000467.1:0-2946 GCA_964552875.1 uncultured Planctomycetaceae bacterium
TCGATAGCAACGACAAGTGGTACTACGACGCGTTCGATGAGCGCTGGCGGCAGGTGGCGCGCTTCCGAGAGAGCGACACGAGCCCGAAGGAGGAGTTCGTGCCGCATGCGGCAGGGAACTGCGGTTTCGGCGCCTCAAGCTACATCGACATCGTCGTCTGCCGTGACAAGGACGCGAACACGGCATGGACAAGCGCGAGCGATGGGACGCTTGAGGAGCGGGCGTACTACTGCCAGAATTGGCGAGCCGACGTCAGTGCGATCGTGAGTGCGGCAGGCGGGATGCTGGAATGGGCAAAGTACTCGGCATACGGGGTGCCATTCGGTCTGCCGGGGGGAGACACGAATTCGGATGGGGACTGTGATTCGGATGATGTAGCTCAACTTCAGGCATGGATCACAAGCCTTTCGTACGCCGTGCGCGGAGACATAGATCTAGACGGAGATGTCGACGCAATAGACAGGTCCCTGTCGCAGGGCGTGCCGTTTCTCGGCGCACAGGGTGGTTACGGAGTCCTAACCACTCTGACGGCCAATCGCTCGGGCTTCGGGGGGGCGTACGCTCTAAACAGCTCATCCATAGTGAGCAACCGTCACCGGGAGCTCCATGCGACTATTGGACGTTGGGGCAGCCGCGATCCGTCGGGGTACCATTCTCGTGCTTCACTCGTTGAATACACCAACGGGAGTCCGGTAGTGGGCCTGGATCCCATGGGCCTTGATACCGTCTATAATTCAAACGCAGACTCGGTTACGGTAATTGGAACGACACAAAAGGGAAAGGACGGTGGATGTGAATCTACTGAGGACGGCTCTTTTGTTGGTCAAGGGCTTGGGGATGTTGACAATGTCGTTGTTTGTTGCGCTGGTACTTGTTGCTTCTTTGCTGCCCCCGGTGGATCTGCCGCTGGGGTAGTATCCTCGTGCATCGCCTCCTGTGGCGGTCCAATGGGCACCTTTCCCCAACTCGAGTGTGAGAGTGAGGGGCCACTCGGTGGCGGTTCCTCGAATCCTTCAAGTGCGGGATGCGGTTCTGAAGCCGATTGGGAAAAGAAGCGCTCGGGGGGGACGTGCCCGCAAGGCAACACATGGATGTAGAGCCGTTTTAGGATCCGCATGGAGCCGATTATTCGTTCGGCCGAACGTCGTGGCCACCGTCGAAATATTACCGTGATTGTGCTACAGGGATGTCGACGGTTACACCCTAGGCGCAGTGGACCGATGCGGCGGGCCGTTCGAAACGTCTTACTGCTGGCCGTGTTCGCCTGCTTTGAGGGGTGCACAAATCACGAGCAGCCTCTGCTGAGTAACGAATCAGCGAAAGGGGTAATATCACAACCGGCCCCACCGAATGGCGAACCAAGCCAAGAGGTGAAAGTGCAGGGAATTAATTCCAAACATGTTATTCTGCGCTGGCCAAGCGGCGTGCTGAGAGCCGAGGGAGTACTATTGAGAGTCAATGCGACTCACGAAGATTGGGTAAAGTTCGGATTGTGGTCGGAGTTCTACGCGAATGGAGCGCTGAAGGAGCGTGGCGAGTATCTCAATCTCGAACACTCCCCTTTTCCCGTCAACGTTCGTGTCGGTTGGTGGCGATTCTGGTATCCGACGGGTCAACCGTCACAGTACTGTCAGTATTTTCCAGTACCCTCTGATGCCGCGGAGGCCCCGGGACTGCTTTATCGAGATAGATTGCCAAGTACAGACATTTGTGGTGTGGCGCTCCTGTGGCACCCCTCAGGAGCGATCGATGTGGGTAGCTCGGGATACTACATACTGGGCGTCAGGGCGCGGGAACTATCCGATACAGAGGTAACCATGTCTCTAATGTCATTCAGCGCTTTCCACGCGGCTGGCGCAGATCCCGCCAACACAAGAGATCAATAGCCGTCAGCTTGAGAATGCTGCTGCTTACTGAGGAGTCCGTAGTTTAGGCTACCTTGTTCGCGGTTGCCGTCGTATAAGACAGCATGCGAATCGACGGCCGCACCCTGTCCCACGATGCCAGTGAAACGTAAGCGTCCGGAGGCGTTTCGCAGCGCGCGCTGGCGAGGTCGGGGTGGAGCTGGCAGGCCGCGCGTGTCGGCAGATGGCGCGCCGCAGTGCTTTCAGGCCGCGGATTGCGGGCCGAACAGCAGCTTCCAGCGATCCGGCGTCAGCTCGTCGACGCGGCTGGCCGGATGCGTGGCGACGCGCACGAGGACGTCGCGCAGGTAGACGTAGGGATCCACCTCCACACGCCGACAGCTCTCGATCAGCGAGTAGACGATCGCCGCCGCCCGCCCGCCACGCTCGCTGCCCGTGAACAGCCAGTTGCGCCGACCGACGGCGACGGGACGAATCGCACGCTCGCAGGAATTGTTGTGGATCGGGACGCGACCGTCTTCGAGGAAGCGCGCCAACGCCGGCCACTGATTGAATAGGTACTTCTGCGCCTTGCCGAATGCTTCTTGTTCGCTGCCGTGACCACGCAGGCTTTCGGCGAGCAGCCGGATGCGATCGAGGATCGGTCGACTGCGTTCCGCGCGCAGTGCCAGCACGTTGGCGGGATCGAGCTTGCTCTCGATCGCTGCGGACTCCACGTCGAACAGCGCCGCGATCAGCGACATCATCGACGACGCTTGCGCGGGTGAATCCTTGAGCGCGTCGCGGTACTTGCGCAGCACGTGCGCCCAGCAGCCCGTCTGAATCACGCTTGGCCGTTTGCCCACGATCGTGGCGTAACCAGCATAGCCATCGCCGACGAGGTAACCAGCGATGTCCTGTAACTGTCACGGCACGCCCGCCTGGACGCCGGCGGCGCGGACGTGACGATCGCGTGCATGAACCGACGCGAAGAGATGGTGCATTTGCTCGGCCGGCGTGAGCGCCTGGGCCTGACGTTCAAGGGTCCGAGCGACTCGCGGCGCTCGTGCCCAGACCGCGAGCTCATCTCTTGACGTATCAC
>CAZKIY010000468.1:0-2901 GCA_964552875.1 uncultured Planctomycetaceae bacterium
ACGTCGAATCCGTCGGCCACGGCGGCCTCGATGCGCGCGAACGCCGCGTCGAGCTTCGGCCAGTTCTTGGGCCCGCACGACTTCAGATGCGAAATCTGCACGCGCCCGCCGGAGGAACGTGCCAGTGCCAAGATCTCGTCGATCGCTTCGAGCAGGAACCGATCCTCGCTGCGCATGTGCGAGGCGTAGAGGCGACCTCGGCGCGCCACGACTCGCGCCAACGCGAGCAGTTCCTCGGGCGGCGAGTAGATGCCGGGGACGTACTCGAGGCCGCTGGAGAGTCCGAAGGCACCTTCGTCCAGTGCGCGTTCGAGTTCGCGCTCCAGCGCGCTCATCTCCGTCGCCGTGAGTCGACGATCGACCTCGCCGACCAGGTTCTCGCGCAACGTGCCGTGCCCGACGAGCAGCGCTTGGTGGATCGCGGGTCGCGCTTCGTCCAGCGCACGTAGATACTCGCGCACGCCGGCGAATGGGCGCTCGCTCCCGGGTGCCGTCGGCGCAGCCGAACCGCCGCAATTGCCCGTGATTTCTGCTGTGTAGCCCTGAAGTACGCGCGAGTCGGCCGCGGGATGCTCGAGGATCGAGCGGTCGGAGTGGCTGTGCAGGTCGACGAACCCCGGCGACACGATCAGGCCGCGCGCGTCGATTGAGCGTCGAGCCTGCTCGCGATCCAGGTCGCCGATCGCGGTGATGCGGCCGTCCTGGACGCCGACGTCCGCGCGCCGCGGATCGGCCCCCGTGCCGTCGATCAGCGTTCCACCATGGACGACGAGGTCGAAGCGCTGTGTGCGACGTGTCACCGCGCAGGCGCCGAGCGACCAAGCGATCGGCGCACACACCGCTGCGCGAATCACGTCGCGTCGGGTCGTGTGCCTCACAGCATCACCTCCACGCCCAGCCCAGGACGGCCCGACGTTCGCAAACAGCCATCGACCAGCTCGAAGCCGCCGCGTGCTGGATCGCGCGCCAAGTCGAAGCTGCCGTCGAGATCGAGGTAGCGCGTCGCGGAACAGGCGAAGGCCGCGTGCAGCGCTGCCGCTATGCCGATTTCGCTCTCGTCCATGCACCCCCACATCAGATCGACGCCGTGCTGCGCCGCAACATGCGCGATGCGCAATGCCGGCGCGATGCCGCCGCACTTCATCAACTTGACGTTCCACACCCCGTAGGGCCGCGGTTCGTGCGCCAGATCCAGCGCGTCGCTCTCGTCGTGCAGACTCTCGTCCGCCATCAACCAGCGGCGCACAGGAACAGGCAGCACGCGCAGATCCGCATCGCGTTCGGGAGGCGACGGCTGCTCCAAGACTTCGACGTCGAGCGCGTGCAGGTGCTCGTAGCAACGAACGATGCTCGCGGGTTCGTAGCCGACGTTCGCGTCCGCACGCAGCGCGATCGACGGACCGACGTGCTCACGCAAGCGCGTCATGCGCTCCATGTCCGCCTCGAACGACTCGCCGATCTTGACCTTCAATGCGCGAAAACCCCGCGCGACGTACTCATCGGCCTCCTCCAAGGTCTCGTCGACGGCCATGATCCCGATCGTGATCGAAGTCGGGAGTTCTCGATGCACGCGACCGAGCAGGTCCACGAGCGGACGCCCTGCGAGTCGTGCCCAGAGATCGAAGAGCGCCATGTCGAGCGCCGCGCGCGCGCCCGGTGTCGCGGGCGAGAGCGGTTCGAGCGCGCGGATGTGCTCACGAACGTCGCGCGTCGTGCGCACGAGCCGACTTGCCCCGCGTTCCAACGCTTCGACGCAAGCTTCGAAGCTCTCACCGGTGATGTCGGGCTCCGGCGTGGCGCTTCCGTATCCCGTCACGCCGTTTTCGCCTTCGATGCGAACGAACGCGATGCGCACGGACTCCGTCGTCTGGTTCGCGATGCGGTACGGGCGCTTCAACGGCACCAGGAGCGAGTCGATCGCGATGCGCTCGATCTTCACGCTCGTCGTACCTCGTCGACGAGCGCGCGCAACAGAGGCACGAGTCGGCTCGCGCCTTCCGCGAGCGGCCAGATGGTCGGAAGTGCGGTTTCGCGTTCGATCGCCGCGCGTACCGCTTCGCGCTCCGACGGCGGCGTGCCTTCGTCGTTCAACGTGATGCCGAGCACGCGCGCGCCGTACATCTCGATCAGCGCGATCTGCTTCTCGAGAGGCGCGATCGCGTTGTGCAAGTGCTCCTGGTCGTCGTGGTAGATGCGCCCGGGAGCGTGTTGCAGCACGACTCCGCGCGCTTCGGCCGACAGAATGAGTTCCGCGCCGCACGGACCGCTCGGATTCAGCAGACCCGATTGGCCTTCGAGGAAGATCACGTCGGGCGAGAGTTCGCGATCACACGACACGACGGCGTGCTCCAACTCGCCGCTGACGAAATCGTTGGGCGTCGAATCGAGCACGAAGCCGTGCGGTATGCCCTGCAACCAGCCCGTTTGGCCCGTGTGAACGATGGCCGGTACGAGACCGGCTTCGCGGCAAGCAGCCGACAAGACGTGACACGTCGTGCGCTTTCCGAGAGCGCAGTCCGTGCCCAGCACGGCGACGCGCGGCGCACGCACATCGCGGATCGCACCCGACCAGAAGTGGAGATCGCGACGCGGTTTCGGCCGGCGCACGTCGATCAAGGACACGCCCGCGCGCGCGGCCGCCGCGACGAATGCCGGGTCGTCACCGAGGAACTCGTGCAGGCCGTTGACGACGCCGATGCCGCGCTCGACGGCGCTGAGCAGCGCGCTCCTCATCTCCGCGGGCAGCACGCCGCCCGAAGTCGCGACTCCGATGACGACGAAGTCCGGCGGATTCGTCAGCGCCGCGAGCGCAGCGTCCAAGTTGGGATACACCGGAATTCCCCGGTGTTTTCCGTCGAGTTCGACACCCGCATCGCTGCTGGCGGACGCCGCATCGACGAG
>CAZKIY010000469.1:0-2897 GCA_964552875.1 uncultured Planctomycetaceae bacterium
ATCCACGTCGCCGAGAGAACGGCCGCGACGATCGCGAGGACGAGGACGAGTACCGGCGTGCGGGTCACGGGTTCCCCATTGGAACCGCGCGCGCGCCCGCCGAGAACCGCGGAACCGGGTTGGTTCGTCGTCTCGAGGCCGCTGGATTGGGAACGTAGGCGTCTCTCCACTTCGAGCGACTTGAGATAGAGTCCTGGGTCCCTGTCTGGTTCCGCGCGCTCATGGGGTCCGGCAGGTGTCCTCAGTCCCGGTGAGTACAAGGATGGATTCGATGCTTCGCTCGGTCTCACACTCGGCGCTTGCCGCCTTCGCCCTCGCATTACTGGCGTTTCCCACCCTCGCTCAGACGACCACACGCGTCAGCGTGTCGAGCCTCGGCGTGCAGGCCAACGGTCACTGCGACCGTCCGAGCATCTCCTCGAACGGCCAGTCCGTCGTGTTCGAGAGCAGCGCCACCAACTTGGTCGCGGGTGACACGAACGGTGCCACGGACATCTTCCTGCACGACCGCGTGGCTGGGACAACGGTTCGTGTGAGCGTGGACAGCTCGGGGACTCAGGCAACGGGCAGCAGCTCTCAACCAGCGATCAGCGGAAACGGCAGGTTCGTGGCGTTCGTCAGCTCGGCAGCCAATCTCGTTCCGGCGGACACGAACGGACTTCCGGATGTCTTCGTGCGCGACACCCAGGCGGGGACGACCGTGCGCGCGAGTGCGAGCGGCGCGGGGGTACAGGCGAATGGTCCGAGCCGGTCACCCAGCTTGTCGCGGGATGGCAGATTCTTGGCGTTCGAGAGTGACGCCACGAGTTTGGTGGCCGGCGACACGAACGGCGTCAGCGACATCTTCTTGCGTGACCTCGTGACAGGGGTCGTTTCGAGGGTCAGCGTCGATTCGTTCGGCAACCAGGGAAACAGCTTGAGCTACGATCCGAGGCTGTCGGTGAATGGCGATCATGTCGCGTTCACGAGCACCGCCACGAACCTTGTGACGCCCGATTCCAACGGCGCGCACGATGTGTTCCAACACGATCGAATCAACGGAACCACACTTCGAATCAGTACTTCGACAGGTGGAGGTTACGGCAGTTCCGACAGCTACGCTGGGCGCTCGTCCGAGACCGGCCAGTTCGTCGCTTTTTATAGCTATGCGAGCAATCTTGTCCTCAACGACACGAACTCGGTGTTCGATGTCTTCTTGAGGAATACGACGACGGCACAGACGACCCGGATCAGTGTCAGTCATGCCGGCGCACAAGCTGACAATGGGTCCTTTGCCCCGTTGATTTCGGAGAATGGCGGGGTCGTGGTCTGGCAGAGTTACGCCAGCAACATCCTTCCCCCGAACCTTAGCCCGGACTGGTATTGGGTGAACCGAACGACAGGAGCGATGATTCGAGTCGGCACCGGCACAGGTGGTACCGCCAGCACTTCGACCGCTTCCAGCATGTCCCTGAACTCCACGGGCAACATCCTCGCATTCTCCAGCGCCGGCACGAACCTCGTCCCGCTGGACACGAACGACGTGCAGGACATCTTCGTGAGCGACATCGACGACATCGCCGCGGGCTACTGCTTCGGCGACGGCACCGCGACCGCTTGCCCCTGCGGCAACTCCTCGCCGATCGGTTCGGCATCCGGATGCATGAACTCGCTCGGAAGCGCCGGCCGCCTCGACGCCACCGGTATGCCGAGCATCGCGAACGACACGCTCGCGCTCCTCGGGAGCGGCATGAGCAACGGTCCGTGCCTCTACTTCCAAGGGACGGGCCCCTTCGCCGCCGGTCTCGGCACCGTCCTCGGCGACGGCTTGCGCTGCGCGGCGGGCACGCTGATCCGTCTCGACATCGTCGCCAACGTCGGCGGCGCATCGCAGTATCCGCAAGCCGGCGATCCGATCGTTTCTGTGAAGGGAGTCTGCACGCCGGGCTCTGTTCGCACCTATCAGGTCTGGTACCGCGACGCGCAAACCTTCTGCACCCCGGACACCTACAACCTGACCAATGGGATCGGGCTGGTCTGGCGACCCTGAGCTTCGCGAGCACGCCGTAGACTGCGGGACTTCTCGTGCCCCGCCCCGTCCTCCCCTTCACCTCGCCCTGGCTCCTCGCCCCCATGGAGGGCGTCACGGAGCCGTCGTTTCGCGACCTCGTCCTCGCGCGCAACGGGCCGTCGGAGCTGGGCGGCGCGTTCACCGAGTTCGTGCGCGTCATCGATCGCCCACTTCCGCGACACGTCCTCGTCCGACACTTGGGCGACCGCCGTTTCGCGCAACCCGTAGGCCTCCAACTGATGGGTGCCGACCTCGGCGCGCTGGCCGAGTCCGCGCGCCGTGCGATCGAAGTCGGTGCCCCGCTCGTCGATCTGAACTTCGGTTGTCCGGCCAAAGGCGCACTGCGCGGCTGCGCCGGTTCGGCGGTGCTCAAGGATCCTGCACGACTGGAAGCCACAGTGCGCGCGGTCGTCGACGCCGTACCCGATCATCCCGTGACCGCGAAGATCCGCGCCGGCTACGACGATGCCGAGCGCGTCGAAGACCTCGCTCGCGCGGCCGAATCCGGCGGCGCCGCGATGCTCACCGTCCACTGCCGCACGCGCGCCGAGGCCTACCAGGACGAGGTCGATTGGACGCGGCTTGCGCGGGCTGTCCAGTCCGTTTCGATCCCGGTGTGCGGCAACGGAGGCATCGACACGCACGCCGACTTCGCACGTTTGCGCCGCGAAACGGGCTGCGCGCTCGCCATGGTCGGTCGCGCCGCGTGCGGCAATCCGTGGATCTTCAGCGTCATCGAGGTCACGTCGTCGGACGCCGCGCGCTTCCTCCTCGACTACGCGGAGACGCTGCAATCCCTCGGTGCGAGCACGAAAGGCGCGGCTGGTCGTGTCAAGCAACTCCTCGT
>CAZKIY010000470.1:0-2890 GCA_964552875.1 uncultured Planctomycetaceae bacterium
CGCGAGCGGTTCGAGATCCGCGAACTCCGCGGGGGCGACGGCCGCGGACGTGCACCGTTCTTACGCGGAGGTCGACCGCAGGCCGGTGCGAGCCGCGAGCCGCGACCCTCGACCGCGGTCGGCGGCGTCGATGCGGGAGCTTTCGCCGAGACCCGCGAATGGCGAGTAGCGGATCCAGGCTAGGATTCGAGCCATCGTGTTCGCACTGTTCGAGAGTCTGGGCGGGATCGAGCTCCTGATCGTCGGCATCGGCGCCCTGCTCTTGTTCGGGAAGGACCTGCCCAAGGTCGCAGCCGACGCCGGCGCGCAGTTCGCGAAGATCAAGCGCAGTCTGAACTCGACGTGGCGTGACAGCGGGCTCGAGCGCGAGGTTCGCCAGATCCGCGATCTCGTTCCGCGCGACCTCTCGCTGTCGGACGTGGCACGGACGGCCAGCGAGAAACTGGCGGTGCGTCTCGAGGACGAAGAACGGGTGCGCACGGCCGACCCGGGTCTCGCCGGCCCTGTCGCGCGCGTTTCGGCAGTTCCCGCTGTGCTCCCCGAGCCGATCGAGCACGGAACGAAACCTCCGAACGATCCCGACGCGGACGGTCCGCCGCGCGCTCCGACGCCGGTGACGGGCTCGGGCAACGGCCCGAACACCACGAGCTGAGCCGCGTGTTCCGCCTGGGCTACAACACGAACGGTCTCGCGCACCACCGACTGCGCGATGCGATCGACCTCCTCGCGGGGTTGGGCTACGACGGCATCGCGATCACGCCCGACGTCGGCGAACTCGACGTCTTCGACCTGCGACCGGATCGCGTGCGCGCCGTGCGCGAGCACGCCGAAGAGCGCGGCGTCGCGATCTCGATCGAGACCGGCGCGCGCTACGTCCTCGACCCGTTCCGGAAGCACCGTCCGAACTTGATGGACCCGTCGGCGAAGGGTCGCGAGCGGCGCGTCGATCACTATCGGCGTTCGATCGACTTGGCGGCGGACCTCGGCGCGAGCGTCGTCTCGATCTGGTCCGGCGCCGCGTACGAGCTCGTCTCCGGCGACGCACCCGGTGCCGACCGCGCCTTGTCCGAGCCGTTGTGGGAGCGCTTGGCCGCCGCGCTGGTCCCGGTTCTCGACCACGCGCGGTCACGGAGCGTGCGCATCGGCTTCGAGCCCGAGCCGGGCATGTTCGTCGAGAGGCCGGCGGGGTACCTCGAGCTCGCGCGCCGCCTCGGATCACGAAGTGGGGAACTCGGGCTCACGCTCGACCTGGGGCACCTGGTCGTGACGGGCGACATGCCCGCGGCGAGCCAGATCCGGGCTCTGAAAACGCACCTCGTCCACGTCCACCTCGACGACGCCCGGGCCGGGGTGCACGAGCATCTCCAGCTCGGGAGCGGCGAGTTGGATCTATCTTCCTCTCTTACAGCTCTCAAAGACATCGGTTTTGGCGGCATGGCGGCCGTCGAGCTCTCGCGGGACAGTCACCGCGCGCCCGAAGCCGCGAAGACGGCGCTCGAGCGCATCCGCGCCGCGCTGCCCAACGCCGCGCGAACCTGCGGCTGACCTGACACGTTCTTGCCTCGGCCCTTCGCGCTGGTTCACAATGCCCGCGCGGCCACCCGGCGGCCGGCATCGAAGTCCGGGACGACGCCCCTGCGCTTTCGCGGGGGCTTCTGATTCCGGGACGCGACCGAGGACGAGCATGACCGACGCGAAGACGACTGGCCTGCAGATGTGCCCGACCCGAGTCGACGGAGCGCCCGTGCTGTTCGCGCACAAGGTGATCCAAGGGCAGTGCCAAGATCGTCAGCGCGGCAGCTACCACAAGTGCTTCACGTGCGCCTTCAACAACGCCTACGTGGCGAAGTACGGAAAGCCGGCGCCGGTCGCCGCGTTCCCTGAACGCGCACAGGTGGGTTGACGCGCGGGTCCGCGTTTCGGGCGAGCCGGGGTCGGTTGGCGCGCCGCTGCGCGTCCCGAGCGATCACCATTTCGTCCGCGCGCTCTGCGCGGTCGAGTTCGGACAGTTCGCTGCGGCACGACGAGGCGTCGCGCTGGATCTCGGCGCCTCCGCGCTCGAGGGTGAAGGCCCGCGAGGGTTGCGGAGTAGCGCGCACGCATTCGAGTTCCAGAGGAGTCACCAATGCCCCGCTACCAGATGCGTCAGGACCTCTTCCGCCTGGGCGACGACTACACGATCCGCGACGCGTCAGGACGCGAGCGCTACTTCGTCGACGGCAAGGCGTTCACGATCGGCGCGAAGCTGTCGTTCCAGGACATGAACGGCCACGAACTGCTGTGGCTCCAGCAGAAGCTCTTCCAGTGGGGCAAGACGTTCGAGATCCAGCGCGCGGGGAAGACGATCGCGCTCGTGCGCAAGAAGCCGCTCACGTTCTTGAAGGCGCGCTTCACGGTCGACGTACCCGGTCCCGACGACTTGGAAGCCGAGGGCAGCCTCTTGGATCGCGAGTACGAGTTCACGCGACACGGGAAGCGCGTCGCGGAAGTCAGCAAGCGTTGGTTCGGGATCGGCGACACGTACGGGATCGACATCGCGGACGGCGAGGACGAGGTGCTCCTCCTCGCGTCGGCCGTCGTGATCGATCAGTGCTGTCACGAGAAGGGCTGAGTCGTTGCGGCGCGCGTCGATCCCCGAGTCGGTGGAAGACTCGGACTCGGAGTTCGTGGAGTGATCACGGCCTCGTGCTTCGTGGAGAGGCGCCACGCGATCTCAGCGTGTGTGAACAGATCAGGCTCGAAGCAGCCGTGCAGAGGGGCCACTGGGTTCCGAGAGCCCACAGCCTCGATGGGTCCACGAAATCTCAACGCAACGTGAGGATCGAAACTTCGGGCGGTGACAGGAAGCGCAGACGCGGCGCCGAACCGTGCTCCCAACCGATGCCGCGAC
>CAZKIY010000471.1:0-2880 GCA_964552875.1 uncultured Planctomycetaceae bacterium
CCGAGGACGAGGTAGCGCTTGCCGTTCTCACCGGCGAGGTTCACTTGCACGTCTTGCTTCGAAAGCTTCGCGACGAAGGGGCCCTCGAGCTGCGGCTTCGGATCGGGCTTCTTCGGCATGACGGCGAACGCGGCGCCCGCGCCGGCGACGCACGCGATCGCGGTTCCGATGATCCAGAGCTTCGCCTTGCTCGGCGTCGCTCCCGCGGCTTGATCGCCGTTCGATTTCGACGCGTCCGGCGTCTTCTGCTTGGTATCGGTCTTGGTGGCCATGGGGGAACTCTTCTGGTCAAGGACCGGTGGGGAAATCAATCGGATGGACGAGGCGGAAGTCGACGGTGCGCGACGTTTCGGCGAGTTCCTTGGGGTCGTTGGCGCGGACACCGCCGCGCGCTTCGACGCGCACGAGGATGAACCGGTGTTCGTCGGCGACGTACTTGCGCACTGCTCTGGCGCGAGCCGCGCCGAGTCGCGCGTCGGTGCCGGACCAACCTTCGAGCACGAGGATCTGCTTGCTCCCGGGACGCAGAATCTTCGCCATGCGATCGAGATAATCGCGCGTCGCCCCGGTCAGCTCGCTAGATCCGGGCTCGAACGTCGCCATCGCGGGCTGCATCAGCTCGCTGTAGTCGCGCAGAGAATCCTGCACCATCTTCTCGAGCTCGGGCGCGCTCTTCGTCTCGGGTTGGCCCGCGAGGTAGTCCTCGAGCTCGAGCGGCACGAGGCCGAATCGCTGGCGGAACTCGTTCACTTTGATCAACCGCGCTTCACCGTCCATCGCGCCGCCGACGCCGCTGCCTTCGAGGACATTGACGAACTCACCCAAGCCGGCGGCGACGAGGCCGGACTCCGGCTTCGGCGCCATCGTCACGAGGATGATGAAGAAGCAGAGGAACAGGGTCATCATGTCCCCGAACGAGATCAGCCACGGCGGAACGCCAGGGCCCGACGGTTCGTCGTGGTCCGACATGATCAGCTCCGCGGACCCAGCGGTTCGCGCGTCGGGGCCAGGGACACGATCTTGATCTCGACGCGGCGATTGCTCGCGATGCCGATCGGAGTCGTCTCCAGCGCGCGCGGACGCGCCGTGCCGTGGCTCGCGATCTGGACACGTGAACGCGGAAGCGGTGAGGATGCGAACAACAAGTCCGCCGCTGCCGCGGCGCGGTCGAGGCCCAACGCCTCGGCGTCCGTGTACTTGCCGTTCGGCTGGAAGTCGCCCTCGACGAAGCCTTCCACGATCACGAGGCGCGACCAGCGCGCGAGGATCGGCGACAGCTCGGCCAAGTTGGCCGCGAGCGCCTCGGTCGGTACCGCGGATCCAGCTTCGAACGAAGAATCGAGGTCGAATGCGATCGAGAAGCCATCGGAGCTGGGCTTGATCGTCCCGGATTCGTCTGTGCCGCGACGCTCGAGGAACTTGCGCAGATCCTCGGCCAATTCCTGTACTTCGTCGCGGTCGAGCTTCTCGCCCATCGGCAACGTGGGAGGGCCGTCGAATGGTCCGCCACCGCCTTCGAGGATTCCGATGCCGATCTGCTCCAAGTCACCCGACGATTTGGAGGAGAACGTCATCATCATCAAGAAGAAGGTGACGAGCAGCGAGATCATGTCGCAGTAGCTGACGAGCCAGCTCTCGCCGTGCGCATGCTCCTCGGGCTTCTTCTTGCGTGCCATCGGGGCGTCATGCCGCGGCGCGTTCGCCCGGCGCGAGGAAGCTCGACAGCTTTTCCTTGAGAGGTTGCGGCTTCTCGCCGGCTTGGATCGCCGTGAGGCCTTCGATGATCAGCTCGCGCAGGCGGTGCTCTTCCTTGGCGCGGACGTCGAGCTTCCCAGCCATCGGCAGGAACATCATGTTCGCCGCGAAGGCGCCGTAGAACGTGCCGACGAGCGCGCCGGCCATCCCGGCGCCGATCTTCGACGGGTCGGACAGGTTCGAGAGCATCTGCACGAGAGCGATCAGCGTCTCGACCATGCCGAACGCCGGAGCGAACGCGCCGAGCTGCTCCAACATGCGCTTCCCGTTCGTGTGGCGTTGCTTCTCGACGTCCATCTCGATCTCGAGGATGTCGCGCACGCGCTCGGGCGGCATGCCGTCGATGACGAGCTGCAGACCCTTCTTGAAGAACGGGTCGTGAACTTCCGCTACCTTCGATTCCAGGCCGAGAATGCCGTCTTTCCGCGCGATGAGCGCGTACTCCATGATCTTCTCGATCTGGTCCTTCTGAGGCGGCTCCTTGTGGAAGAAGACCTTCAGGATGACCTTGAAGAGACCCTTCACGTCCGACATCGGGAAGTGAATCAAGATCGCGGCGAAGCTGCCGCCGAACACGACTGCCGCGGCCGGACCATGGAGGAACAGTGCCAGTCCGGCAATGCCGCTGTGCGCCATGGACCAGACGACGAGGAAGAAGCCGAGGCCGAAGCCGATGAATGTTGAGCGGTCCATGCTGGGGTGGGCAGGTGCCAGTGCGGTATCGGCCGCTCGACCGCGCGTTCTGAATCCGGTGCGTGTTCCTGCACCAGTTCGTTCAGGACGTCGTCAAAGACGTGATGCGGATGCCGTATTTCTCGCCGACAACGACGACTTCCCCGCGCGCGTAGGGGCGTCCGCCCACGAACAAATCGACGGGTTCGTGGGCCGCGCGATCGAGGAGGACCAGAGAGCCCGGCGCCAGCGCGAGGACTTCGGCCAGCGGAAGTCGCACGCGGCCGAGTTCGATCGAGACCGACACCGGGACATCGCGCAAACCCTCGACGCCGAGCGGCTCACCGACCGGCTTGCCGGCTTCGAGTGCGTCGAGTCGACTCGTCCGCACGGCCACGGATCGAGTGGCCGCCTCGATCGCGCGCTCGAGCTGGGTGGTCTCCGGAACTTGTT
>CAZKIY010000472.1:0-1175 GCA_964552875.1 uncultured Planctomycetaceae bacterium
TCCGCACCCGAGACACGAAGCATGAAGGCGCTCTGCTGGCACGGCACCGGTGATGTCCAGATCGACAACGTTCCCGACCCCATCCTCGAGGAACCTACCGATGCCATCGTGCGCATCACCTCGACCGCGATCTGTGGATCGGATCTGCATCTGTTCGACGGCTACCAACCGACGATGGAGAAGGGCGATGTGTTGGGTCACGAGGCCATGGGCGTCGTCGTCGAGACGGGGAAGGCCGTGACCAAGCTCAAGAAGGGCGATCGCGTGGTCGTGCCCTTCGTGATCGCCTGCGGGCACTGTTTCTTCTGCCGGCGCCACGAGTACTCGATGTGCGACACGACCAACCCGAACGCCGAGATCGCGCGCAAAGCCATGGGTCAGTCACCCGCGGGCCTCTTCGGCTTCTCGCACATGCTCGGCGGATTCGCCGGCGGTCAGGCCGAGTACTTGCGCGTGCCGCATGCGGACGTCGGCCCCATCCGGATCGAGAGTTCGTTGCCCGACGAGAAGGTCTTGTTCCTGTCCGACATCTTCCCGACGGGATACATGGCCGCCGAGAACTGCGGCATCGAAGAGGGCGACCTCGTGGCCGTGTGGGGATGCGGCCCCGTGGGTCAGTTCGCGATACGCAGCGCGCAGATGCTCGGCGCGCGGCACGTCGTCGCGATCGACCGGGTGCCGGAGCGCATGCGCATGGCCGAGTCGGCCGGCGCCGAAACGATCGACTTCAGCAAGGACGACGTCTACGACCGCTTGATGGTGATGACGGCGGGTCGAGGACCCGACCGCTGCATCGATGCCGTCGGATGTGAAGCACACGGCACGGGCAGTTTCGACGCCGTCGTCGACAAGGTGAAAGCAGCTGTACACCTGACGACGGACCGCGCGCACGTGCTGCGGGAAGCGATTCGCTGCTGCCGCAAGGGCGGCACGATCTCGATCCCCGGTGTGTACGTGGGACTGCTCGACAACATCCCCTTCGGGGCGGCGATGAACAAAGGGCTGACGATGCGCATGGGTCAGACGCACGTGCAACGCTACATGGCTCCGCTGCTCGCGATGATCGAGGCGGGGAAGATCGATCCGTCCTTCGTCGTGACGCACCGTGCCCCGCTCGCCGATGCGCCCGAGCTGTACAAGACCTTCCGCGACAAGAAGGACGGGTGCGTGAAGGT
>CAZKIY010000472.1:1275-2870 GCA_964552875.1 uncultured Planctomycetaceae bacterium
AGCCACGCCCCCACGACGCCCGATCCGATTCCCGAGCGCGTCGATCGCAACCTCGTCGCCGTGCGCGTCGTGCGCGTCGTGCGCGACCTCGACCGCGATGGCGTTCCGGATCTCTGCCTGCGCACTTCGACCGCCGGTCGGGCCGAGATCGCGTTGCTCTCGGGCGCGCGCGGCGAACTGCTCTGGCGCGCGCCGGGTCCGCCGGGCGTCGTCGAACGGAGCAGCGCCCCGATGCCTGGGTCGATCGCGGCGCTCGGAGATCTCGATCGCGACGGCATCGGCGACATCGCCGCGATTTGGCGCGACATGGATTCCGCCGGCGAAGTGTGGGGCGTCGTGCTGGCGTTCCATGCGGGTGTCGACGGTCGCGTGCTGTACTCGCGCAAGCTGCCGACGCCCGCCTGGCAGTCGGGGGCGGAAGCGATCGTCGCCACGGGCGACCTCGACGGCGACCTCCTGCCGGACGTGCTCGCGCTGTCGCCGGCGCGCGAGCTCACGCCGGGGAGATTGACCGCGCTGTCGTCGAGCTCGGGCGAAGTCTTGTGGAGCGTCGCGACCGGATGCCGCGGCGGCGGCGGGGACGCGGCGGTCGCGGCCGTGCGTGACGTCGACGGAGACGGGACGACGGACGCCGCGCTCGTCGTCGACGGCGCGGTCGAGATCGTCTCGGGGCGCGACGGACGGCTGGTGAAACGATTTCCCTCGCGGAAATCGCCGTTTCGGCGCCCGATGCCGACATCGTGATCTCGGCGCCGTCCGCCCCCTCCGAGCCCGAGTCTGCGCCACGGACCGCCGATTCGGTCGAGCTCCGGACGACGCCAGGGACGCCCATCGCAGCCACGCCGCCGGTCGAACGTCCGCGCGAGTCCTGGAGGGCGACCGGCGCTCTCCTCGTCGTCGGCGATCGCGACGCGGACGGAACGGTCGACCTGGCCGTGCTCGAGCGCGACGTGTCCGGTCACGCGAGCTCGTTGCTGATCGTCTCCCTAGGAAGCACGCACGGTCTGGGCCGCATCGACCTCTCGATCTGGTCACCCGAACTCGTCGACGCACAACTACGGCTCGCCGGGCTCGTCGACGCGGACCGCGTGAACGACTTGGTGCTCGCCGATCCGGGCTGGAACCGCCCCGACGCCGAGCTCCTCGGCGGCGTCGACGCCGGCCGCGTGCGACTCGTCTCGGGCGCGAGTGGCACCGCGATCCACGACATCGAAGGCGGTCGGCTGCTGAGGGAGCTCGGTCGTTTCAGCGCGGTCGCCGGCGACGTCGATCGCGATGGGACGGTCGACGTCTGGTTCTCGGCGCGCGATGTCGCGCAACGTCCGCACGACGTGCTCGGCCTCGCGTCGGGAGCGAGCGGCGCGATCCTGCGTTGGATCGACCTCGGCCGGATCGAGGGCGGCGCGGAAGAGTAGACGCGGAGAATCAGGCGCGTCGCGGCCGTTCGTGGAAAGAGGACGACGAGTCCGAGGAGGACCGGCGGATGCACCTCCCAACCGATTCGCGGGGCCTGGCAGCCATCTCCGCCCCATCGGGGGTGGGAGAGTGGCGAGGACGACGGGACTTGAACCCGCAACCACCGGCGTGACAGGCCG
>CAZKIY010000473.1:0-2857 GCA_964552875.1 uncultured Planctomycetaceae bacterium
GCAAGTCCATCGAGCCTTCGACGTCGAGCACGCGCTTCCCGTCGTGCGTCACGCGGAACGCGACGCCCTCGTGCGCGAGACACAACCGCTGGAGCACGTCGAGGCAGCGAGCGAACTCCGTCGCGGTCTGTTTCAAGAACCGGCGCCGCGCAGGCACGTTGTGGAAGAGGTCGCGCACTTCGATGCGCGTGCCGACCGGTGCGCCAGCCTCGACGACGTCGGACAAGGCGCCGCCTTCGCAGGCAACGCGCCAACCCGTCTCTTCATCGCGGCGTCGCGACAGGATCGACGCGCGCGACACGGCGCCGATCGAAGCCAGCGCTTCACCGCGGAAGCCGAGGCTCGCGATGTGCTCGAGATCTTCGACGTCTTGCAGCTTGCTGGTCGCGTGCGCGACGAACGCGAGAGCCACGTCCTCGCGATCCATGCCGCCGCCATCGTCCACGACGCGCACGAGGCGAATGCCACCTTCCTCGAGATCGACCTCGATCGAACGGGCACCGGCATCGAGCGCATTCTCGACGAGTTCCTTGACGACGGACGCCGGTCGCTCGACGACTTCACCGGCCGCGATCTGATTCTTGACGCGCTCGGGCAGGACGCGGATACGCGCGCGATTCGGTTCGGAGGTCACTTGCAGAGTGTAGTGCGTGCGCCCGTCCGGCGCAGACGCATGGGGCTCAGCGGGGCACGGAGTCCACACTCCCGCGGGGTTGCCCGAACGAGCAGCCAGATCGTCTCGAGCGGCTTCCCGCCGAGGTTCCAGGCCGTGTGGTGGTTGCCCCGCGCGCGCCCGTCGTGCTCGCACGCGGCGCCTCGCCCCCGAGCACGTCGAACAGCGACGCACCGACCGATCCGCGACACGGAGCGATCGGTGCGTTCACTCGGTTCGATTCGACGCGCGCATGCACCGCGTCACATCGAACGCCGCGGGTCAGGCGCGACGGTAGTGGCTCGTCATCATCTTGAACTCCTTGCCGTCGGGCATGGTGCAGAACATCTCGAAGATGCGCTCGTTCTTGCCGATGTGTTTCTCCGTCGTGCGGTGGCGGAGGATCGAGTTCGTCATGCAACTGAACGCATCGCCGGTCATCGTGATCGTGTCGCCCTGACGCGTACCCGTGAAGTGGAACAGCGTGGGCGACCAGGAATCGATCCACGTCGACACGTACTTGCCCGTGTGCGACTCGAAGCCGACCGTGCAGCGACCGACGAAGGGCATGCCCATCATCGAGCACTCGTACTTGCTGATCGTCCAGAAGGGGCCGACCATCTCGACAGTCTCGGTCGCGTCGACTTCCATCGGCGGCTGCGACGGGTCCATGTAGAACTTGCAGGCGACCTTCCACTTGCCGGCATGCTCCTCGAGGAGCTTGTGCTCGGCGGTCGGTTGCGGCATCGGGGGCGCGGATTGCTCGGTCATCGGAAGCTCTCTGCGGGTACGGATGGGTCGAGGTACGCCACCGTGGTCCAGCGGTGACACGGCGCCCAAAGTGCCCGGAACTCCGCGATCCGGCACGAGGGCGTCGGAAGGCGGCGACACGCTTCGAAGTCGGTGTGCAGCAGCGCCTTTGCGCGCCGATCGCGGACTGTGTCGTGGTGTGGACGCGGCCTTTCCGCAGGGGGTTTCAGCGCCCCGCCGCGCGCTTCTCCACGCGCCAGCGCAGCGTGAACGCGATGAGGTCGTTCGCATCGACATCACCGCCGCTCTCCTTCCCCTGCCGGGACTTCCGCTCGATCGCGGTGAGGTCCTCGAGCAGGAGCTCCCAGTCCGTATCGCGCCTCGCCGTCGCTCGCGCGGCGAAGTCGTCGCGCCCGAAAGGCGGGCCGGAGTAGGCACTGAGCGGATCTTCGTCGCGAGCGACGGCGCGTGCGCCGGCGAGTCCATCGCGAGCTTTGTTGCGCAAGCTGCCGAACAGCATCGCGAAGAGCGCACCCGGGTCGATCTCGCGCTCACCGCCCTTCGAGAAACCGCCGCGCAGGAGAGTCTCGATCCCGGCCACGCCGTGCGCCGCGTCGCCCAGCACGATCTTCTCGGCGACATCCCACGGCGCCGCGCCGGCTTCCCACGCGACGAGGGAACGGACGCTCTCCTTGCCGCGCCCCACGAGCCGCGACAGCGCACTGTCGAGTGCCGCGAGATCGTTGCCGGTCGCGGCGCAGACGTAGAGCGACTCGTCAGGATTCAGGCCGATTCCGCGCTCTTTCGCGCGCGCTTGCAGCCAGAGGACGAGTTCCGTGCGACGCAGGTCGCCACCGCGCTCCCACGGCGGTGGTTGGTCGTAGAGTCGGCGCAGGTCGAGCACGGGCGCGCCCGCGGCGGTCGCCTTCTTCACGACCGCGTTGTCGGCGCGCAATCCCTCGGCGTCGATCACGAGCATCCCCGGCGGCGAGGATCCTGCGAAGAATCGCGTGGCGGCTTCGAGCAGCGGACTGGGAGCGTCGCCCTCCTTCTTGAGCAGTGTCGCGGCGTTGCGCACGACCACGCAACGCGCCGAGGAGAACATCGGCGCCTCGGTCAAATCCGAGATCGCCGCACGCAGATCGAAGTCGGGGTCCTTGGCGTCGTGACGCACGACCTCGAGACCGACCTTCTCGGCGGCCGCGATGCACGCGCGGATCGCGCTCTCGCGGAACCAACGCTCCTCGCCGCGCAGCACGGCGCCGCGAGGGAGTTTCGGCCCCGCGAGCGTGGATGCCAAGGTGCGCAACTGTTCGCCCGGCGCCGGGCCCTTGGCTGCGGCCATCAGAATCCTCCATTCGCGAGTGCACGATCGATCGCGAGTCCGACGAAGAGCCCGACGCCGACCCAACCGTTCAGAGTGAAGAAGGCCAAGTCGACGCGCGACAAGTCGTC
>CAZKIY010000474.1:0-2843 GCA_964552875.1 uncultured Planctomycetaceae bacterium
CCTGATCTCTGGCAGTCTCTACGACCGCCGCTCCGGAAGTAGCAGCCCCGTCCAGGTGAAGTTTGTGTCTCGATTCTCGAGCGCAGGACGCGCCGCATGAAGACCTCGTGAACCCGACTGCTCGAACCGCGCTCGGTCCGCTCGCACTCGTCGGGGCCGCCTCGCTCGCGCTCGCGATCGCCGGGCCGCTCGTCGAGCGCCCGCAACTCGTGCTCGGCCTCTATCTCCTCGCTGGGGTCGGCTGGTGGTGGTCCATCCAGCACGCGCGTCGGAACGGAATTCCGCTTCGTCTCGTCGTGGTCGGCGCGATCGTCTTGCGGGTCCTCGCGCTGGCGTCGGACCTGCGCTCGTCCGATGACGTTCAGCGCATCGCGTGGGAAGGCGCGGTGGTGCTCGAGGGGCTCTCGCCCTACGCACACTCGCCGGATGCGCCGGAGTTCGCGACCCTCGCGACGCGCAACCCGCGCCTGCACGGGTCCGTGAACCACCGCGACGTGGCCGCGGCTTACCCGCCTCTCGTTCAAGCCGTCGGGGTGCTGACCGCGCTCACCCTCCGCGGTCGCGACGAGCCTGAACTCGCCGGACGGATCGTGCGCGCAGCCTTCGGTTTGGCGGATCTCCTCGTCCTCGTTCCACTCGTCTTCCTCTTGCGGCGACGCGGACTTCCCGACGGACTCGCGGTCGTGTGGGGTTGGTCGCCTCTCGCCGCGTTCGAGATCGCAGGATCGGGACACCTCGAAGCGCTCGCGCTCGCGCCGCTTCTCGGCGCATGGGCTTGGTCGGAGCGCGCCGACTCTCGCAGAGATCATGCGGGAGCGGCCGGACTGTTCGCGCTCGCGGTCCTGGCGAAACTTCTGCCCATCGTCATCTTGCCGTGGTTCCTGCGCGGACCGCGAGCCGTGCTGCGCGCCACCGTCGTCCTCGCCGTCGTTGCACTGGGCTTCGCGCCTTTCCTCGTGCCGGCATTCGGGCTGTCGGGGACCGAGCGCGGCGTGCTCGGGGGCGTGAGCGAGTACGCGTTTCGCTGGGAGAACTCGGGGCTCGTGCACCGCTTCGTCGAGGGTGCATTCGCACTCGGCTGGTCGCCCGATCTGTCGTGGACGGACCCGCGACGCCTGGCACGCGCCGTCCTCGCACTCCTGTGGCTCGCCTGGGCTTGGCGAACGTGGCGACGCGAGAAGGATCCCGTCCGCGCGGCGCTCGACCTGTTCGGCGCGTGGATCGTCGTCACGCCGGTGCTGCATCCGTGGTACGCGCTGTGGGTCGTGCCGTGGCTCGCGTTCCGCGACTCGCGCGCGTTCACCTGGTTCGCGTGCGCAGCGCCGCTCCTCTTCGTGCCCGTCGTCGGTTGGCAGAGTCACGGAACTTGGGTCGAGCCCGCGTGGATCTGGTCGGCGATGGCGCTGCCTCTCGCCCTCGGGCTGGCACTCGACGCGCGGCGCACGCATCCTCGCGCGACTCCGACGTGAAGACTTCCGACTTCGAGTACGAGCTGCCCGCGCGCGCGATCGCGGCCCACCCGACGGAACCGCGCGACGCAGCGCGACTCCTCGTTCACGAGATCGCCGCGGATCGCACGCGGCATCTCCACGTGCGCGATCTCCCCGAAATCCTGTCGGCGGGGGATCTCGTCGTCGTGAACGACACGCGTGTGCGACCCGCGCGACTTCTCGGGCGACGGAGATCGGGAGGAGCACTCGAAGTCCTGCTCCTCGCGCCGCTCGTCGAGGGTCGTTGGCGCGCGCTCGTGAAACCCGCGAAGCGGCTCGTCGCGGGCGAAGAGTTCGAGCTCGAAGGCGGTGCGCTCCATGCTCGTGCGATCGAACGGCCGCGCGGCGACGACGGTGAACCGGGCGCCGAGTGGATCGTCGAAGTGCGATCCGGTGGGAATCGCGCGGCCGATGTCGACGAACTTCTGGAGGTACATGGACGCATGCCGCTGCCGCCGTACTTGCGCAAAGCGCGCGGCGAAACACCCGAGGACCCCGCGGACCGCGAGCGCTACCAGACCGTGTTCGCCCGACGACGCGGAGCGATCGCCGCGCCGACGGCGGGGCTGCATTTCACGCCCGCACTCCTGGAGCGACTCACCGCGAGCGGCATCGAGCGCGCCGCGGTCACGCTCCACGTCGGATTGGGCACGTTCCAATCCGTGGAGGTCGACGATCCAGCTCGTCATGCCATGCACGCCGAGGATTTCGAGCTCGGTCCCGACGTCGTGTCGGCCGTTGCCGCGACACGCGCGCGCGGCGGTCGCGTCGTGGCGATCGGGACGACGTCGTTCCGCACGTTGGAATCGTGCGCCGAGCCCGACCGACTCGTGCGCGCGGATCGCGGCACGACGCGGATCTTCGTGAGACCGGGCTCGGACATCCGCGTGGTCGACGTGCTGTTCACGAACTTCCACTTGCCGCGAAGCACGTTGCTCATGCTCGTCAGCGCGTTCGCCGGTCGCGAGCGCATCCTGGGTCTGTACGCCGAGGCGTTGCAGCGTGAGTACCGCTTCTTCAGCTACGGCGACGCGATGTTGCTGTTGCCTTGAGCGTCGGCGGAGGGATCGAGCCCTCGCTGATTCGAGATCTCGCTGCTGCGCTCCGCGACGCGAGTGCCCGTGAGCTCCTCACGGTCTCCGACGCAGGTCAATCGTCGTGCGCTTCGAGCGCGGCACGAATCGCTTGCGCGGCAGCGCGTGGATCCGCGGCCCCGAGGATCGCAGAAGCCACCGCCGCACGGCCCACGCGCGCGAGCTCGCCCGCGTTGTCGATGCCGATGCCGCCGATCGGGAAAAGCGGTTTCGCCGCGGCTTCCGAGGCGATCCAGCACGCATCGGATCCAAGACCGTT
>CAZKIY010000475.1:0-2839 GCA_964552875.1 uncultured Planctomycetaceae bacterium
CCGTGAGTCGGCCGAGTTCCGGCGGTTCGAGTTCGACGAACGCGTTGCCGAGAGCGCCGTCGACACGGACTTGGAGGGTCTCGAAGAACTGTGGGAGCTCCGCCGGTGAAAGGCGCGGAACCGGGGCCGGTGGGATCCCGGAGATGTCCGCGGTCGGCGCGCTACGGCCAGCGAGATGTGCCATCGCGGGCGACCCGGTCTCGCTCGACACGCGCAATGCCGAATCGGTGCGCACGAGTTCCGAACCACCGTGGGCGCTTGGATCCACGATCGAGATGGCGGCCTCGACGGATGCGGGTGACGGGGTTGCACCGACCATCGTGATGGGCGTCGTAGCAGCCTTCAGCGCCTGGTTCGCGGGCGCGACGTCATCGCCGGCCGAAAACAACGCCAGCATGCGCGATTCGAGGCCGTGCGTCGCAGCGAGCATCTCGATTGCCGCGGTGGAGAGGATCGGCGTGCTCGGGACGACGAGGTCGGCCTCGGCCTTCGCAGCTTGCGGTGAGGCGGCGTCTCTGGACCCGACGCGTCGCGCAACACTCGCGACCACTGCGGTTCGTTGCGGATCGACTTCACCGACATGATCGGTGTTCGGCTCAGAATCGAGCGTGTCACCATCATTCACACTGGTCGGCGCAGAGCTGTCGTCCGTCGCGTCGTCTTGGACGCTCTCGCGCTCGCTCGGCACGTCGTGCGTCGCTTCATCATCCGCGGACGAGCGTTGCGCTGCGGAGGATCGAGTGGCAACGACAGACCGCTCACCCGTTCGTTCCCGTGCACGGCCGCGCGCCACTTCTTCGCGGAACTCGCCGCCGTGCTCCGTGCGCGCACCGCTGCGTGGGTCGACGCTCGGCGTGGAGCCGGGGTATGCGGGCGTGCTGGACGTGATCATCGCCCGCGAGCAAGCAAGGATGGTGCCATGTCCGTCAACCGCATCCACAGAGCCTCGATGGATCCGCCGGGCAAGCCGCTGCGTGGTTTTCCGTCGCGCTTTTCCGCATGCGAAAAGATCGCAGAGGTCGGCGATGAAACTAGTGGGGTGAGTTGGAAGTACGCAGCCGAAGTCGGGCCGCCCGCGCCTCCCTGGCGTCGTTGCGCCTCCTCCGAGGGATGCAGCGAACCCGCGTCGTCAGCGCGCCTAGCCAGGAAGGCGCGTTATGCCGCGAACTTCGGAATCACCCCACTAGCGGCCGGGAGCAGTGCGCTCGACAGCGCGATTGGCCAGCATTCGTAGCAAGACTGGATGCACCAACCGTCGTTGTCAGCTGCGATATGTCAGGCTGCTTCAGGTCACGAGACGAACGCGCGAAGTCCACCGCCGGCGATGCCGTGCGATGGACTTCTTGGGTCGCGTTCGTGCTGTGAGGCGATCAGCCGACGATGTCGATGCCGCGGCGACTCGACCCCTCGCCGCGTTGCGTCAGCGCGGTGGGCACCTCGACTCCCTTGTCCGTCGGCGTACCAGCGCCGTTCCCTCCGACGATGTGATTCACGTTCTTGGCGAACTCCGCGAGAAGCTTCTGCATCCCGCCCGACGTGTCCATCTTGCCGCCCTCAGAGCCGTCCATGTAGGCAGCTTCGAAACGCGCGAGCATGGAGTGGAGGCGATCGCGCTCATTCTCGAGCGCTTCCTGTTGGCGTGGGCTGAGGTTGTTCGAAGACATCGCGTTCTCGAACCGCGACTCGATCTTCTTGCCGAACGCCTCGAGGCGCGAATGGCCTGCGCTGGCCGGCGGATTCTCGACCGTCGGCTTCGTGACGTCTGCGGTGGCACTCGACACCACTTCGCGCGAGTCGGCCTTCTTGACCGGGGCTTGGATGGCTTGCACCGGCTTCGTAGCGGACACCGGGTTGTGGCGTTGGATGTTCATGCCATCACTATCGGCTGACGGCCGCACGACTTGAGTGATTCTTCGCAAGACGGCCGTAGCGAGGCCATCGAGATAGTTGTGGGACGCTCGAACCGCTGCGCGCGCTAATGGCGCGCGTTCCTTTCCGCCGCCACGAACAGAACGCCCGTCGTGCTCGACACGATGCATCTCAGGCCGCGCAGGAGGCATCGAAGACACGTGTTCGCGTCGTGGCACGACCGTTGCCTGATGGGCGCGCATGGATGCCGGCCTATCACACGCTGCTGCCGCGATGCGGGCGGGAGAGAAGCGCCTCGAGTCGGTCGCGAACAACATCGCGAACATCTCTACGCGCGGCTTCAAGCGCGAGTTGACTTTCACGCACGCGCTGAAGTCGACGCGCGCGAACGCCACGCAAGTCGCGACGCGAAGCGCGCCTGACATGTCGCAGGGTCAGCTCGAGTCGACAGGCAATCCTTTCGACCTCGCTCTCGACGGCAGCGGTTGGTTCGCGATCGAGTCGCCCGATGGGCGCTCCTATTCACGCGACGGGTCGTTTCGTCTCGATGATCGCGGCGCGCTCGTGACCCAGGCCGGACATCCCGTCGCTTGGAAAGGATCGCGCGGAACCCTTCGCACGGCTGGCGAGACCGTCGTCGTCGGTTCCGATGGCCGCGTCCGCCAAGGCGAGACGGTCGTCGGACAGCTCGACATCGTCGATCTCGAGGATGCAACCAGCCTGCGACCCGTGGGCGAAGGTCGCTGGCGAGCAGCACCAGACGCGCGCGAAGTGCCGTCGAAAGCGTCCGTGCGTCAGGGCAACGTCGAAAACTCCAACGTCGAGGCGATGGATGAACTCGTCGCCTTGATCACGATCCAACGCAGTGTCGAGAGCGCCGCGACCGCGATGCGCACGATCGAGCAGTCGTACCGTCGGCTGAATCAGCCGCGCTAGAGCCATCCCAAGGAACCACTCAGATGATCCGTGC
>CAZKIY010000476.1:0-2828 GCA_964552875.1 uncultured Planctomycetaceae bacterium
GGGAACCGACCTGCTCATGACCGCCACCCTCGAGACGCCCTTCGACATCACGACGAGCCCCATCCAGAGCTTCGGGGCCTTGCAGGCCGCGCGCTCCGAGGTGTGGGCCAACCGCCACACGCTCGAGAGCTTCCAAAAGCGCGTCGCGGCGCTCGGGACGAGCGGTGACGAAGGTCGGCGCAAAGGCCTCGGCCTGTGGATGCTCGGCGCGTATCCCGAAGCCGCCGCGATCCTCGCGAAGACCGGCGAAGACATCGTCGCGGCGTTCACGCTCGCGCGTTGTCACATGTCACTCGGCAAGCCGCAGGAGGCGCTGCCGATCTTCGAGAAGCTCTCGAAGAGCTACCCCGACGAGCCCAAGCCGCGCGGTGGCGTGCTCGAAGCGCGTCTCGAGATGGAGATGGCGAAGGACGAGGAGGCCGCCGGCGCGAACCTCGGCGCGGCGCTCGCGAAGCTGCCGCAGACTTTCCGTGACAGCGCGGAAGGTCACTACCTCGCCGGTCGCGCAGCGGAACTGGCGCGCGATCTCGAGTTCGCCGTCGAATGCTACGAAGCTTGTCGGATGCTCGATCCGACGCACCGCGCGAACATGTTCCGCTTGGCGTTCTGCGCCGAGCGTTCGGGTCAGGACGACATCGCGCTCGACGTGTACTGGACGCTCGTCCGCATGTTGCCGGCCGACCGCGTGACGCTCGTCAACCTCGGGCTCTTGCTCGAGGACCTCGGCCGTCACCAGGACGCGGCCGCGTGCTACGACACGATCAATCAGCACGACATGACCGACGCGAAGATCCGCATGTATCTGGCGGACGCGATCTCGGGCATCTCCATGTACTACGACGAAGACATGGAGAAGAAGGAGGATCGCCTCAACCAGATCCTGCGCATCCCGATCACGGACTTCGAGTTGTCGGTCCGCGCGCGCAACTGCCTGAACAAGATGAACATCCTGGTCCTCGGCGACCTCGTGAAGCTCACGGAGCAGGAACTGCTCTCGTACAAGAACTTCGGCGAGACGTCGCTCAACGAGATCAAGGAGATCCTGTCGAGCAAGGGCCTGCGCCTCGGCATGGCGCGCGAAGAAGCGGTGCGCAGCATCGAGGCCACGCGCAGGAAGGTCCCGAGCACGGATCCGTCGGACATCTTGAACAAGCCGATCGCGGACCTGGAGCTTTCGATAAGGGCACGCCGCACGGTCGAGACGCTCGGCTGCCTGACGGTCGGCGACGTGCTGCAACACTCCGAGGAAGAACTCCTCGGCATGCCGAACTTCGGCGCGACGTCTCTCGCGGAGCTCAAGCAGAAGCTCAACGAGATGAACTTGAAGCTGAAGACGAAGAACGGCTGAGGACCGCGTGTACGAGTTCCTCGAGGGCGAGGTCGCCGGGCGCGTGCCCGCGCGGCTCGTCGTGGACGTGGCCGGAGTCGGGTACGAAGTCCTCGTGCCGCTCTCGGCCGTCTTCCCCGACAAGGGCCGCGTGCGCGTGTGGACGCACCTCGTCGTCCGCGAGGACGCGCACTTGCTGTACGGCTTCGCCGAGCGATCGACGCGCGATCTCTTCCGCGTGCTGCTCGGCGTGCGCGGCGTCGGGCCGGTCGCGGCGTTGGCGATCTTGTCGGGCCTCTCGCCCGAGGATCTCGTCGCGGCGGTCGCGAGCGAAGACTTGAAGGCGCTCACGCGCGTCAAGGGCATCGGCAAGAAGACCGGTGAGCAGATCCTTCTCGACTTGCGCGACAAAGCTCCGCGACTCGCCAGCGAGATGGCGCTTCGAGCGGGAACGAGCGGCGCGCGACCGACCGCTGCGGCCGCGGCCGATGCGCAGGTCGAAGACGCCATCGCGGCGCTGCTCTCGATCGGCTACTCGGACAAGGAAGCGCGCAAGGCGGTCGAGACGGCGATCCTGAAGTCGGGCGGCGCGCGCGACCTCGCGACGCTCGTCCGGACGGCCATTTCGGGCTGATCGGCCGTGAACACCACGATGCCACGATCCCACTGACGCGAGTCGCGCTGCGCGCCGCCCCGATCCCGGCCACTCTTCAAAGGGATCGGGAGGCAGCAACCGCGACCCTCGCCCACGCACGCACACTCCGGGACGACATCGCGCTCGTTCCCCCCCGCACCACGTTCACGAATCCCGCACCGAACGACCGATGAGCCACCCCATGTCGAATCGCCTCCCGCCTGCCGAACACCGGATCCTGATCTGCGACGAGCTCTCCACGGCCGCGCTCGACATCTTCCGCCAGAAGGGCTTCGAGCCCGAAGTCCGCTTGGGGCTGACCGAGGATCAACTCGTGGCCGCCGTGCCGGGCGTGCACGCGCTCGTCGTGCGCAGCGCGACGAAGGTCACGCGCCGCGTCCTCGAGGCCAGCGATCGCCTGCGCGTCGTCGGCCGCGCCGGCGTCGGCGTCGACAACGTCGATCAGGATGCCGCGACGGAACGCGGCGTCGTCGTCATGAACACGCCGACCGGCAACACGGTCACGACGGCGGAGCTCGCGATCGCGCTCGTCGTCTCGCTCGCGCGCCACGTGCCGCGCGCCGACGCGCTGATGAAGAGCGGACAGTGGACGAAGAAGGGTCTCACCGGCACGGAACTGACCGGCAAAACGCTGGGAGTCGTCGGTTTCGGCCGCATCGGTCGCGTCGTGGCCGAGCGCGGCCTCGGCCTGCGCATGAAGGTGCTCGCGCACGATCCGTTCCTCGCCCCCGGAGCTTCGACGCCGAACGGCATCGAGATCGTCGATCTCGAGCACCTGCTCGCGCGCTCGGATTTCGTGACGCTGCACGTCCCGTTTTCCGACGCGACGAAGAACCTGATCTCGAA
>CAZKIY010000477.1:0-2826 GCA_964552875.1 uncultured Planctomycetaceae bacterium
CCGTGTCGCAAGCCGCGTTCGAAGCGTGCTTGAAGAGCGAGCCCGCGGAAGTCCAACGCATGTGCGACGAGTTCCAACGTCGCCGCGACGTGATCGTGTCGGGACTGCGCTCGCTCGGACTGCCGTGCGAGATGCCGCGCGGCGCGTTCTACGCGTTCCCGGACGTGTCGGCGTTCCTCGACGGGCGCGGATCGAGTGCGTTCTGCGAGGAGTTGCTCGAGGAGGTCGAGCTCGCGCTCGTGCCCGGCTCGGCGTTCGGCGTCGATGCGCACGTGCGGCTGTCGTATGCGACGTCGCTGCCGATCATCGAGGTTGCGTTGGAGCGGTTGGGCCGATTCCTCGCGAAGCGCCGACCGGGTGCGGCGGCGGGCTCGAAGCGCTGAAGGCGCAGGACGCGTACTGATCCGCTCATCCGGTGATCGAGCCGGGTCGCGCGATCTCGTGGGACGGCCACTCGCACGCCTCGCCTCGCGATCGATCGATCCAACGCGATCGGAACAGGACGGAGCGCCCGATCGTGCTAGAACTCGGCACTCAATCGTTTCTCACACACTCGGAGCACGCACATGGCAGCGAAGTCGAAGATCGTCCGCCCCCGCAAGGCACCCCTCGGGTCCGGTTCCCCGCGCGCGACCCGGAAAGGGCGCGGTCGCACGGACGCCGGCACGACGCCGCTCGCCGTCCATGCGCAGGGCGTGCCGATCCACGCACCGCTCGAGGCCTACCTGCACGCGAAGCTCGGCGCACGGATCGGCAAGTACGCGGTCCACATCGAGCGCGTGACTGCACGCTTCGAGGACATCAACGGCCCCCGCGGCGGAATCGACACGGAGTGCCGCATCAAGGTCGTCCTCGTGTCGCGTCCGACGATCCTCGTCAGCGCGCGCGGCCGCGACGCGCGGCGAGCGTTCGACGCGGTGCTCGAGAGCGTGACGCGCGCGGTCGGCCGCGACCTCGAGCGCGCGGGGTTTTCGGAACGCGGCAGCGGCACGCGTGCAGCGCAATCGGGCTCGGGTAAGCCCGCGCCGAGCGCCGAGCCGGAGTCGGAGTCGGATGCGGAGCCGTCCGCGCCGAAGCGCCCTTCGCGCATCTCGACGCGGAAGAGCCCGAACGGCATGCGCTCGGGGATCGGCCTGCAGAAGCGCGCGCAGGCGCGGACGGTCTCCAGCAAGTCCAAGGCGCGGGCCGCGGCGGCGCGCGGACGCGGGACGCGCTGACCGGTTCGCGGGCCGGTCGAGGCCGAGCTGCCGCGCGCGAACGCGAGCGGCGTCCCGCCCTGACGCGCGCTCTGACGCGCCACTCTGTGGTTCGCGATCGCGCTGGGCGGGGGTCGCGCTGGGCTGCGCGATCACGCGTTGCCGGGCCGCGCTCGGTCACGCGTTGCCGGGCCGCGCGCGATCACGCGTTATCGGGCCGCACTCGGGCGCGCGATGCCGGCCCGCGCTCGGGCGCGCAATGCCGGCCCGCGCTCGGGCGCGCGATGGAGCGCGGGCGGGGAGTCGGACGACCCGCGCCGATCCCCACGTCCGGAGTGGCGTTCCCGCACGCCGCTCCGAGCTCTCTGACGCGGGCCGTCCGATCGACAGACCGCTCGAGAGCCTCTGCGGTCGCGTGTTGTTCGCGATTTATCCGCGACGCCGTGCCAAGTCCGCGCGGTCACATGGACTTCGAGCCGTTCAGGTCGTTACGGGCGGGTTGATTCGTCGAAACGCCGGAGCGGCAAGCCCCAGCATTCGGCGCACCCGCCGACTTCGAGGACGTACGTGCGCAAGCAGCGCGGACAGTACGTGTGCTCGTCCGCATCGCGAGCCGGCGACCGAGTCGCCAGTTCCGCATCGAGTCCAAGTCGCCGCGCCGCTCCCTCGAGTTCACGCGCGACGACTCCGCGCCACGACGCACGCGCCGTCTCGCCGCGTGAATCGTCGGACGGATCCGCCGGCATCGGATACAGCGCGTCACGCAAGATGCGCTCGGCGAAGAGTTCGAACTGCGGCCGGTCGAGCAACACCGCCCCCGCCGCGAACGGATGGAACTTCGCGAGCAGGTCGCGCCCGAGGATCTCGGCCGCACGCAACGCCTCGATCGGCGAGAGCGCGACGGTGAGCGTGCGCATCACGCGCTCGCCGCGCTCGTCGGCATCGAGGCGCCGGTGCGCGCGAAAGAACGCGATCGAGCTCCACGTTTGTGCGACGACGAGGCCCAGCGCGAGGATCGGCCATCCGAGCCCCAGCCCGATCGTGAACCCGATCGCGGGCAACGCGACGAAGAGCAGCACGAACGTGAAGAGGGCGGGCCACCGCACGCGACGCGCCTCGCGCTCCCACGCTTGCGACCGCTCGCGAACGCGGGTTTCGTCGAGCGATTCGCGCACGAACTGCTCGACCTCGCGCTCGCGCGCGGCGGGCTCGAGCTGCGCGAGTCGCGCGAGCGTGCGCGCGAGATGACGCGCCAGCGCATCCGATCCCGTCGTGACGAACTCGCGCTTCCCGATGCGCACGTGCCGTCCCTCGGCTCGCGCGCCGCGGGCTTCTTCCCACGTCGCGACGCGCCCCGACTTCGGCGTGCGTCCACCCGGATTCGGATCGAAGCCCGCGTCCGCGACGATCACTTCGCGCCCCATCGCGACCGGCGAGAGCTCGACGAGATGGAATCGCCCCGTGCCGGAGAGCGGCGGCCCGAAGAGCAACGCCATGCGGTCGCTGCCCCACGGCGCGGACGCCGGAATGCAACGCAGGCTGCGCCCCGCGAACGCGCGGAAGACGTACGCCGACCGCGGGAACCAGTGGAGTCCGAGCGCCGCGTGGAGTCCGGCGAGGACGAGGACGA
>CAZKIY010000478.1:0-2821 GCA_964552875.1 uncultured Planctomycetaceae bacterium
GGCTCCGCGGTCGTGGGCTCCACGGCCGGGGGCTCCACGGCCGGGGGCTCCACGGTCGGGGGCTCCGCGGATCGAGACGCCGTCGAAGGCTCCGCGCGAGGGGACGCACTCGAGGGCACAGCCGCAGGCGACGCGCTCGACGTACGCGCGAGTTCGACGGCCAACGCGCTCGACGACCGCGTCTTGGCGTCGCCGCAAATCGCGATCTCGATCCCCAACTCGGCATCGATCGCGGCCTCCGGAACGCTCGCCTTCGTGTAGTCGGTCCCCTTCGCGTGGACGTCGGGCCTCAGCGCGCGCAGCGTGGCTTCCAACGTCGGCTCGCCGAAGCTGGTGACGAAGTCGACGCAGCGCAGAGCCGCCACGACCTCTGCGCGCTCCTCGAGCGTCACCAACGGTCGGCCCGGCCCTTTCAGGCCGCGCACGGATTCGTCGGTGTTCAGCGCGACCACGAGGCAGTCTCCGCGCGCGCGCGCCTCCGCGAGGTAGCGCGCATGGCCCACGTGCACGAGGTCGAAACAGCCGTTCGCGAGGACGACGCGACGCACGGCTCCCGTGGCGCGCAAGCGAGCGAGATGGGCCGCGAGTTCGGCGCGTGTGCGCAGCAACGGCGCGCTCACGCGTCCTCGACGACGGCGAGGCCGGGGCTCGGCGCGTGCGTGAGCGCAGCCACGAGCTGCTCGCTGGAGCACGTTGCGGCGCCGGATTCCATGACGACGACGCCCGACGCCGCGTTCGCGAGCCGCATGGCTTCGCCCGGTTCGATGCGGGCCGCGAGTGCGAGCGTGAACACCGCTGCCGCAGTGTCGCCGGCACCGCAGACATCGGTGATCTCGCCTTCGCCCGACGCGGGGATCCACAACCCTTCGAGCGGGATTCCCTCGCCGAACAGCGCCATGCCCAGGTTTCCACGCGTGACGAGCAACCACCGTGACGCGACACGCTCGAGCAGTTCGCGCGCGGCCGACCGCACGGCGTCCGCGCTGACGAGGTCGTCCACCGATCGACGCGCGAACGTCGCGAGCTCGCCCACGTTCGGCGTCAGCGCAGTCAACTTGCCGGTGAACATCTCGAGGCCGCGACGAGGATCGAGGACGGCCGTACGTCCCGATGCGAGGAACGCGCGTGCCAGATCCGCAGCCTCGCGCCCGACGATGCCGTACTCGTAGTCCGACACGAGCACCGCGTCGAACTCGGCGATTCGCCGGTGCAGAGCGGACGCCACGGTGGCACGCACATCGGCCGGAATCGGTTCACTCGGCTCGCGATCGATGCGCAGGATCTGTTGCGGGTTTCGCCGTGATTCCGCGGCTAGAACGCGCGTCTTCGTCGGCGTCGTCCAACCCGGGACCGAGGCGATCGAACCGATCTCGATGCGCTCGGCCGCGAGGGCCGCGGCGAGCTCGCGGCCTGTCGCATCGCGCCCGACCGCACCGAAGACAGCGACCTCTGCCCCCAACGCGCGCAAGTTGCGTGCGACGTTCGCCGCGCCGCCGCAACCGAGTTCCTCGCGCTCGTGCCGCAGGACGAGCACCGGCGCCTCGCGCGACAGGCGCGACGGTCGCGCGTAGAGCCAGTGATCGGCGATCAAGTCGCCGAGCACCGCGATGCGCAAGCCCGCGAACGCCGCAGTGGACGAGAGCGCACGATCCACGGTCTCAGCACACCTCGGCAGCCGCGGCCGCGAGCGACGCTTCGCGACGCAGCGTCGCCGTCTCGCGCGCGGCCTCGCGCAGCTCGATCGATGGCTTGGCGGACGCCGTCGTCCATTCGAGCCCGCGCTCTTCGGCCAAGTAGAAATCGCTGCGAACGCCCATGAACGCGTTGTAGCGGATGGCGTAGTGCTCCTCGCCCGCTGCGACGCAGACGGCCGCGAGCTGGGAGTCGATGTGGCGCGTTTCGGGCTTGAACACAGCCCATTCTGCAGCGCTCATCGCCAGCACGCGCTCGACGAGCGGTGCATAGCGCTCGGAAGCCGGCGACTCACGGAAGCGCGACAGACGGCTGTTCACGAACCACGGCATGAGGGTGCCGAGCTTGTCGATGAACAGGTTCTCGTCCTCGCCGAAGTCGAGGAGCGAGCCTTCCGTGAAGTCGGCCAGTTCGCGCGGCGCGGCCGCATCGAAGTAGCCGCCATCGATCGCGAGTCGGTAGGAATCGGTGCCCGGGAACGGATAGAAGAACGACGTGCGGTAGCGACCGATGCGCGCTTCGGCGAGCAGATCGACGGTCTCCCATCGCTCCGCGTGCGTCTCGCCGGGCAGACCGACCATCACGAAGCCCGAGGTGTGCAGCCCGTGTCGCTCGCCCGCGTTGACCGTCTCGAAGATGTCCTTCTGCGTCATGTGACGCTTGAGGACTTCCTTACGGACGCGCGGCGAGCCCGACTCGATGCCGAGCTTCAGGATGCGACAACCGGCCTTCGCGAGAGCTTCGGCGACGCGCTCGTCGAGCTGTTTCACGTGCGCGTTGACGACGAAAGGGACGCCGATGCCGCTCTTCGCGTACAGGTCGCAGAACTCCAGCGCGTGCGGCACGTTCTGCGTGAACAGGTCGTCGTCGAGGATGAACGTGCCGACGCCGCGATAGCGCGACAGCACGAACCGCACTTCCTCGAGCATGGCTGCGGCCGGTCGGAAGCGGAAGAAACCGATGTCCTTCACGCTGCGGCCAAGCTCGGCCTTGTAGCGATCGACGATCTTGTGATTGAGGCAATACGTGCAGCGGTACGGACAACCGCGCGACGTGATGAGGCCGAACCACCCGTGCTTCTGGTCGGTGATGCGCTGGACGTCGAAGAGCTCGTAGTCCGGCATCGGGA
>CAZKIY010000479.1:0-2818 GCA_964552875.1 uncultured Planctomycetaceae bacterium
CGCACGTTGCGCGGGGCACCGCGCGATCTCGGCGGACATCCCTTGTGGGAGCCCGCGCTCGTCCTCGTCGGAATCCCCGTCGCCGAGCTCGGCCGCGACGAGGGTCGCGGTGTCTGGCTCGAGGAGTTCGTCGACACGCGGCTGCGTTCGACGCTCGCGGTGCCGGGCGCCGACGGCACCGCTGCGTGGAGCGACAGCGGCCGCGTCGAAGTCCGATTCCCGAAGGCGGCCGGGGACGGACGTCAGGGTGACATCGACCTGGTCGGTCCGCAGACCTTCCGCGATCTCGCCGCGATCCGCGCCTTCGTGCCGCCGGGGTCGACTTGTCGACTCAGCGACGCTCCCGGACCGGTGGTGTTGCGCACGCAAGGGACCCTACGGATCGGCGGCCGGCTCGAACGGCGGAGCAGCGGCCGATCGCCGATGCACTTCGCGCCCGGCACGCTGTCGAATTGGATCGACCAAGTGCTCGCGACGCCCGAGTCGGTCGCGGCGCGCGAGTTGGATTGGACGATCCTCGTGGCCGGCGGCGATCTCGTCGTCGAGGGTGAGATCGACGTGTCGACGCCGCTGCTCCTCGTCGCAGGTGGTCGGATCCGCGTGTCGGGTTCGGTGGTTTCAGCGCTCGGGGCCCAAGTCTTCCGTCTAGGAGAAGGCGGCGGACCGGGTCTCACGGCCTCGATCGTCGAGGAACTCGAGCTCGATCCGCCCACCGAAAACCCGCTGCGATCCCCCCTGCGTTTCGCCGTGCTATCGGGCCCGTTGCCGTCGCGTGGCTCGGTCGCGGAGTGGCTCGAGGCCGAGGCGCGTGGATCGAACCTGCGGTCGAACCGAGACCGTCAAGATGGCGAGGGGGGACGCTGGAGCGTGCGGTACGTCCCCGAGCTCGCGCGCCCGCCGACCGCACCCGAAGACCTCGCCGCCGTGGACTCGCCCGAACTGCTCGCGCGACCCGGCTCGATCCAGATCCTCATCGAACTCGTCGTCGAACCCGGCGGTCGTTGGCGACCGCCGTTCGTCGATTCCGTGCGCCTCGCTTGGCGCGAATTCGCAGGCGGAGACCGTTGATGTTCCTCGACTGGCCGCGGGAGTCCTGGGCGATCCTGTGGGGGACACTCGGGCTCTTCGTGGGCTCGTTCCTGAACGTCGCGATCCATCGCTGGCCGCTCGAGGACGAGACGATTTCGAAGCCGCGCCGATCGCGATGTCCAAGCTGTCGCACGACGCTGACCTGGCGCGAAAACGTGCCTCTCGTGTCCTGGATCGTGCAACGTGGACGCTGTCGGACCTGCGCTTGGCGCATCCCGTGGCGTTACCCGCTGGTCGAGGCCACGAATGCGTGTCTCTGGGCGCTCGTCGGTTGGCTCGCGTTCCCGGACCGAGTTGGTTTCGCACTCGTCGCGTCGGTGGTCCTTTCGGGGCTACTCGTCGCGACCGCCGTCGATTTCGATCGTTTCGAGATTCCGGACGAGGTCTCGATCGGCGGCATCGTGCTGGCGCCGATCGCGTCGCTCCTCGTGCCCGAACTCCATGCGCACACGTGGATCGCCCAGTGGATGGCCGGCCCCGGCGCGCCTGTCGGTCCGGCTGCGGCGCTGCTCGGATGCGCAGCGGGCATCGTGGTCGGCGGCGGAATCCTGTGGGGCATCGGCATCGTCGGATCCAAGGCCTACGGCCGCGACGCGATGGGGTTCGGTGACGTGAAGCTCCTCGCGGCGGGCGGGGGATTCGTCGGACCTGGAGGCGCCCTCTTCGCGCTGGTGCTCGGATCGCTCGTCGCTTCGGTCGTCGGACTGATGAACATGCTGCGGTTCTTCGCGCTTCTCCGGAGCCGTGCACGGACGCGAGGTCGGCGAGCGTCGATTCCGCGTCACCTGAACATCGCTCGAATCGCCGGGCGTTATCTGCCATTCGGTCCTTACCTCGCATTGGGCATTGGAATCGCACTGCTCGCTTGGAATCATGTCGCGAGGTGGATCCCGTGACGCCCTCGAGGCGCGGGGGTTCGCGGCGCCGATCGGCGTCGTCGAAGCGGGATCCCGTGGTGAACGTGTCAGTCCATGCCGGCGCGATGCGCGTTTCGGCATCGAGGGGGGTCGATCCGATGTTCCAGAAGTCAATCGCGCGTTGCGCGCGTCTCGTTCCGCTCGTGCTCCTCGTGCCGCTGTTCAGCGCGTGCGTGACGAGTCAATCCCATCAGCGCGCGCTCGACGAAAAGGACGCGACGATCCGCGATCTGCGCGACGAGCGAGCCCGCCTGAAGAGTCAGATGCAGGGCCTCGCTTCGAGTCGCGACGAGGCGCTCGGTCAGTTGGCCGACTCCGACACGCGCACCGAGCCCGCTGCGTTCGAGCCGGCCCAGGATGCTCCCGCGGCCAAGTTCCCGGAACTCGACTCCGTGGGCGTCAGTTACGGCCTGCGCGACGGCAATATGGTCCTCTCGATCCCCGCGTCGATCACGTTCGCGTCGGGCAAGTCCGAGCTCTCGGCGGACGGTCGCAAGGCGCTGCAGAAGGTCGCGTCGACGCTGAAGCGCGAATACCCCGACGCGAACTTCAGCGTCGAAGGCCACACGGATGCCGACCCGATCAAGAAGTCGGGCTTCGCCTCGAATCGCGACCTGTCCGTAGCGCGCGCGATGGCGGTCCTGCGCTTCCTGGTCGAGGATTGCGGAGTGGCTGACGAACGCTGCATCGTCGCGGGTCACGGGCAGTACGATCCGATCGCGGGCAATGCGAAGGACGCGGAGAAGGCCAAGAACCGACGCGTCGAGATCGTTGTCCTCCGGAGAAACTGACCCAGTTGGCTGTCCTTTTCG
>CAZKIY010000480.1:0-2816 GCA_964552875.1 uncultured Planctomycetaceae bacterium
GATCGCCGGGGCTGTGCTGGGCAGCTCGAGGTGGCCCTAGGATCCTGCGCACGACCAGCCCCTCGGTGATCCTCGCGATCAGCCTGCGCGCACCGCCGCACTCGGGACACGTGAGCACGTCGACGGCGAAAACTCGGGCGTTGTGAGATCGGCCCAACGGAGCCGGCGGGTTCTGGCTGGGTTGGAGCACGAGACCCCGGGTGGCGTGACCATGGAGACGAAGGGTGTCTCGCGTCAGGTCAGCGTCGAGATCGGCGACGTCGACCACTGGGCCGAGAACGTCGCGACCCGCGGGCGCGAGGAGAACCTGCGCCAGGTCGAGATGATCCCGCAGGCCGGTGGGGGACGGATCAGCGAAGTGCGGGTCAGGGGCGGAAGCGTCACCGACACGTCCGTGCACCCGGCGCCGTTCGATGAACGAATCGGCGACCTGATTCCGGCTCGGCGGGTCCGCTCAACGCGAGATCCGCACCGTCGAAAGAGCGCTTGAATCGCCGCGATTTCTACAAGGTCGCGCGAGCACGCCGCTCTGCGCGACCAAGGCGAGGATCCCTCGCGCGGCAGGCCATTTGCCTCCACCGACGCGTGCGTCCACACGGCCGCACGTCGAGTCGGTTCCCGGAACGGAGGCAGAGATGGCAAAGATCGCGATGTTGGTCGGTCAGGAGTACGAGGATTCGGAAGTGCGCGTTCCGTTGGACCGCTTGCGCGAGGCGGGGCACGAGGTCGTGATCGTCGGCGTGAAGGCCGGCGAGGTCCTGCGCGGCAAGAAGGGTGAGGAGGAGGTCACTGCGGACCGCGCGATCGACGAGGTGCAACCGCGCGAGTTCGCGGCGCTCGTCCTTCCGGGCGGCAAGTCGCCCGCCCACCTACGCCAGGACGCGCGCGTCGTCGAATTCGTGAAGTCGTTCGTGGCGACGTCCAAGCCCATCGCGGCGGTCTGTCACGGGCCGCAACTGCTCGTGGAGGCGAGCGCAGTGCGCGGCAAGAACCTGACGTCCTGGCCCGAGATCCGCGAAGAGATGGAGAAGGCCGGCGCGCATTGGGTCGATCGCGAGGTCGTCGAGGACGGTGCGCTGATCACCTCGCGCAAACCCGCGGACCTCGAGGCGTTCTCGGACGCGCTCCTCGCGCGACTGGAAGCTCCCGCGAAGATGAAACAGGAACAGCGCGCTCAGTCGTGAACGTGACCGTCCGAGCTCGCTCGCGGCGCGGGCGGGCTCCGAGTGTGTGAAGGAATCAGACGCTCTGAGGACAGAACTTCCCAGCGCATGACCGATCCGCTCGCGGCCCTCACCGCGGTTCCACGCGCGCCGTGCCGGGAGTTTCGCGGCGCGCACGACTCGCGGCCATGTCGATCGCTTGGCTGAAGCGCTCATGTCGGAGGCGCGGCGGATCGTTTCGGGGTCGACTTGGGTGAGTGAGCGCATAGCCGCCTGCCCGCCAGAGAACCCACCGCCTCATGAAGTTCGGGCATGCGCGGTCAAGGTCGTACTCGGTGAACGGACGATCACGACGCTACTCGAGCTCGGGAGGCGGAATTCCCCGGGAAAACTAGGGAATTCGTCAATGCCCCCGCAGCCGCCGGGCCGCCTGAGCCAGCGGGTACGCGACCGCGCGGATCCCGTTGCGGAAGCCCACGGGACGCAGTCCGCGCGCTGTGCGGAACATCGACATGCGCAGCGCGCCGTCCTCGAGCGCGACTCGTTCGAGCAGGTGCAGCTCGGCGATCTTCCGCGCAGCGGCACGTGACTCGACGACCACGAGCGTGAAGTGCGCACGCCCCGACGCGATGTCCGCATCGAGCCGCGACAGCCGATCGGACGCGCGCCCTCTCTCCAGCTTTTCCGGCGGCAGCGCGCGCAACTTCGCGACGCCGACGCCGGCGACGTGCCAGGGCGTCACCGAGCCGTACTCGTTCGCGAGGAAGTCGTGGACGTCCGTGCGCGAGAGGTCGCGCGCGACCGTGGTGAACGACTCGAACGTGCCGAGCAGCAGGTCCTGGTCGCCGACGCGCAGGTCGAGCTCGAGAGACGCACCGCGCGGACGCATCCGGATCGCGAGCCCCAGCACGTCGCCGCCGTGCACATCGTCGGCGTGCAGCGCGCCACCCAACCTGACGACGGCTGGACCCGCGAGACGCGGCCCGACCACGTCGTCGAGTGCGCGAATCTCGGCACGACAGATCACGCCGTGCGCGTGCACGGCGCGGCGCCCGCTGAACAGGCTCGCGACAGCGGCAAGCACGCCCACGACGAGCCCGACCAGCGCACCTGCGAGGAACAAAAGTAGAAGGCCGAGCGCACGCATCGGCGCGCATCCTAGGCCCGCAAGGAGCCGGCGCCTTGGTCGGGGTTTGCCTACTCCTGGTGTGCTCGATCGATCGCCACCCGTTCTCGACGGGTACGGTCGCGACGCACCCAACGACCTCGCCCGCATCGTCCCTGAGTTCCAACTCGGCGGCCGTCCTGCTCACTCGCGCAGGCCAGGAAGGTCGCGAGGTGCGCGCGCAGCACCTAGTGCAGCGCGCCGCGCTCGGGCTCGCGCCGTCGGCGCGGGGCGCCTGTCGTCTTTCGTCCCGAGTGCATGCCGGGGAGGGACTGCTCGGAGCACGGTTCGGTCGCGGGTGGCGACGTTCAGGCGCGTGGCTGCGTGCTCGCACGCGGTGCGGCTGGGGCCTGCGAGTCGCTCGAGGAATCCACTCGTCTCGAGGACGATCGGGCTGCTGCCGCGGTGGCCTTGTCAACGGGGATAGGAACTCGGGGATAGGAACTCCAAGCGGATGACCCCCGACAGAGGGTAGGTGTTCGATCTGA
>CAZKIY010000481.1:0-2808 GCA_964552875.1 uncultured Planctomycetaceae bacterium
GTCGCAATTCCATGCTTCCGCGCATGGAGCCGCAGGATAACTGCGTGCAAAGCGACGCTCAAGGATCGGGCGTCGAGATCACTCCACGATTCTGCGGCCGTCGTCGGGCAGTCGCGCGGCATCGAGCACCGGGATCAAGAGGCCGCGGACGCGGATGAGCCCGTCCGCGCTCCATTGGGTGCCATCCGGGGTCTCGTAGAGCTCGTTCGCGCCCACCGGCCGCTCGGGCTCCGTGGCACCGGCGCGCGCGGCGACGAGCTCGCGCAGGACCGGCGCAAGCGTCCCATCCCCGGGATCGGGACCGTATTCGCGGACACCCATCCAGCAGCGGACCGGGAGCAGGTCGCCGCGGCGGTACGCACCGCCCACCGGTTGGAATTCGGCGCCGGGTTTGTACGGCTCGCTCGCGGGTACGACCAAGTAGCCCTCGGACACGATCGTGCCGGGCTCCCAACGATTCGTGGGCAGGGCACCGTAGGCCGCGCGGTGTCCGTTGTCCCACACGGCGCGCTCGTCGGGCGCTGTGATGCGATCGACGAGCGTCCAATCGCTCCGAATCGCGCGCTGCGTCCGCCAGTGGTACGTGATCCAGCCGAATCCGTGCCGCGTCACGCTCTGATACTCGACGCCGAGGAACTCGAGTCGATCGCCCGCAGGATCCGCCGGATCGATGAAGTCGATTCCGCCGCGCAGTTGACGCTCCTCCTGGAAGGCGCGAGCGTCGAGACCACGCCGCTCTTCCAGGAATCGTCGCGCGCGTGGGTTCGAGGTCCGGCGCTCGAGCGCGAAAATCGGTCCGAGATCGCCGTAGGTTCGTTGGTCGTAGAACACGTTCGCCACGTCGAAGTTGACGGCGACGAAGCGCATGAGTTCAGGGTGTTCCGAGAGGATCGGGAGGTGCACGAGGAAGATGTCCACTTCCTCGAGACTGGCGAGATCATCGGCGTGTTCGTGCACGAATCCGGTCGTCTCGTCGGACTTGTACTGCTTCCACATGTTGAGCTGGGCCGGCAGTTTCACCGTCTCGACGACGGGCGAGCCGCGTCGGAAGATCGCCCAGTTGTAGGCCGCAGCGACGCGCAGTTCTTCGGGTTCGCGATGTCCCAGGCGCTCGGCCGCCTCGATGCGAACGGACAGCTCCTCTGCAGCGCGCTCGTTGACCCAGTCCATCGCGACCCAATAACCACCGAACGCCTGCGTCTCGATCCGAGTCAAGGAGCGCACGGAGAGCACCCCGACCGCGACGAAGAGCGCCGCCGTCACGACGCGGCGTGCACCTCCCGCCCGCGCGAGCACGAGCCCAGCGATCGAGGTGAAGCCGAAGGCGACCACGGGCATCAGCACGGGCAGCAGGGGCAACCAGAGACGGAATTCCTTCTGACCCTTGTGGCTCGTCGCGGCCACATTTGCCGCGAAAACGACGACGAGGATGACCGCAGCGACGTTGCGTTTGATCGCCGCGAACACGACTCCGATCGCGAGCAGCACGATCGCAGGCCACGGCAGCATCGAGGGCAATTCCGTGAGGTAGAACCACGGACTCATCTTTCCGCGGGGCGTCACGTCCGTCGGGCCGGACCAGTCTTCACCGGTGAGTTGCGCGCGCAGTCTGTACGTGTCCTCCGCGCGATCGAGCCAGAAACTCTTCGGTTGGTTCGCGGCCTCGAGCGCGAGTTCCTTGATCCCACCTCCGATCGAGTAGTGCAAGTGCAGCAGCGCCGACGTCAGCACGCTGCCGGTGTTCTGCGCGACGTAGTTGAAGATGCTCGCGCCGAACGTGTCGTACATGATCCAGTCGAGCACGCTCTGCAGGAACAGCGCTGATGCGAGCCCGCTCGCGGCCGCGATCCACGTCGATCGTCGCGTCCAACGATCGCGCATCAAGATCAACACGATGAGCAAGCCCGAGACGAGCAGAGTCTTGTACGCGATGAGGAACGCGGCTCCGAGCCACAGACCACCGATCCACGCATCGCGCGCCGAAATGCGCTCTTTTGCGCGCGAAACGAGCAGTTTCTCGAGCGCCAGCGCGATGCACACGCCGGCCGGGATGCCCGACTCGGGCTGCGTCGAGTACTGCAGGAAGACCGGGTTCGTCGCGACGAGGAATCCTGCGGCGAGTCCGCAAGCGCGGCCACCGAGTCGCGCCGCGATGCGCGCGGTGAGCACGACGAGCACGCAACCGAGCAGGAGCTCGACGAGCGTCACGCACCACACGACCGAACGCTGATCGCGAATGCCGATCCAATCGGCGAGCGCGAAGAACGGCAGCAAGACGAACGAGAATCCGATCGGTCGGATCACGCCTGCATCGACGCGCTCCTCACCACGCACGATGCTCTGCGCGATCTCCATGAACTCGACCGAGTCCGCGATCTGGTAGCCCTCGACGCGCGTCCACGCGAAGGCCTGCAAGAGCAACGTGAGCACGAGCAGCGCGCGCACCCAGGGATCGCGCCACGTGGGTAGCGGACTCCCGTCGATGTCGCGCTCGATGCGCAAAGCGATCGGTGCGACGTGGGCGCTCATTCGCACGCGCGGTTCTATGCCGACGCACCGCCTCGTGCACGAACCGAGGTCCGATCGGCAGAGAAAACCAACCTGAGTTCCCTTCGGAAAGCGGCCCGGGATGGGGCGTCTGGAGGCCCTCGGCACACCACGGGTGGGGGTGGGAATGGGTGATTTCTCTTTGACTCGACTCTTGCAACCCCCTACGAAGTCACGGGTTGGCGCAGCCGTCCGGCAGCGCCCCGCCGCTCCAGAGAATCCAGTTCCAAACCGCACCGCCGCGGCCTGTGCAGGCGCCGC
>CAZKIY010000482.1:0-2796 GCA_964552875.1 uncultured Planctomycetaceae bacterium
GACGACGCGGAACGGCCAACCCTTCGGTTCGGGATCCGAGCAGAACGCGACGACCAGGACGTCGTGACCGCGCTCGACGAGGAAGCGGCCGAGCGACGGCACGTAGGTCGCCGGACCGCCGAGGTCGGGCGGGAAGATCGGCGAGGTCAGCAGCACGCGCAGGCGCCGCCCCGGTCGCTCGGATGTCGTCGCGGTCACGGTTCGAGGACTTCGAAGCAGAGGGCGCGGTCGCACTCGCGCTGTCGCGTGTCGTCGTCGGCGTTCACCGCGAGTCACGGTCCGCGCGCAGCTCGCGCAGGATGGTCTCGAGGGTGAACTCGGGGCCGCCGGCGATCGGAGGCGCGCCCGTGCGGGTGGCCGGAGTCGGCAGTCCGTTCCCGATGTCCGTCGTCAACACGGGATCGGAGACGCCACGGGTTCGGCCCGCACGTCGCGGCCCGGATCCTGAGGGGAACACGTCTCGATCCGCGACGAGCCCGACCTCGCCGGTCCGCGCGAGCCGCAGGTGTGCGTCGAGCCGGTGCTCGAGCGTTTCGATGCCGACGGCCTTCATGCGGGAATGGTAGCCACCGATGTCTACATCGACCTCCCGCGCGTGATTCTGGCGCTCGATCTCGCGGTCCGTGCGTTCGCACCTGGGCAGACGCTCGGGATCGACGCCGGTCGCAATCAACGGCGCGATCATCGCCGCCTCTCGCGGGAGTCAGGGCGCGCGACCGTTCGCCGCGACCTGCGGACATCCCTCCGCGTCCGGAACCCCGTGACGCGCGCGGGCCGGAGGTCCGTGGGTCCGCGCACGACACTGCGCGACGACGCCGGGATCCGCCTATCCTCGTGCGCCCATGACACTGAGAGCCCCCATCGCCGTCCTCGGTGCCAGCGGTCCCACGGGCATCCACCTC
The DNA here is from genome assembly GCA_964552875.1 of uncultured Planctomycetaceae bacterium. Taxonomy (GTDB): domain Bacteria; phylum Planctomycetota; class UBA1135; order UBA1135; genus JAEUHZ01. The sequence continues at coordinate 903 of CAZKIY010000482.1, forward strand.
GCGCGACTCCTGGCCACGTCCGCGCAACCCGTGCGCGTCGTGGCCCGTGACGAGGCGCGCCTGCGCCGCGTCTTCGCGGGTCTGCCCGTCGAAGTGCGCGCCCTCGACGTCGCCACGCCGGAGGGCGCGGCCCGTGCCGTCGACGGGTGCGCGCTCGTGTACGACTGCATCGGGCTGCCCGCGGCGCAGATGGCGCAGCACCCCGTCGTCGCGCGCGCGCTGGCCGGCGCACTGCGCGCGAGTGGGGCGCGCTGCGTCCAGATCTCGAGCTTCTGGAGCTTTCTCCCCGTGCGTCGCCTGCCGGTCGACGAGTCTCACCCGCGCGAGGGCGGTCCGCCGTGGGTGCGTTGGCGCCGCGAGGCCGAGGACGTCCTGCTCGAGGCCGGCGCGTGCGTGCTCCAGCTCCCGGACTTCTTCGGGCCCGAGGTGCGCGCGAGCAGCTGGCAGCAGTCGCTCGCGCAGGCCTTGCGGGGGAAGCCGATGAACGCGGTCGGCTCGGCGGACGTCGAGCGCGACGGGATCTACGTGCCCGACGCGATGCGCACGGCGATCGAGGTCGCGTCGAGACCCGCCGCCTTCGGTCAACGCTGGATCGTCCCCGGGAGCGGCCCCATGTCGGCGCGCGCGCTGGCCGAGATCTGCGGCGGAATCCTCGGCCGCCGCGTCCGCGTCCAGAGCGCGGGCCCGGTCCTCTTGTGGATCGCGAGCCGCTTCGACAGCGAGCTGCGCGCGTTCCTGCCGATGACCCCGCACTACGCGCGGCCGATCGCCTTCGACGGCGCGAAGCTCGCCGGCCTGATCGGCGAACCGCGGCGAACGCCTTGGCCGGAAGCGGTGCGCGCGACCCTGGACTGGTTGCGCTCGCAGCGGGCCGACTGATCCGCGCCGCGTGCACGACACTTCGAGCCGTCCGGTCCCCTGGCTGCGCGCGATCGCGGTGTGGTTCCTCTTCATCGCGGTCGAGAGCGCGCACGGCACGGCGCGCGGCCTGTGGCTCGAGCCGCGCGTCGGAGCCGAGCTCGCGGGCCGCATCGGCTTCGTCGTCGGGACGGCGATCTGCGTGACGATCCCGATCCTCTGCGCGCGCTGGCTGGGAGCGCGCACGACGCGCCAGTGCCTGCTCGTCGGCGCGCTGTGGCTCGCCGCGACGCTGGCATTCGAAGTCGCGCTGGGCCGGTACGCGCGCGGCTTTTCGTGGGAACGCATCGCGGACGAGTACCGCGTCGACCGCGGCGCGCTCATGCCGTACGGGCTGCTCGTGCTCGCGCTGATGCCGTGGATCGCGGCGCGCCTGCGCGGTCTGCGCTGAAGCGCTTCAAGCCAGCGCGCGGTCCCAGGAATCCGGGTGGAATCCGACGAGCCAAGTGTTGCCCGCGCGCACGGCCGGCGCGCGCAGGTTGCCGGTCGGCCCGAGGATTGCGTCGGCCAGCTCGTCCGGGAGCGGCGCGCCGCGCGCGAGCTCGAATTCGGCCGACTTCTTGCCCTTGGCGACGGTCACGCGCCGCGCGCCGGAGAAGAGCGCGGCGAGGTCGGCGCGTCCGTCGCGCACCTTCGCGGCATCCACCGTCGCACGGACGGCGCGGGGACCGATTCGGCCGCGCGCTCGAACTCGCCGCATCCCGTCGCGCTGCGTCGCATGGATTCGCCAGAACTAGCAGGATCGCTCGGGGATTCCGCCTGAACTGCGGCGCGGGTCGAGCCGCCGTCGCCGCACAGACTCGCATCGGGCCGCACGCTCACGCGCGCCGTCTGCCGGGGCAAACGCTGGGGGTATCGCTGGGATCCGTCGTCGAAGTCGGTGGAATCGTCCGCGTTCAGCGCGCCGAACCGACCGTGCCTTGCGAGGTCATGCGCTCGCCCTCGATCGCGTTCAGGCGATCCACGGTGATGTCGC
>CAZKIY010000483.1:0-2794 GCA_964552875.1 uncultured Planctomycetaceae bacterium
AGGTGGTGAGGACTCTCGGTTCGCCTGGCGGATCGGTGGTGGTCGGGCGGGCGGCGGGGCGACGCATCGCGTGGCCGATCGGTAGATTCCTCAAGGAAAGGCGGCGAGACCGCGCCGGTGATGTACAGCCTGATCGCGACGTGCAAGGAGCACGACGTCGACCCGCGGACGTACTTGCGCGACGTGCCGCTCCGGATCGGGCAGGTGAGCGACGTGCGCGAGCTGACGCCGTACGGCTGGAAGACGAAGTGGGAGCCGGTCGTGGATCTGCGCCGCGCGAGCATCTTCGGGCGGCGGGCGCTGCCTCCCGACGTCCGATGATCAACACGACGAGCACTACGCACGCTTTCGCACCAGGAAGTGGCGAGCAACGACACGTGTGGACGGTCCAATCCGAGGCCAAGATTGTTGCGAACCTCACTCAATCCCACTTGAAACCGGTCCGCGCTCGTGGTGATCTCCGCGTCCCGTTTCGAATCGAGACCCTGCTCGACGCGCCGCCCCCGCATCCAGGCGCGATCGAACGCTTGGATCGTTCACCAGCCAGCGCCTATCCCGAGGCTCACCGATGTCGGCCGTCGTTTCCATCGTTCTCACAGCTCTGACTCTCCTCCTCGCCGGGAGCAGCCGTGCGCTCGCGCAAGCCAGCGACCCGCCGGCTTTCATCACAGAGGACCTCGAAAAGGACGGCCCGGGTGTCAACGGGATACCGACCTGCGACGATCCGCCTCTCCGAACGGATGGCGACGTCTCCGCATCGCAGGCGACGTGCGACACCTGCCCTGGCGGCCAATCGCCCGTCGAGATCGCGGACACCTACAACGACACGGCCGATCCGGTGCTGCTGCACAACGGCGCGGTGAGCTACCGCGCGACCGACCTCGTGATACCCGGACGCGGTCTCCATTTCGAACTCACACGCCGCTACAACTCGAAGCGCGCACAAGAAGACGGCGTGATGGGCTTCGGATGGGAGTTCGCCTACGACCAACGTATCGACTTCGACGCAGATCCGTCCTGGGAGGCCCGCGTAACGGGCCGACTCCAGAACGGCAACAACCGCGTCGACACCTATGTGAAGGCGGCGAGTTCCTCGGATTTCTTCGGATCGAGCGGCGTTTACACACGCATCGCGCAGCTACCCGGCAGCCCGACGGTGTGGGTGCTGCGCGCACGACATGGGAGCAAGTCGTACTTCGAGTACGCCCCGCTGCCCTCGCGAACGTACTCGTACCGACTGTTCATGATCGAGGACGCCAGTGGGAACCACCTGGTCCTCGACTACTTCACGGCCGCAGAGTCCGTTCCGTTCGAAGGCCGCCTCCAGAAGATCACGGACACGCTCGGCCGCGAGATCACCTTTCACTACGTGTCACCGGCCGCCGGGCTCGTGCGCCTCGAGAAGGTCATCGACTTCGCAGGCCGTGAAGTCCGCTACGGGTACGACGTCAACGGGGATCTGATCTCTGCGCGCTCGCCCACGGTGACATCCACCGGGCTCAACGACTTCCCGTCGGGGAGGACGGAGCAGTACACCTACACGGGTCCGCTTGATCACCTGCTCCACAAGGTCATAAGGCCGCGCGAAGTTGCAGGCGGCTTGACGACCGCTTACGTCACGTTCAGTTACTTCTCCGAGGCCAGTTGGAAGAACGGCTGGGTCCAAAGTCAGGTTCTGGGAAGCGGCACGATTCAGTACCAGTACTCGACGCAGCTCTCACTGCCGACCGGCTACACAGACCTCGGTCCGGCTTCGATCGTCACCTACGTCGCCGATCGGCGCTCCAATGTGACGCAGTACTGGTTCGATGCATCGGCCCACTTGGTCTTGAAGGGAGAGTTCGTGGAGGGGGGCGCGATTCTCCGCACGAAGTTCCGCTACAACGCCGAGGGCGAAATCACAGAGGTCACTCGACCGCGCGGCAACATCGAAACACGCACCTATCATCCGGCGACGACTCGCTTTCAGGCCGGCAATCTCGCCTCGATCACGCACAGCCGCGGCTTCGCTCCGGATCTCGAGCCCAACTACGACTCGATTACGACGACGTACGAGTGGGATCCAGTCTTCAATCACCTGCTCGCGCGCGCCGACCCACGCAACGCGACGTGGAGAACCGAGTTCGTCCTCGACTACATGGAAGGCAGCGCGACGGCGGGGGCTCCGAACGATGTAGCGCCTGCGATCGCGGTGCTGCTCGGGATCACCGAGACCGAGTCGCGCGATCTGCTCGCTCTGTTCGTGAGGAATGCGGACCTGAACGGAGACGGTGTGGGCGGTGTAGCGGGCACAGTTCCCGTCCGTGGTCACGTGATCCAGCGCATCGCGCCGAGCGTTTCACTGGCACAAGCACCGTTCGGCGTCGACCACCAATCGTCCGTTGAAGGGGACGCGACTCAACAGGCCATCACGTCGTGGACCTACAACGCCTTCGGTCAGGTGACCTCGCAGACCGACGCCGAGGAGAACGTCACTCTCTTCGGCTACACACCGTGGGACGACGTCAACTCGGACGGGCTGAGTGATGCGGGGGGCGGTAGCGCCGTCGGAACGACCGGGGGTCTGCCGCGGCGCACGATCGAGGATACAGCATTGCCCTACGCCGGGGATTTCTCAGCGCAGTTCGCTTGGCTTGTGCCGCGTGCCCTCGCGACAGACATCGGCCGGAACAAGGCGACGCTGCCCTCGCCAGCGCCAATCGATCGCACGACCGACCTCATCTACGACGCACGGAGGCATCTAGTCGCCTATGTGGACGGTCGGGGTGTTCGGCAGGAGCTCTCCGTCAACGAA
>CAZKIY010000484.1:0-2786 GCA_964552875.1 uncultured Planctomycetaceae bacterium
CGCCCCGAACGATGCGCGTCCTGTTCCTCACCGACTCCTTGTCCGACCTCGACGGCGTCGGGCGGTACACGGTGCGCCTCGTCCAGGCGCTCGAGCGCGCGCGCCCGGACTTCGAGCCGCGCATCCTGCTCGCGCGCAAGCACCGACCGACCTCGGCCGAGGTGCCGCCTCGCTGGAACGTCGAGGTCGTCCTGCCGCCCGACTACTTCTTCCACATGAGCCCGGCGCGGTTCTGGGTCAACGCGGCGCTCGCGGTGCCGCGCATCGCGCTCGCGGCGCGCGGCGTCGACCTCGTCCATGCGATCAAGGACTACCCGCACTCGTGGACTGCGTTGCGCGGCGCACGCCTCGCCGGGAAACCGATCGTGGCCACGGCGCACGGGACGTACAGCGTGCAGCCGCTCTTGACCGCGCGCCACGCCGAGCGGGCGCGCGCCACGTATCGCGGGCTCGATGCGCTCATCGCCGTGAGTCGTCACACGCGCGATCGATTGTTCGAACGTCTGCCGCAGGCGGACCTCGCTCGCGAACGCGTCCACGTGATCCCGAACGCCGTGTTGGCGGCGCACTATGCGACACGTCGCGCGGCGCCGACGCGTCCGTGGAGCGGGAGGCCCTTCACGCTCGCGATCGGCGAGGTCAAGGAGCGCAAGGGGCACCACTTGTCGCTGGGAGCTTTCTGCGCGATCGCGCCGGCTCGACCGGAACTCCATCACGTCCTCGTCGGGCATGCGACGGGAGACGAATACCAACGCTCGCTGCAAGAGACGGCGCGGCGCGCCGGCGTGCTCGACCGCGTGCACTTCGTGGGCAACATCGCCGAGGACGAGAAGGTCGCGTTGCTGCAAGGAGCGCGCGTGTTCCTGCACACTCCGGTCGATGCCGCGGACGGCGGTTTCGAGGGCTTCGGCATCGTCTACCTCGAAGCCGCGGCCTGCGGAACACCTTCGATCGGGACGCTGCGCAGCGGCGCCGAGGACGCGATCTTGGACGGCGTGAGCGGGTTGCTCGTGCCGCAGGACCTCTCCGCGGTGCGCATCGCGCTCGAACGCGTGCTGCGCGACGACGCGTTGCGCGAGCGCCTCGCGACCGGAGGTCGCGCGCACGCGGCGAATTCGTCGTGGGACGACAACGCGGCGAGGATTCTCGAGGTCTACGCTGCGGTTCTCGGGGCCCGTTCGTGAGGGACCGCCTCGCACAGGTCGTGAAGAGTCGCTTCTTCCGCGACACCGCGACGCTCCAAGTCGCGAGCGCGATCAACCAAGCGAGTCAATTCGCGTCCACCGTCGTGCTGGCGTACTTGCTCGGCGCGCGCGGACAGGGCGCCTTCGTCGTCGCGATCGCGCTGCAGGGGCTGCTGCATTTCCTGATCAACACCGGCGTCGTTCCGGCGACGATCAGTCAGATCGCCGCAGCCCACGTGCGCGGCAACCATGAGAAAACCGCCGGTTGGATCGCGTTCGTCGCGAAGTCGGGGCTCGTGTTCGGCCTGGGCGTCCTCGTCGTCGGCTGGTTCGCGTTGCCGTGGTTCGGCGAGCGGTTCTACGACTCGCGCGAGGTCGGCGTGTGGGCGCTCATCCTGTGCCTCGAGCCGCTCTTCGATCTACCGCGCACCGTCGCCGCCGTAGCGTTCCAAGGCACGCGCCGCATGCGCGCGCTGGCGCAAGTGGAGAACGGTGACGAGGTCGTGCGCTTCTTCCTCGTGGTGCTCGGCGCCGCGATCACGGGATCGCCGCTCGGCGCAGTGATCGGAGCCGTCGTGTCGGCGATCTTCGGCTCGATCCTCGCGCTGGAACTCTACGCCGGTGCGCGCCACGACGGTGGTCCGCCGTTGCCGGGCGCTCGCGAAATCGTGCGTCGCATGCGCGAGGTCCCGCTGTGGCGCGGGATGCGCCTCGGGATCCGCGTCGGATTGCTCAAGAACGGCACGGCGCTGTTCTTGAACATTTTCCCGCGCTTGATCATCGCCAAGGTCGTGGGCACGGAGTGGGTGAGCTACTTCCACATCGCGCAACGCATCGTGCAGCTCGCGACGATTCCGATGCCCGCCGTCGCGCGCACGGCGTTGCCGGCCTTGGCCGAATTGGCGGGCAAGAAAGACTGGATCGGTCTGCGCCGACTCTTCAATCGAGTCACGCTCTTGACCGGGTTCGCGCTCACGTTGCTGCTCGCGTTGGCGCTCATGGCGATTCCGCTCGTCGTCGGCGCGATCTTCCCGACGGACTACGCCGAGCCGGTATTCGCGTTCGCGCTGATCCTGGCCGTCGGGACCGCGCCCTACGGTTTCGCGGCCGCGGTCGACTCGTTCTACATCGCGACGAATCGTGTCAAGGCCTGGATCTGGCTCACCGCACTCGGTGCCGCGATCACGATCCCGCTCAACTTCGTGCTCGTCGTCAGCGTGAAGTGGACCGGAGCAGCCTGGGGGCTCGCGCTCTACCAGTCGTGGGTTCTCGTTCACGTCGGGTACATCTACTGGCTCATGTACCGCTCGAAGAACGGCGTTTTCGGCGGACCGACCCCGACGGACGTCGAGGACGCGCGCGTTCTCGAGGCAGCCGCGATCGACGTCGCGGGTCGCCAAGCCGGAACGCGAGAGTGACGGCCGTGCGCGTCCTCTTCTTGAACGACCTGTCGGATCCGCGGATCGGATCGTCCGTGCGGCTGACGTACCAGCTCGCGCGCGCGTTGCGCGATGCGGGGCACGAGACCCTCTTGGTCACGGCCGTTCAGGACCGTGCCGAAGCGACGCCGACCGAGATCGAGGGCTTGCGCGTCGAGCGTGT
>CAZKIY010000485.1:0-2782 GCA_964552875.1 uncultured Planctomycetaceae bacterium
ACTGCGTGCCCGAACCCGTCTGCCACACGACGAGCGGGAAGTGCGCGTCGAGCTTCCCCTCGATGACCTCGTCGCAGGCTTGGAGGAGCGCCTTTTGCTCCTTCTTCCCGAGCATCGAGAGGTCGCCGAGGTCGATGTTCGCGAGAGCCGCGGACTTCTTGACGACTCCGAGCGCGCGGATCATCGGCCGGGTGAAGCGGTGACCGCCGATCTTGAAGTTCTCCGAGCTGCGCTGCGTCTGCGCGCCCCAGAGAGCGTCGGCGGGAACCTGGATGGGACCGAAGGAGTCGGATTCGGTGCGGTGCGTGGGCATCGTCGTGGGTCGGGTTGCGGGATTCGAGGCGGGGATCCTAGCGACGCGGGTCGCCGGGCGAGAGGCCGCAACCGCGCGACATCGTCGACGCGCGAGTTCGACCCAAGGTCCGGTGCTGGCCCGCACCCGACGAACCGGTAAGGGCTCGGCGCTGCCGCCGCGTCGTCCGACCGGACCGTCGAGCTTCCATGAGCACGGTTCGAGCTTGGAGAGCACCGCGTCGGACTCTCGCCGTGCTTCTCGAGGGTGCCCAGCTACCCCCGGACGACGTACGCTCCCGACATGGTCCTCACCTCTTCCACGCAACGGCTCGCCCTCGGCACGATCGCGCCAGACTTCGCTCTCGCCGACACGAACGGCAAGACCGTCAAGCGCGACGATTTTGCCGGCAAGCCGCTGCTCGTCGCGTTCATCTGCAATCACTGCCCGTTCGTGAAGCACATCCGCGCCGGGCTCGCGCATTTCGGTCGCGATTACGGCTCGAAGGGCCTCGCGATCGTCGCGATCAACAGCAACGACGTCGCGACGCATCCGGCCGACGGGCCCGAGAAGATGCGCGATGAAGCGCGCGACGCCGGCTACACGTTCCCGTACTTGTTCGACGAGACGCAGGACGTCGCGAAGGCCTACGGCGCGGCCTGCACGCCGGACTTCTTCCTGTTTGATTCGGCGCACATGCTGGTCTACCGCGGTCGCTTCGACGCCGCGCGGCCGGAGCAACCGACGCCCGTGACCGGCTCCGACCTGCGCGCGGCCGCGGACGCGGTGCTCGGCAAGAAGCCGGTCGCCGTCGCACAACACGGCAGCCTGGGCTGCAACATCAAGTGGAAGCCCGGCAACGAGCCGGTGTGGTTCGCGCCAGCGGCGAAGCGCTGAGGAGAGCGTGACGAGCGCGCTGCGGGATGGTCCGAGGCCTCTGCGGCGAATGCAGTGGTCCGATCGCGAACAGGCGTGCGTTTCGGCCTCGAGGCCCTGTGCTCACGTCCGACCGAAGCTCCTCCGCGTTAGCCTGCAGCAATGAGCGCGCTCTCCCTGCCTGAATCGATCGCCGTCCTGGAGCGAACGCCCGCCGTGTTGCGCGCGCAGCTCGAGGGGTTGCCCGACTGCTGGACCACGTGCAACGAAGGTCCGAAGACGTGGTCGGCGTACGACGTCGTCGGTCACCTGATCCACGGCGAGCGCGCGGATTGGATCCCACGGATGCGGATCGTGCTCGAGCACGGCACCGCGCGCGCGTTCGACCCGTTCGATCGCTTCGCGCAGGAGCGCGAGAGCACGGGCAAGAGCCTCGTGGATCTGCTGGACGAGTTCGCGCACCTGCGTCGCGGAACGATCGCGGACTTGCGCGCAGCAAAGCTCGACGACTCGGACTTCGATCGGCGCGGCATGCACCCCGCGCTGGGTGAGGTCACGCTCGGGAATCTGATCGCGACGTGGGTCGTGCACGACCTCGGCCACATCGCGCAGATCGCACGCGTGATGGCGAAGCGCTACGCCGCCGACGTCGGACCGTGGCGCGAGTACTTGCCGGTGCTGACGCGCTGACCGTTCGCGATCACCAAGCCTGTGCTGGCACTACTCGGCCTGAGGCGTACCTGTCGAGGATAGAACCCAGGGTGCAGAAGCCTCGCAGAGGACCCGTGCGACGAAACACCTAGCTGACGTCCTTGGCGTCATCCTTCGCTCTCCGGCGTGAAGTCGCAGCCTTAGCAAGGGCAGGCTTTACGAAGAGGCCATCCAAGATGGCGCTGGCGAGCTCGACGATTTCCTCGGCGTCCGTTTTGGTGACTTCTGGGGAACCAGCATGTGCTGCATCATTCCCGAGCTCGCGTACCTCTTCTGCCCATTCCTGCATGCGAGGCGTAATGACTTGCTGCTTTGTAAGAGACTGAATGAGCGCCTTCAGCGTTGATCCAGCTGCCTTGTGTACTGCCGCAGCTCCTTCTATCGATCTACGGGCCATCACACTAGCGGCACGCCAAGCACCGATACCCAGGCACATGCGAGCCTCGAGAAGGTCTAGTCCAACCTCCTGAGGTATGGCCTCGCTCACCGGCTCTGGCTGCGGAGTGGGATACACGCGATCTCCACGGTTCAAGACGAGCAACGGTGCGTGGCAGTAGTTGCAGATCCCAATCCACCACTCACCTTGAGGCGTGTGATAGGTCCCATAGACCGGATCTCGCTGCAGCCCCAGCGGTGCCGGACTCACTGCTGTGCGTTGTAGACAAAAAGGGCAAAGGATCGAGAGCCGTCCGTCAGTAACTGATCGTCCATGAACAATGATCGGCATGTTTCACATTAGCTTCTTGTCTCGCAGCAGCTGCACATCCGCCAGGATCGCCCCCGCCGTCTTCTGCATCTGCGCGCGTGAATCGAGATCGAGCGGGATCTCCACGATCCGCTCCACGCCATCCTTCCCGAGGATCGCCGGCACGCCCATGTAGATCCCCTCGAAGCCGTACTGCC
>CAZKIY010000486.1:0-2774 GCA_964552875.1 uncultured Planctomycetaceae bacterium
TGATCAGCGTCGGGACCAGGGCTCGCAGCGAGAGCCGGATCACGAGCACCGTGAGCAGGACGCCCAACCAGGCCGAGCTCTTCACGTCCTCGATCGAGTCGCGGATGAACGTCGATTGGTCGGAGAGCGTCTCGAACCGCGCGTCCTTGCGCAGCAAGTGAGCGAGTTGCGTGAGGGCCACTCCTTCGCCGAATCCGCCGCCGGCCTGCATGCCGCCGCCGGATACTCCGCCGGAGTCGTTGCCGTCCTTCCCCATCCGCGCAGCGGCCTCGCGCTGTTCCTTGCTCCCGTAGACCTTGGCGAGCACCGCGTCAGCGACCGCGACGATGTTGGCGCCCGCTTCGCGGTAGAGCGCGAGCTCCACGGCTTCGCGTCCGTCGACACGCGTCACGACCTCGCGCTCCGCGTGCGTTCGTTCCGTCGTCGCGACGTCGCGCACACGGATCGCGGCGCCGTTCCGGCGCACGATCGCGAGGTCCGCGATCTCCTCGACCTGCGTGAACTCGTTCAACGTCCGGACGAGGTACTCGGTGGAACCCTCGCGGATGAGTCCGCCCGACGCGTTGAGGTTCTCCTGCGCGAGTCGCTCGCCGATCTGCTTCGGATCGAGGCCCTGTGCCGCCATCCGGAACGGGTCGACGCGGACCTTGATCTCCTCGACGAGGCCGCCGCGCACTTGCACGGCGGCAACGCCCGGAATCGTTTCCAACTCACGCTGGATCCGATTTTCCGCGAGCCAGCGCAGGTGAACGAGTTCGCGCTCGCGCTGCTTCGCCGGGTCCGTCTCCGACCCCGTGACGCGGCCGCGCGCGTCGTCGGCCAAGGACACCGCGATCCGCAGCACCGGATCGAGATTCGGGTCGTAGCGCAGGATCAGCGGCTTCTCCGAGCCGGGCGGCAGGAAGATCGTGTCGAGTCGGTCGCGCACGTCCTGGACCGCGAAGGTCATCGGCGTGCCCCACTCGAACTCGAGGTTCACGTCGCTCGTCTCGGCGCGTGACACCGAACTCGCGCGCACGAGTCGCGGCAGCGTCGAGAGCGCTTCTTGCACGCGCTCGCTGATGCGATCCTCGATGTCCTCGGGTGCCGCACCGGCCCACGTCGTGCGGACGGTGAGCGTCGGGTAGCCGATCTCGGGGAGGAGATCGACGCGCAACTTCGAGAACGAGACCCAACCGAAGACCGCCGATGCGACGACGATCATCGTGACTGCGACCGGGCGCGCCGTGACCAGCGCGAGCACGGCGTGAAGCCCTCCGCGGCGTTCCATGCGTCAGCCCTTCGAGGCTTCGGTCACGGCCGGTTCGGACGCCGCGCGATCCGCCGCAGGCACCACGACGGGCGCCGGTGCGCTCTCTTCCTGGACCTCGGCGCCGTCTTCGATCTCGCGGTTGCCGACGACGATCACGCGCGCGCCGGCCGCGAGCTGCGCGCCGCCGTGGGGCAGCACCTCGGTGTACTCGTCGTCCGACAACCCTTCCACGACCTCGAGGCGGCGTGCGCGGTTCGCCTCGACCACGAACACGAAGTTCGAGCCGCCCTCGCGGCGCAGTGCGCGTTTCGGGACCACGAGCGCCTCCGGGTGGCGCTCGGTGACGATCTCGAGCCTCACGAGCATCCCGGGCAGGAGTCCCGGCTCCCCGGGCTCGGCCGCGGGCAGTCTCACCGTGACGCGGAACGACCCGGACTTGGCATCGATCGAAGGGCTCACGAGTCGGATCTCCCCAGCGAACGTGCGGCCGGGGATGGCCTCGGCGGTCACGCGAATCTCGAGGGCGGCCCCCTCGCCTTTCTGGAGCGCGGCCTGCCGATCCGCTTTCTGCGCCGCGAGGAACATGGGCATCTCGCGCTGTGGGCGGTAAACGATGGCGCGCAACGCCCGCGCGTCGGTGAGTACGAAGGCCGGCGCGATCTGGCCGACCGCGTCCCGCACCTTCCCGGCCGTGTCACCGACCTTGAGCATGCGCAGCGCGATCGTCCCCGCGAACGGGGCCGTCACGACCATGTAGCTGTCTTCGAGCTCGGCGCGCTCCAACCCGACCTCGGCCTTGGACTTCTGCGTCCCGAGCGCCTGGATGTCGCTCTGCGCGCGTTCGACGGCGAGCAGGGCTCCGTCGTGCTCCGACTTCGCCGTGTCGCGCACCACCCGCAGGTTGTCGAGGGCCTGCGCCGAGATCATCCCGGCCTTCTCGTTGCGGTCGTGCTCGCGCGTCGCCTGCTCCCACCGCAGCTTCGTGGTGGCGACTTTGTTCTGTGCGTCGAGCAGGGCGAACTGAGCCTGCTTGGCCGCGTCCTCGGCCTCCTGCAAGGCGATGCGAGCCGAGTGGATCGCCGTCTGGGTTTCGCGCCGGTCGAGTTCGGCCAGCACCGCGCCGGGCTCGACCCAGTCACCCTCCTCGACGTCCACCCGCGTCACGAGGCCGCTCGTGCGCGGCACGAGTTCGATCTCGCGCTCGGACTCGACCGTCGTCGTGGTCGAGATCGTGCGCACCATCTCGCGCTGCTCGACGGGTGCGGTCCGCACACGCGCGGCCTCGCGCTGTCGCACGGCGGGCGCCTTGTCGCCGGAGGTCTCGGATCCCCCCGAGCACGCACCGAGGGCCAGCGCGACGAGGACGAGAGCGGAGTGGGCCGCGTAGGAGGCTCGGGACATCGGGAGAGGGCTTCGGAACCGAGGGGGTCTAGTTCGTCGGACGTGGGCTCGTCCGTTGGGGCTGGCCGCTACAGTGCGCGCGTTGCGTACACCCACTCAGGCTATTGCGGAGATTCTAGAG
>CAZKIY010000487.1:0-2770 GCA_964552875.1 uncultured Planctomycetaceae bacterium
CCGATCTTGCCCCGCCCCACGTCGATCAACGTGCCCGCGATCGTGCGCACCATATTGTAGAGAAAGCCGTCGCCCTGGATCACGAAGAAGAACCGCTCGCGGCGCGCGACGAAGCGTAGGTGCTGGATCGTGCGCACGGTCGTCGAACGCGGCGAGCCGGTGTTCCCGAACGCCGCGAAGTCCTGCGTACCGACGAGAACCCTCGCAGCGCGGCGCATGCGCGCGACGTCGAGCGGCCACGACGACCAGTGCGCGTGTTCGGCGCCGTAGGCCGGACGAAAACGTGTCGTGACGACGTGGTAGGCGTAACGCTTTCCGATCGCGCTGAAGCGCGCGTGGAAATCGTCGGCGCAGGTCTCGGCCTCGCGGACGACGACGCCCCCGGGAAGGTGGGCGTTCACGGCATGGCGCAAGCGATCGTCGTCGAGGCGCGTGTCGAGACACAGGCTCGCGACTTGTCCGAGCGCGTGGACGCCGGTGTCCGTCCGTCCTGCGCCGTGGACTGCCGCACGCGCGCCCGTCGCGGCGAGCACGGCTTCCTCGAGGGACTGTTGGACGGAATCGAAGCCGTCCTGGCGTTGCCAGCCGAAGAACCGCGAACCGTCGTAGGCCACGAGCAAACGGACGTTGCGCATCACGCCGGTCCGCGTCGGCGGACGGGGCGCCGACCGACGAGCGCGTCTTCGAGCACGCCCTTGTGCAGGTACTCGAGCGCCGCACCCGCCGGAGCGCCGCGTGCGATGCGTGTCACGATCGGACGCGGGTCGGGCAGCTTGTCGAGCGCTTCGAGCACCGCGAGCGCGGTCGCTTCGCCCTCGGCATCCGGGTCGGTGGCGAGCACGACCTCGCGAATTCCGCCGCATGCGACGCGCGCCACGAGCTTCTTCGTCGTCAGATGCCGTTCCTCGGTTCCATCCGCCGGATTCAGCGCACCGAACAGGACGTGATAGCGCCCACGAAACGCGCCCGAACGCTCGAAGGCCTCGACGTGCCGCGGTTCCTCGACGACGCAAATGATGCCGGCGTCGCGCGCGAGATCGGCGCAGATCGGACAAGGATCCTCGGCGCTGATGTTCGCGCACGTCGAGCACCGTCGCGTCTCGTCCAGCGCACGGACGATCGCGGCCGCGAGCTTCTGCGCTTCGGGATCGCGCAGGACGTGGAAGGCCAAGCGCTCCGCGCTGCGCCGACCGATGCCGGGGAAGCGTTCGAAGGCCGCGACGAGCGCTTCGAGAGGTTCCGGGTACGCCACGGTTCGTGCGACTTCAGGAGAGACCGGGCAGCGGCAGGCCGCCCATGAGCTTGCCCATTTTCTCTTCGCGCTGGCGCGCGGCGCGTCCCTGCGCGTCGCGCAAGGCGGCGAGCACGATCTCCTCGAGCAAGCGCGCGTCCGAACCTGCGTCGGCGTGGATCATGACCCGCAGGACGACACCGTTGCCGTCGACTTCGACGCGCACGGCATCGCCGCCGGCGCGACCCTCGATGCGCACCGTTTCGAGCTCTTTCTTCGCGCGCTCGAGCCCGCGTTGCATCTCTTGAGCCTGCTTGAGCAGGTTGCCCATCTCGCCGAACGTGCCGCTCATCCGTCGTCCTCGATGCGGCCGCCGAAGAGTTCCGCGACCTTGCCGGTGTACGCATCCCGCGACTTCTTCGCCCCGGCTTGGTCCTCGAGGACGACGCTCGTAGGCGTGCCCACGACGGCCGAGAAGACGCTGGAGCACTTCTTCTGGTTCGCCGAGTCCATGACCGCGACCCGCTCGGCCTCGCGCAGGTTCGCGAGCTGGACGAGCGCGCGTCCGTTGGTGAGATCGACGAGCTTTCCGCGCAGGCGCAACGTCTCGGCCAGCGAAGCCGAAGACTTGGCGAGAGCTTCGAGGAATCGGTCCCACGCATCCGCGTTGCCCGCGATGCGCGGACGCGGGGCGTCGGACGGAGCGGCGTCCTCGGAACGCAACTCCCTCGGGACCACGCGCGGCGTCGACGCGCCACTCGGTGAAGCGGAATCCGTGGGTGCCGATCGCGCGGCTCTGCTCGGCGGCGTCGGGGCGTACGAGGCCGACGCGGCTGGTGCCGACGCCGCTGGTGCCGACGCGGACGGTGCCGGTGCGGGCGCGCGCTCTGTCGCCGGCGGCGCACGGCGCGGCACGAAGTCGTCTACGGGGCGGGGCACGATCGTCGGTGCGCTGGTCGCGGCATTCGCCGCCGGAGTTGCAGCGGATGGACGCGCAGTCGGCGCGACCACTGGCATTCCTTGGAGCCGCGACTCGAGCGCGACGAGCCGGCGCTCGAGCTCCGCGAACGAGATCGAGGACTCCGGCCGTGCCATGTCGAGCAGCGCGACCTCGAGCAGCACGCGACCGTGGGAAGCGAGTCGCGCCATGCGTTCGCGCGCGAGCACCAGTTCCTCGATCCAGGCTTCGATGCGCGGGAGTCCGATGCGTGCGGCGCGCTCCGCCAGGGTCGTGCGTTCGACCGCCTCGAGCTGCACCAATGGCGTTTCCGGCCCGAGCAGCGCCACGACGAGCATCGCGCGCAAGCGATCGAGCAGGGCGCCGACGATGTCGACTTCGCTGCCCTCGCCTTCCGGTAGCGCCTCGATCACGCCCGCGCGATCCGCCGCGGCGAGGCTGGCGAGGATGCGATCCGCGAGATCCGCTCCGCCCTCGGCCGACAGTCGCTCGAGATCCGCGACCTTGGGCGCGGAACCGACGAGCGAGAGCAGTTGGTCCGCCATGGACAGCGCATCGCGCATGCCGCCGCGCGCGCGGCG
>CAZKIY010000488.1:0-2760 GCA_964552875.1 uncultured Planctomycetaceae bacterium
TGGTCGAGCGACGTCGAATCCGCCGCAGACCACATGACCGCAGCCGACTTCGTGTCGCGCGTGCTCACGGAGCCCGACTCCGTCGCGATCATCGACGTGCGGCCCGCCGACGAGTACGCCGCGTTCCACTTGGCCTCGTCCGTCAACCTCGACCTGCCGCGACTCCTCGGTGCGGAAGGGGACGTGTTCCTCGCCGCGAACGCGCAGCGGACCGTGTTGATCGTCAGCAACGGCATGACGCACCCGGCGCAAGCGTGGACGGAACTCGCGCGCCGCGGCCACGCGAACGTGCGCGTGCTGGAAGACGGCTTGGACGGTCTGCGCGCGGGCGAACTGGCGCCGCCGTCCCTGCGCGGCGTCGCCGACGAGAACACGGCGCGCATGGAGCGCTACCGGTTCCTCGCCGCGCGACGCGTCCTGCTCGGTGAAGGCGATGCGATCCCCGCGCACGAGACCTTCGCCACCGATCCCGTGAAACTCTCGGAGCCGACCGTCGTGTCCGTGCGCTGGCTCGAAGAACATGCGCAGGACGTCGTGCTCCTCGACGCGCGCGGTTCGGCCGAGGCCTACCAGCGCGGACACCTCCCGGGCGCCCTGCACGTCCCGATCGAACGGACTCGCGCGAAGATCGCTGGCGTCGGCGACCAGCTCCTGCCGGCCGCGGATCTCGCGCGAGTGTGGGGCAGCCTCGGCATCGCGCACACGTCGCCCGTCGTCGTGTACGCGGAAGACAAACTGCAGGACGCGACGCACCTCGTGCTGGCGCTCCTGTCGACCGGGCATCGCGACGTGGCGATCCTGGAAGGCGGACTGCCCGCGTGGATGACCGCGGGGCGCGCGATCTCCACAGACGTCCCACATCCGCTCGACACGAACTACGTCGCACGCGACGCGCTCCCCGAGTTCGCCGCCGTGATCGAAGACGTCGCTCGCGCCAGCGCGGAACACTCCGCGGCGATCGTCGACGTGCGCCCTCCGAAGTCCTTCCGCGGCGACGTCGAGCCGACCGAGGCGCGTCCGGGCCACATCCCCGGATCGCGGAACCGCGAGTTCACAGAGGACACCGTGTCGGTCGACGGCGCGCTGTACTGGAAGTCGCGCGCGGACCTCGTCGCCGCCTATCGCGAGCTGGGCGTGTCCGAACTGGATGCGCCGATCGTGAGCTGCCGCACTGGGCACCAGGCCAGCCAGACCTGGTTCACGCTGCGCTACCTCCTGGGCGTTCGCGGCGCGCGCTGGTACGACGGTTCCTGGAAGGAGTGGGCGGCACGCGCCGACCTGCCCGCCGAAACCGGAAGCGCGAAGCCGTGACGAAGAAGAACCGAACGAGCAAGACGCCCGCGCAGAAGCCGCGGATGCCCGACGAGACGATGGAACTCGTCGCGATGCAGTTCCGCGCTCTGGCGGAGGTGTCGCGTCTGCGGCTCCTCGAGCGATTGATCGATGGGCCGGAGAACGTGACCGAACTCGCGGAGTACGCCGGTCTCTCGCACGCGAACGCCAGCAAGCACTTGAACCTGCTGGCGTCGGCGGGACTCGTCGTGCGCCGGAAGCAGGGTTCGACCGTGATGTACGAAGTCGCGGACTCGGTCCCCGAGCGCTTGTGCAAGGTCGTCTGCGACCGTGTCGCGGCTCGGCTCGCGCGCGACTTGGCGAGCGCGAAGCGTTTCCTCGAACGCTGATCACGGATGGGTGATCGCGGGCCCGCGGGCCGCTCGCGATCGACTCGGGGTCCGGCCTTCCGGTTGAGATCATGCAGCACGGACTACCGCTCGATCGACTCACCGGCTTGACCGGAGCCACCCGAGGACTCACGGCCGCGGAAGTCCGCGATCGTGCCGCGCAGTTCGGCCCGAACGACATCGTCGAGGTGCCCGAGAGCGCGCTGCTCGCCATCGCACGCGAGACCGCCAAGGATCCGATGCTGTGGTTTCTCGTGAGCGCGAGCGTGCTCTACGCCGTTCTCGGCGACTGGGTCGAGGCCGCCATCCTGGGTGTTTCGATCCTTCCGTTGGCCGGCATGGACGCGTGGCTGCACCAGCGCACGCGCGCTTCAACGGTCGGGCTGAGCTCGCTGCTCTCGAGCTCGGCGCGCGTGCAGCGCGACGGCGTCCTGGTCGAGATCCCGGCGGGCGAGGTCGTGCCCGGCGATCTCGCGTTCGTCGCGGTCGGCGAATCGTTTCCGGCCGACGGCATCATCGTCGAGGCAATGGAAGCGCAGGTCGACGAGTCCGCGCTGACCGGCGAGGCGTTCCCGGTTCGCAAATCGATCTTGGGCAAGTGGCCGAGCGGAACCGGAACGGTGTCGGTCGACGCCGACTCCTGGGGATTCGCCGGGACGCGGCTCCTCACGGGGAGCGTCGCCTTGCGCGTCGCGTCGACGGGCAAGGAGACGCTGTACGGAGTCATCGTCCAGTCGGCGCTGCTCGGCGCGCGTGCGCGCACGCCGCTCCAGGCCGCGATCGCGAGGCTGGTGCGCGTTCTACTGATCGTCGCCGCGATCCTATGCGTATCGCTGGCGGCGATTCGGTTACTGCAAGGTCATGGCTTCGTCGACGCGGCACTCAGCGCGGTGACGCTGGCCATCGCGGCGCTGCCGGAAGAATTCCCCGTCGTTTTCACGGTGTTCCTGGGAGTCGGCATCCATCGTCTCGCGCGGCGCAAGGCCCTCGTGCGGCGCGCGATCAGCGTCGAGAACATCGGGCGCGTCACCACGATCTGTTCCGACAAGACGGGCACGATCACCGAAGGTCGCCTCGA
>CAZKIY010000489.1:0-2759 GCA_964552875.1 uncultured Planctomycetaceae bacterium
GTGAGGAGGTCGAAGTCGGCGCCCGTGATCGGATTGCGCAGGTGGCGCACGCTCTGGATGCGCACCGAGATCTCCGCGCAACCACCGGGATCGCCTTCGCCGCCGAGCGGCACGACGCTCGCGCCGCTCTCGCGCTGCAAGACGTCGCGGTCGAAGACGCCCTCGTTCGGCCCGAGATAGCCGACGTCGAGCGCGAAGCCCGCGATCGTGACCGCGAGCACGTGACCCTGGAGAAGCGAGCCTGGCAATCGCCGTGCATCCGTGAGATACGCACAGATCGGGTAGGCGCCGGGTTCGTGCAGCGTGAGGAGGCCCGCGCGCTCCTCGGCGAGCGCGCGCGAGAAGTCCTCGTCCGAACGGATCGGCGGCGCGGCCCACCCGATGAGAAGGGCGTCGAAACGCGAGTCGGGGATCTTGCGGATCTCCTCGACGGCGACGCGCAGTCGCGTCTCCTGTCGGTAGTGGGGGACGACGGTCCAACCATCGCGAGTCGTGTCGCGCTCGATCGCGAGCTCGACACCGGCGACGATCGGCAGACGGCGGTGCGTGCGCGGATCGCCGCGCCACGCAGCCGGCTCGCCGTCGCGCAAAGCGCGTCCGACGAGTTCGTCGAGAGGGAAGTCCGGCGGGAATCCCACGCACTCGAGCAGGAAGTCCAAGACGCGTCGAGTTTCGCGCCTCGGCGCACATCGGGCAACCACCGAAGCCCGCTATCCTTCGGGAATGAGTCGATCTGCGTCGCGCGCTGCTCTGCTGTTCCTGGTTGCCGCCTGCACATCGCCGACTCGTGGTCCGGACGGTGCCCCCGAATCGGGATTCGACGTGGAGCACTACGCGCTCGACCTCGACATCGATCCAGAGACTCGTACGCTGCACGGCGCGTGTCGCCTGCGTCTCTGGCCGACGAAATCGAGTCTGACCGAGGTCGAGCTCGATCTCGTGGGCCTCGCGGTCGAATCGGTCCACGACGTCACCGGGGTCGAGCTGGAGTATTCGCAGGACGCGGACTCGGTCACGGTCCATCTAGCCCAACGTGTCGAGCTCGAGCAGTTCGCCGAGTTCACCGTCCACTATGGCGGGCGACCCAAGCGAGGTCTGTATTTCGCGGCGGATCGCGGGGCAGGCCCGACGCAGGTGTGGACGCAAGGTGAATGCGTGGACGCGCGCGCGTGGTTCCCCTGTCAGGACGAGCCGTGGGAGCGCGCGACGAGCGAGCTCACCGTGCGTGTTCCGAGAACTTGGAGCGTGATCGCCGCGGGCGAACGCATCGAGCGTCGTGAGGTGGGCGAGCACGCGATCGAGCACTGGCGCGTGAACTTCCCGCATCCCGCGTACCTCGAGACGCTCGCAGCCGGCGAGTTCGTAGTGCGGGAGTCCGCGTGGGACGGGATCCCGCTGTACTTCGTGGCCGAACATCGGCTCGAGCCGTTTCTCGACGCGACGTTCGCGGAGACCGATGAGATCCTGGCGTTCTTCTCGCACGCGACCGGCGTGCGCTACCCGTATCCGAAGTACGCGCAGGTGGCCGTCGATGGGTTCATCTTCGGCGGGATGGAGAACGTATCGGCGACGACGTTGATCGACGCGGCGGTCACGGATGCAGCGGGCCTCGCGGATTCACCCTCGACGGGCTTGGTCGCGCACGAAGCGGCGCACCAGTGGTTCGGCAATCTCGTGACGTGCGCCGACTGGTCGCATGCGTGGCTCAACGAAGGATTCGCCACGTATTTCGCCAGCCTCTACGTCGAGGAGGCGCGAGGACGTGACGAGTTCCTGCTCGCGATGGCGGATCAGCGCGCCGGCTGGCTCGCGCGCGACGTCGGTCCGAACCGCCGACCCATGGTGCATCTCGCGGACGGTGATCCGATCCTGTCGTTCATGACGGGACACGCGTACGAGGGCGGCGCAGTGCGGCTGCATCACCTGCGCCGCTTGCTCGGCGACGAGACGTTCTTTCGCGGAATTCGCCTGTATTTGGGTGAGAACGCTGGGCGCAGCGTCGTCACGGACGATCTACGTCGCGCGCTCGAACTCGCTTCGGCCCGCGACTTGCGCCTGCACTTCGAGCGCTGGTTCGAGGCCGTCGGGCATCCCGTCGTGGAAGTCACGACGCGCCACGACGTCGAGCGCGGCGAGCTTTCCATCGAAGTGGTCCAGACCCAGGAAGAGCCGCCGTTCCCGTGTCTCGTCGAGGTCGAGATCGGGGGCGACACCGGCGTGCGCGTCGAGCGATTCGAGCTCGAAGGTCGTTCCGAGCGATTCGTCGTCCGTCAGAGGGCAGCGCCGCGCTGGGTACGCCTCGATCCATCGTGCGCTCTGCCGGCACAGATCCGTGAGACCCGCACGTTCGCAGAGTGGCTCGCGATCCTCGCTGACGCTCCGGATGCTGCGGGACGGCGACAAGCGGCCGAAACTCTCGGCCGACGCACGCGGACGCACACCGAGGGCGTTCTCGATGGATCGATCGAGTTCGCACTCCGTCGTGCGCTCTCGAGCGATTCGTCCGCGGCAGTTCGAAGGCGCATTGCCGAGCTGCGCACCGGGACGACGGCCGGTCCGGATCGCGACGAGTTCGTCCAGCGCGTGCGGCTCGACACGGATTGGTCGGTCCGTGCAGCCGCGTTCCGCGCGTTGGAACCGACGGCTCCATCGGTCTTCGATTCAGAGCTCGCGACACTCGCTCGGGCAGAAATCGCGGCTGGCTCGAGTCAAGCCGCCGTCGGGGCAGCTCTCGGCCTGCTCGCTCGCGTCGAGCCGAG
>CAZKIY010000490.1:0-2758 GCA_964552875.1 uncultured Planctomycetaceae bacterium
GCGGTGACGTCGCGGTCGTGGACAACTCGGGCGAGAAGTTCTGGGTGGCGCCGCGGAAGGCGGAGAAGCCGGCGCCCGAGACTGAGTTGTCATCGACGTGACCGAGCTCGTCGCCGGGCGGCCCGTCCTCTCCGACGAAGAAGTCGCCAGACGCCAACGCCCGAAGAATCCGAGGGGGCTCGCCGCCACCGCGGTCGACGCGAGACCGCGGTGCGGCCTTATCCCGGTCGAGTTCATCGACCGGGTCGACGACGTCCTCGCGTTCGAAGCGCTGACACAGGCCGAGTACCTGATGATCGTCGTCCTGTAGCTCGCTATTCAGCCGCGCCGACGATCACGGATTCCATGCTCCGAGCAGCCGGCGAGCGAGCGTCTCGCACGAGAGCCGGATGGCGATCCCCTCTTCGAGACCCACGCCCGCGCGCGCTGCCAGCTGCGCGCCGGGAGCATCCCGGTCACCGAACAATTCGTCGAGGAAGCGACGCGCTTCTCGGCTGACCCCGCCGGCGAGCGGATGCTGCGCGAGATTCAGCAACGTTCCGGCGAGAAGGCCTGCATCGCCGAACCGAAGCATGCGCAGGACGTCGAGCCCGTCCTTGTCTTGACGGCGATCGACGCTGTCCTTTCGCTCTGCGATCTTGTGGAGCTTCGCGATCAGAAGCGACGCGAGACCCTCCACCGCGACATCGAACGACCGCGTATCCAACGGATCGAGCGCGCCGATGCGACGAGGCGCGTGATCGATCACGACGGCCTCGAGTCCCGCGGCCTTCCGCGCAACGTCCTTGCCGTGGACGCCGTGCCGGGCGCCTCGGCGACCCATCCCTCCCAAAGACGCCGGCACGAGCAGGTCGATCTGCACGTTGCTCATCGACCACGTGCCGGGCCTCACCGTCAGCTCGAAACCGGCTGCCTCGAGCGTCGTGACGAGCGCCGGCTCGTCCGCCAGCTCGCGCGGATCAATAGCGAGATCGCCATCGGTCGTGTAGGGCGAGACCGCGAGGTCGCCCTCGCCGACGTGGAGGTAGATCGCCTGCGCGCCGACCAGTACGACCGATTTGCGGTGCGCACCGAGCGCCGCGAGCGCGTCCAAGAGCACCCGGCGCGCCGCGACGTACTCGGGATCAGGGCTTCTGTCGCCCACCACCCTCGGATCCCTTCATCTGGGCCAACAGTGCCTCGGCCTCCTGGGGCGCACGACCCGGGCTCGTCATCAGATCGGCGGCGACCTGACTCAGCGCAGCGGCGACGATCGTCGTGCCGGACGAGAGCTGCACGGACCGCGTTCTTTCGAACACCACGGCATCGAAGGGTTCGAGCAGCCAGACGTTCGCACCCGCCTCCGTGGGTACCAGTTCCAACGTCTTGGCGGCGTCCTCCGCATCGTCGACGTACACCGCGGCAAGCCGCGCGGGCGCGACGCTGCCCGGAATCGCCATCGAGCCGGTAACGGCGTAGCGAGCGAGACTCGCCAACTTCGGGGCCAGCGCGCCCAGGCCACGCGGCTCGAGGTACGAGCGCATCACGTTCGAGCCGGTGACGCTGTAGTCCGCGACCCAGCGCTGGATGAGCGCAGGCCGGTCGACCGTGAGGATTTGTTTCTTCTCGTCGCGGTGGATGACCGCTTCTCCCTCCAGGAAGCTCACGACGCGCGAGACGGTGCCCAGCGGAGTGCCCGATCGCTCCGCCAGCGTGCGGACTCCGTAGGGCGGAGAAAAGTCGCAGAGGGCCCGAACGACGCGGGCTGCGGCCGCTCCCTTGAGGCTCTGAAGAGGACGAGGCCGGCGCTTCGGATCGCGATCGGCACCCTGGCTCTCCACGAAGACCGCGGGGTCGCGCACGACGACGCGGAGGTTGCCGGTTTCGTCCGCGTAGCTCGCACCCGCGGCGGCGAGAAGTTCCCGCGCTCGCGGACTCAGGAACGGAGCGATGATCAGGCGTTCGCCGAGACCCGAGGGCTGAGCCAGGATGTTCGCGACGTCCCTGGGCAGAATCTGCTTGCGCGGGATCAGCCGCAGCTTGGCACGTCGTCCGTCGGGCGCGCGGAGGGTCAGGATGCCGGCGTCGTCAGCTCCAGGTCGCAGTTGCACGCCCCATCCGGGCGGCAGCCGGCTCCGAAGCGCGTCAGCCGCGAGCCGCGCGCGGGGCGTTCCACCCGAGGCGCCGTTCCTCATGACGCGGAACATAGCGTTTTGCGGAACATACGGCAAGGCGTCTGCTCAGAACCCCTGGTGACTCTTCGGGGTAGCGGGCAAGCTTGGACGCCGACTCCGCCGTTCACGATGAGCACCGTCCTACTGGCGGTTACATCGAGCGCCACCTTCGTCGGTCGCGCATCCTTGAAGCGCGCGCACCGGGACGGCTCCTTCCGCGCACCCACTCGTGCAATTGGCGGAGACTGCTGAAGCGTTGGAACTCGGGCTGGGTCAGCAGCTCGCGGTAATCGACTTTAGGCTTATCGGAAACCGACGCCGGTCCGACGCCCGCGCCCGTCCCGGCACCAAACGCTGCGCCTGCGCGGCGCGGCAGGAACTCCACGCACACGGACCAGTATTGGCGACCTTGGGCGACCACGGCAGCCTTCTCGATGCACAGCACCTTGTGTGTGCGGAGGAACCGATTGAGCTGCTCGGTCGCCTCCTCGTCGCCTTCCATCGGAATCGAGAACACCTGAATCTGCATGCGTCCTTCCTCTCTCGCTGACCGCTGCGCGCGGCCACCGGCTGCGGCATCTACGGCTTCGCTCCGCTCGCCTCCG
>CAZKIY010000491.1:0-2753 GCA_964552875.1 uncultured Planctomycetaceae bacterium
GTGACGTCGTGAGGGAACTCCGACTCGCCGAGGGTCGGCTTCTTCCCGACTTCGCCACGTGGATCCCGCATCTCCCGGCCGGCTCGTACTCGCTGGCCGCGCGCGCTGCGGCGGACACGGCGACCACGTCGATCGTTCTCGCGAGCACCCCCCCGCCGTTGCACGCCCATGACCATTAGACCGTTCCGGAATCCGCCGACCGGTGACGTCGCAATTGCGTGGTGGGTGATCTCGCTCTACTGGTACGGTTTGTTCACCACCCTCGGCCTCGCTGGACCGGCGAGCGAAGCGGAACGGGCGTTCGTTCCTGCGCTCGTCATCGGCGGAGTACTGATCGCGGCGGGCACAGCCGGCGGCCTCGCGCAATTCTCCGCCGCCCTCGTGGCGTGCGCCGCTGCCCTGTACGGACCGTCGGAGAATGCGCGGCTCTGGTCCTACCTCCTGTTCGGCGCCCTGACCTTCGGTGTTCGCGGACGGAGCTGGATGGCGTGCGTCGGCACGGCGACCCTCTTCGTACTGGGCGTCGAAGCTCAGCCGGACGCGGGCAACCTCGTCGAGGGGTTCTTCGGACCGCTGACGCGCTTCGTGCTCCTCGCGCCTCCGGGTGAGAGGCTCTCGCTCTCCGCGCACGGCGGCCTCGTCACGGTCTGCGCCTTGATTGCGGTCGCGTGGCACCGCCGCGGAAGTCGGCCCCTCGTCCGCGTCGGCTTCGCGGTGTGGATCGTCGCGCTCTGGCTCGTGCAGTATCCCCTCGGCGCCGCAGTCACGCGCTACATAGGCGTCTACGCCAGCCACGGGCACGCGCCGGGTCTCTTCGCCAACCTGCCGGTCCAGGTCCTGCTCACGAGCCTGATCGTCGGCCTGTCCTGGGCGGGCGGTTTGTCGGTCGCGAACACACAGCGGGCCGACCTCGTCGATCGCCGAACGCTCCGCCGCACGTGGTCCACCGCGGCGATCGCGCTCTTCCTCGGGTTCGCGTGCTGGTCCGCGTTCCAGGGCCTGCCGAGCGTTCGCTCCAAACCCGGGCCCAAGACGGTGCTCTTCCTGAACCACGGCGGCTTCGACTGGGATCGCCCCACGACGCAGGAAGTGGGAGCATTCAGCGGCGGGATGTTCGGCTTGCTACCGGTCTACCTGCAGCACGCGGGCTGGGACGTCAAGACCGTCCGAGCCGTGGATCTCGACCGCAGCCTCGTCGGCGCGGGACAGGTGCTCGTGCTGATCAACTGCCCGCACGAGTGGGGCGGTCCCGAGCGCGCCCGCATCCGTGAATTCCTCGAGGCGGGCGGTGGGCTCCTCGTCCTCGGCGACCACACCGACATCTTCGGGTGCGCGCGCGGCGGAAACACGCTGCTCGCCGAGCACGGTATCCGCTTCCGTTTCGATTCAGCGTACTTCCTCGGCCGTTCGTGGAGGCGCGAGCTCGAGTGGTGTCGCGCGGAGCCTCAGACTTCCGTGACCGCCCACGACGCGGGCATCGCCGTGGGTGCCAGCCTCGCGCTCGAAGGTCCCGCATTTCCGATCGTCACGGCACGCTACGGCTTCGGAGACGCTGGCATCCGCAACAACGTCACGGGCGCGTTCCTCGGCGACTACCGCTTTCAACCGGACGAACGCTTAGGAGATCTGTGCGTCGTCGCGGGCGCGCGCATCGGGAAAGGCAGCCTGCGCGTGTACGGCGACACGTCGGCGTTCCAGAACGCAGCGCTGGAGTCCTCTTTCCACACCCACGTCGCGCCAGTCTTGGATCGCCTCGCGAGCAGCAACCTCGACCTGCCTTGGTCCCTCGTGACCTCGCTCGCCCTCGGCGGCATCTCGCTTACGCTTTGGGGTCTCTTCCGTGCCCTCCAGTCAAGCGCGAGCCTCTGGCTCGGTTGCTGGGCGGCGGCGTGCCTCACAGACTTGCCAGTCCGCTGGTCCGACGCGCGGCAGACTTCGTCTGTAGACGCGGTGCTTGTCGACCGCACCCATGGCCCGCGCATCGGAGACGCCGGTGGGGAGTGGAACGAGATCTGGCCCTTCAAGATGGCCGCATTACGCACCGGCGCGATAGTCCTAGACTTCGCGCACTGGGACCCACGGATCCTCGAGCGAGCACGCGGACTGCTCCTCGTCGCCCCGACGTCGCCGTACGGCCGGGAGGAGCGTATCGCGCTACGGCGCTTCGTCGAGCACGGGGGAACCCTTGTCTGCTGCGCGACCGGGCGCGATGCAACAGCGCTCGCTCCCGTACTCGACGGCTTCGGAGTCGGCATCATGACCGAGAGCGTGGGCAGCGTGCCCGAGATCCCCGTTCAGCGTCCCGATCTGCCGCGCCTCCTCGACGCATCCCCACTCCAGTTCGAGCGGCGTCCGGGCGACGTGGCGCTTATCGAGTCCGGCGGGGCCGTCTTCGCGCTGGCCCGTCCGGTCGATCGAGGCTGGCTGGTAGTCATCGGCGACACGCGCGTCATGAGCAGCGCCAACGTGGAGAGTACGACAGGCGAATGGCCGGGCAACCAACGCCTGCTGATCGATCTGTGCGTCCGCTTCCTCCGCGGGCGGCTCGATGTCGCGCGCGAGACTCTCCCGGCGCCGTTCGCCGTGGACGTTTACGGCCAGCCCGAGGTCGAGTGATGGAACGAGATCACGCTACGGTCACGGACGCTGGCTCCGAGCTTTCGAACCTGCACTCGATCGGACTCGGTGTTTTCGTTGGCGGGATCCTCCTGCTACGTCCGACCTACATGTCGACGGTGCACCCGGTGGTGGGG
>CAZKIY010000492.1:0-1562 GCA_964552875.1 uncultured Planctomycetaceae bacterium
TTCTTCGACTGGTACGGCGCGACGTTCGCCGACGGTGCCTTGTCGGCGCGCGAGAAGTCGCTCATCGCGTTGGCCGTCGCGCACGCGGTGAAATGTCCGTACTGCATCGACGCGTACACGGGTGACGCGCTGTCGAAGGGCTACGACCTCGACCAGATGACCGAGGCCGTGCACGTCGCGGCCGCCATCACGGGTGGGGCGGCGCTCGTCCACGGCGTGCAGATGCGCAAGCACGCAGCCTCGGTCTCGATGTGATCGTGACATTGCCCACGTTGCAGGCGCGCGGCGCGCCACTCGCGAGCGCTGTCGAGCAGTTGCGCGTGCTCGACGCATTGCCGACACCTCACGGTGACTTCGACACGCGCCTCGCCGAGAGCGGGATGCATCCGCTCACTGCGCTCGGGATCCAGGTGTTCCAGGTGAACGTCGGGCGCGTGTGCAATCAGACGTGCCACCACTGTCACGTCGACGCCGGGCCGACGCGCACGGAGTCGATGAGCGCGGAAACGGCCGAGCTCGCGCTGCGCGTCTTGGCGCGGACTTCGATTCCGACGGTCGACATCACCGGTGGCGCGCCCGAGCTCTGTCCGGTCTTCGAGCGGCTCGTCGAGGGTTCGCGCGCGCTCGGCCGACACGTGATCGACCGCTGCAACCTCACGATCCTCGTCCTACCGCGTTTCGCTGAGTTGCCGCAATTCCTCGCGCGGAACGAGGTCGAGGTCGTCGCGTCGTTGCCGCACTATCGACAGGCGAGCACGGACCGCCAGCGCGGCGACGGCGTGTTCGAGCGCTCGATCGAAGGCCTGCGACGCTTGAACGACGTCGGGTACGGGAAGCAAGCGGGGCTGCGGCTCGTGCTGGTGACGAATCCGGTCGGCGCGATCCTGCCGAGTGCCTCGCAAGCGACGTTGGAAGCCGAGTGGAAGCGCGAGATGCGCCGACTCCACGGGATCGAGTTCGACGCGTTGATCACGATCACGAACATGCCGATCGCGCGCTATCTCGACTGGTTGTCGACGAGCGGCAACCTCGCGAACTACATGGAGAAGCTCAGCTCGGCCTACAACCCCTCCGCCGCGGCCGGCGTGATGTGTCGCACGACGCTGTCGGTCGGTTGGGACGGTCGCCTGTTCGATTGCGATTTCAACCAGATGCTCGAGCTCGAGACGGGTTTCGGCGCGCCCCGGCACCTCGCGGAGTTCGATTTCGACGCGCTCGCCGGGCGACGCATCGTGACGCGTCGTCACTGCTTCGGCTGCACGGCCGGCGCCGGCAGTTCGTGCGGCGGCCAGACGGCCTGAAGACACGCTTGCAGCGGAATTGTGGAAGCCCGCCCCGAACCGGCGTAGGTTCGCACGGGACATGTCCCGTTGCGCAGCTCTCCTCGTCCTCGCTACTGCATCCGCTTGCGTCGTGCCTCGTCCCGAGCACCACGTTGCGCCCGAACTCTCGACGTGGGTCCCGGCCCAGAACGATTCGATCCTCGTCGCTGGGAAGCGCTTTCACGTCGGCGCGCCGGTCGTGTTGTGGACGGATCCGCCGAACTACGACGCCTATTCGAC
>CAZKIY010000492.1:1662-2745 GCA_964552875.1 uncultured Planctomycetaceae bacterium
TTCGTCCTGCACTACGACGTGTGCGGCGTGTCGCAGACGTGCTTCCGCGTGCTGCACGACGAGCGCGAGTTGTCGGTCCAATTCCTGCTCGACCTCGACGGCACGATCTACCAGACACTCGACGCGCGCGAGACCTCGTGGCACGCGACGAAGTCGAACCCGCGCTCGATCGGCATCGAGATCGCGAACATCGGCGCCTATCCGATGGGCGTCGCGCCGGCGCTCGACACGTGGTACGCGGAGGACATCGGCGGACCGTACGTGACGATCCCCGCGCGACTCGGTGACGGGGGCGTGCGGACGAGTGGCTTCGTCGGCCGACCGGCCCGGCCCGAGCGCATCGTCGGTTCGATCCAAGGCGACCTACTCCAGCAGTACGACTTCACGCGCGAGCAATACGAGAGCCTCGTGAAACTGACGGCAGCGCTGTGCCGCGCATTCCCGCGGATCGAACCCGACGCGCCGCGCGACGAGGAAGGCCGCGTGCAGGATCGAGTGCTCTCCGACGGCGAATGGCGCGAGTTCCGGGGCATCCTCGGCCACTACCACGTGCAGGCGAACAAGGCCGATCCGGGGCCGGCGTTCGATTGGGAACGGTATCTCGCGGCGGTGCGCGCGCGACTCGGAGAGATCCCCGCGAGTCCCTGAGACTCAACCGGCCAACGCGCGCCGCAGGAATCCGTCGGCGCGTTCGAGTCGCGTGCGTGCTTCCGCGGCTCCGACGGCACGCATGCCCATCACGACCGCGACCTTCACGCGGCCGTCCGCGGCAGACAGGAGTTCCTCGGCGCGCACGCGATCGCAACCGACGATGCGCTCCACGAGTGCGATCCCGCGCTGCCACAACTTCGCGTTCGCGCGCGTCTCGACGTCGACCATCAAGTTGCCGTGGATCTTGCCGATCCGCGCCATCGCGAGCGTCGTCACGCGGTTCAAGACGAGCTTCGTCGCCGTACCGGCTTTCAGGCGCGTGCTGCCCGCGAGCACCTCGGGCCCCGTGACGACGCGGATCGAAATGTCGGCGTCGTCGCGCGCCTGATCGCGCGGCACGCAAGCCAGGAACACGGTCTTCGCGCCGCGTTC
>CAZKIY010000493.1:0-2730 GCA_964552875.1 uncultured Planctomycetaceae bacterium
GCGCGGGCTTCGACACGAACGTCTTCGTCACGGCGATCGATCGTTTTCCCGAGGAACCGCGCTTCACCGTCGCGTGGGCGTTCTTGTCGACGACGCACAACGACCGCGTGCGCGTTTACACCAGGATTCCCGGCGAAAACCCCGCTGTCGCGACGATCACCGGACTGTGGCCGGGCACGGCGTATTCGGAGCGCGAGTGCTTCGACATGTTCGGCATCGACTTCGTCGGGCACACAGGATTGAAGCGCCTCCTGATGCCGGACGGGTACGACCACTTCCCGCTGCGGAAGGACTTCCCGCACCAGGGCATCGAGCCCGATCGTCTCTACCGCGAGTGGGATCAGCGTCGGCGCGATCGCTCGCCGTTGCGTTCGGAGTCGCAAGTATGAGCCAGAGCACTCCTCCGGGAACGACGCGCGTCCAGGGCACCGGCGCGACCGGCGCGCTCACCACGCGCACCTTCGAGTACGCGCCCGGCGAAGTCGATCGCGACGACCCGCTCCATGGCGAGTTCATGGAACTCAACATGGGTCCGCAGCACCCGGCCACGCACGGCGTGTTGCGCATCAAGGTCGTGCTCGACGGCGAGAACATGGTCGAGGTCGAGCCCGTCATCGGGTACTTGCACCGCGGCAAGGAGAAGACCTGCGAGTCGCTCGGCTGGCGCAAGTTCTTCGTGCACACGGACCGGTTGGATTACGTCCAGCCGTTGATGAACAACTGCGCCTACGCGATGGCGCTCGAGAAGCTCGGCGGGATCCCGGTCCCGGAGCGCGGCCAGACGATCCGCGTGCTGCTCATGGAGCTCAGCCGCGTGATGGCGCACCTGATCTACCTGGGCACGACGTCGATCGATCTCGGCGCCGTGACGATGTTCTTCTTCACGTTCAGCGAGCGCGAGCGCATCTACACGCTGCTCGACGCGTACACCGGTCACCGTATGAACAACACGTACGTCCGCATCGGCGGCATGTACGCGGACGTCGAGCCGGAGGTCACGCGCGAAGTGCGCAAGTGGCTCGATCAGTTCCCGGCGAAGATCGACGAGTTCGAGGCGATGTTGACCGGGAACCGCATCTGGTTCGACCGCAATCGAAACATCGGCATTCTCAGCGTGGATCAGTGCAAGGAGTGGTCGCTCACGGGGCCGAACTTGCGCGCGTCCGGCATGGAGTGGGACCTACGCAAGAAGCAGCCGTACTCGGGCTACGAGCACTACGACTTCGAAGTGCCCATCGGCACGATCGGTGATTGCTACGACCGCTACGCCGTGCGCGTCGAGGAGATGCGTCAGTCCGTGCGCATCTGTCAACAGGCGCTCGATCGCCTCGAGAAGACGCGCGGCGCCGAGTTCATCTCCGACGATCGCCGCTACGTGTTGCCGCCGAAGGGCCTTGTCCACTCGTCGATGGAGGAGCTCATCCACCAGTTCAAGATCGTGACGGACATGGCGCTGCCGAAGGGCGAGGCCTACCACGCGATCGAGTCGTCGAAAGGCGAGCTCGGCTTCTTCGTCGCGTCCGACGGCACGAGCCATCCGCTGCGCTGCCACATCCGCGCGCCGGGTTTGATGAACGTGCAGGCGATCCCGGTGTTGGCCGAGGGACGCTTGTTCTCCGACATGGTCTCGATCATCGGCTCGCTCGATTTCGTGATGGGCGAGGTGGATCGCTGATGGCACTCCCGAAAGCTCTCACCGCCGAGTTCGACGAACTCGTCAAGAACTACCCTGAGCGCCGCGCGGCGCTCATCGTGGCGCTGCACCGCTGCCAAGAGGAACTCGGCGGCTGGATCTCGCCGCAGACGATGGAAGATCTCGCGGAGTACTTCGCGCTCGAACCCGTCGAAGTGTTCGGTGTCGCGAGCTTCTACCCGATGTTCAACTTGCGGCCGGTGGGCCGCCACGTGGTCTCGGTCTGCCACAACATCTCGTGCGATTTGCGCGGCGCGCAGGACGTGATCGCGAAAGCGTGCGAAGTCACCGGCGCTCCGCTCGGTGGCACGTCGAAGGACGGCAAGTGGACCGTCAAGCACGTCGAGTGTCAGGGCGCGTGCGCCAATGCCCCGATGTTCGACCTCGACGGCGTCTATCACGAGGACCTGACGATCGAGAAGGTCGCGAAGATCCTGGGAGCGGTGCGATGAAGACGTACGAGACGTACTTGCTCGACCGCGCGAAGGTCGAGGGCGCGCACCAGTTGGCGACCTACAAGAAGCTCGGCGGCTACAAGGGCCTCGAGAAGACCTTGAAAAGCGGCCTCACGCCGGCCGCCGTCGTCGACGAGATGAAGAAGTCGGGCTTGCGCGGCCGAGGCGGCGCGGGCTTCTCGACCGGCATGAAGTGGAGCTTCATGCCCGACATCACGAAGGACCCGCGCACGCGCTACCTCGCGATCAATGCCGACGAGTCCGAGCCGGGCACGTGCAAGGACCGCGTGCTGATGGAGGGTGACCCGCACGGCGTGATCGAAGGCTCGCTGATCGCGGCGTACGCGATTCGCGCGTCGGCGGTCTACATCTACGTGCGCGGGGAGTACCGCCTCTCGCACGACCGCATAGCGGCCGCGGTGAAGGAAGCGCGAGCGGCGAACCTCGTCGGCAAGAACATCCTCGGCTCGGACTACTCGTGCGAAGTGTTCATGCACAAGGGCGCTGGCGCGTACATCTGCGGCGAGGAGACGGGGCTCATGGAGAGCCTCGAGGGCAAGCGCGGTCACCCGCGTCAAAAGC
>CAZKIY010000494.1:0-2730 GCA_964552875.1 uncultured Planctomycetaceae bacterium
GCACGAGTACCCGAGTGGCACGAACTACCCGACGGACTACGTGCCGATCTTCTACAGCTGGCTGAGCCAGTACACGCGCTGACTCCGTACTACGCGAGCCGAGCGAGCGCCGCTTCTCCCCAGGCCGCCCGGAGCACCTCACGCGCGGCCAGCACGCTCGCCGCGGGCACGACGACGGCGTGGATGACGTTCGGCGGCGCGAATGGTCGCGGGAGATCTGGGATTTGTTGGCGAGGGTTGCGGTGGCGGGGGGAGAACGGCGGAGGCGAGCCGGGCTCGGTACTCCCGCACTGCACGCGCGAGCCGCGAGAGGAAGAACCGGACGTCGCGCTGGTTCTCGAACACCCTGCGCCGCGCGATGCTGCGGTTCAGGACGTGATGTCACACGCCCGGCCCGTCGTGACGTGGTGTTCGGCCCATGCGCTCCCTCATGTTCGATGACGTTCGGCGGCGCGAATGGTCGCGGGAGATCTGGGAGTTGTTGACGAGGGTTGCGGTTGTGGGGGGAGAACGGCGGAGGCGAGCCGGGCTCGGTACTCCGGTACTCCCGCCGTGGCGAGAACGGCGGAGTGGAGCCTGACTCCGTACCTCCGTCAGACGATCGGCTCGCCCGCTCGATCCGTAGCCTTCTCGTCGAGGAGGCGGCCCGCGATCCAATCGAACGCGTCGAGCCGATTCCACGGCAGCATCAGGCCTCGACTCGTGGCGATCGTCTCGTCGCCTGCGTACACGACGACTTTGCGCAGGCGTTTGTGCCCAAGAATGCTCCCTTCGATTGCGCGCTGATAGCGATCCAAGGACGCGAACGCATCGAGATTCGGGGTCCGCGAGGACTTCACCTCGACGGCCACGAGCTCATCCGCGTCTTCGATCACGAGGTCGACCTCCAGCCCGCCGCGATCGCGGTAGAAGAAGACCCCGTCGCGTCGGCCGCGATGAATGCGCTGCTTGACGATCTCGCCCACGACCCAGCTC
Source organism: uncultured Planctomycetaceae bacterium (assembly GCA_964552875.1). Taxonomy (GTDB): domain Bacteria; phylum Planctomycetota; class UBA1135; order UBA1135; genus JAEUHZ01. The sequence continues at coordinate 976 of CAZKIY010000494.1, forward strand.
TCGAAGATCGAGCCGCGCAGTGGATGCGGTTCGAGCTGACCTTCCTCGCGGATCCGGAGCAGGTGACACGCGAGTCCCGAGTCGTAGAAGTGGAGCTTCGGCGCGCGCGTGACGCGCTTGTTGACGTTGGGGAGCTGCGGACGAAGCAGGAAGATGGTGAAGCTCGTCTCCAGCACCGAGATCCACGAACGAATCGTGCTGGGCGAAACCCCGACGTCCGACGCCAGCGAGCTGATATTGAGGACCTGCGCGGTACGGCCCGCGGCGAGCTGGAGGAAGGCGTGGAAGGTCGAGAGATCCCCGACACGCAGAAGGTCGCGGACATCACGATCCAAGTAGGTCGCGACGTAATCCGCGAGCCACTCCGACGGCGCGAGCTTCAGCTCGTGGATGCGCGGGAAGGCTCCCTCGAGGAGCGTCGCGAGCGACGACCTCAGCGCATTCGGGTAGGCGCGCAACTCGCTGAGCTCGAACGGCAGCAGATGGAAGATCGCCGTCCGCCCCGCCAGTGATTGCGACAGCTCGCGCAGGAGCAAGAAATGTTGCGAGCCCGTCAGAATCCACTCGCCCGGACGCGCGCTCCGGTCGCTGCGCACTTGGAGGTACGAGAAGAGGTCCGGCGCGCGCTGGACTTCGTCGAGCACGGCGCCGTCGGGAAACGACTCCAGGAAGGCGAGCGGATCCCGAGTCGCTCGCTGCCGGACGGCCCCGTCCTCGAGGGTCGCGTACGGCTTGTCCGCGAAGACCGCGCGGCACAAGGTCGTCTTCCCCGACTGGCGCGGCCCCGTCAGGGTGACGATCGGCATCTGCGAGGCGCCGAGCCGGAGCCGGGGTTCGAGAGTGCGCCGGGTGGACACGCGTCTAGCCTACGCTGCGCGCGGCAGATCGGCAATTGCATCGCCGTTCTGCCCGAACGGCCCCAAACCCTTGGCGGGCCTTGGGTTCAACTGTGCCCGCTCCCCGAAAGCGGCCGTTTTAGGGGCTGCCCACCGCGGTTCGGAGGCGCCGATACGAGGCTCCGCAGGCCAGGACCGAGCGCTCGGTCCTGGCCTGCGGGACCGTCTCGATCGAGGCAGCGCCTGACTGCACGCGCGCCTGACTGCACGCGCGCCTGACTGCACGCAAGGTGGGCTGCGTAGAGTTCGCCCCAACGCAAGTCCGCTTGCGTTGGGGCGTGCACGCAGGCCGCGACCGCACGCGCCAACCCCGGCGTCGTGGGAACCGCTGGCGACCCTCGCCTTGGACGCGGCCTGCGAGGCGACGCTCTTGGCCGCCGTCCTGGACGCGGACGAAGCGCAGGGTTCGGGGATCGTGTGGCTCACGTTCCTGGGTGGAGGCGCCTTCAAGAATCCCAAGCTGTGGATCGCGTCGGCGATCGGGAGAGCCTTGAGGCGCTGCGAAGGCCTGGACCTCGATGTACGCGTCGCTCACTTCGGGAGGCTCGACCGGGACATGCAGGCGGCGATCGAGTTGGCGAGGGAGCGAGCGGTCTGAATTCCATGTGTGCCGCGGACGCCGTGCGGGTCCTGATCCATGCCGAGGACGAGCGCGGCTGTCGGGCCTGCGGTCGTGGCCCGCTCGGTGCCGAGATGCACGACCGGTTCCTGGTCGCGCGGGTGCGGAGTCAGTTCTTCGCTGCCGTTCTCGCATACGCCGGAACTGCGCGTGGTCAAGCGCCTGGGGTCTCCCACAGCGCGCGTAGTGGCACGCCGTACAGGCCCGCGCCGAAAGAGATGGTCGCGCTCCCGTCGTAGA
>CAZKIY010000495.1:0-2729 GCA_964552875.1 uncultured Planctomycetaceae bacterium
ACGGCGACGATCGCGACGATGAGGCTCTGCGCGAACGGTGGGAGAGTTCGCAAGCGCTCGAATCCCGGCGCGATCGCTTCGGCGAGGCCGCTCGCGGCGATTCCGTCGGCGAGCGCGAAGCTGCCACCGATCAAGAGGAGCGCGGCCCACGGCAGTGCGCGCAGCGACTCGCGGCCGAGGAGGTCCTGGCGGGCGGGTTTCCACACGGCGAGGACGAACGCGGCCGCGAGGGCGGCGCCGGCCTCGACGTGTCGCGAGCCGAGACCGAGCGTGGGAAACGTGCTCGCGAGGAACGACGTGATCGACTGCGCGTTGATCCAGGCCAGAGCCGTCGCGGCGAACACGATGGCGACCGCGCGCTCACCGGCGGACCAACGCTCGGCGACCGGGATCGCCTGCGAAATTCCGCGCGCGATCTCGTCCGACGAAGGCGCGTCGACACGGGCGACGCGCCACAGGACCGTGATCGCCAGCGGAACGAAGATCAGGACGAAGCCGCTGCCGATCAGGGCGAACTCGACGAAGGAGACCTCTTGGCCGCGCGCCGAGAGGAATCCGGCGAGCTGCATGTTCGTCGTCGTGCCGATCTTCGTGCCGATGCCGCCGACGTTCGCGCCCCAAGCGACCGCGAGGACGAGTGCCGCCGCGAACCGCGCGCGCACGCCCGCGCGAGGCTCGATCTCGTGCAGGAGCGACAGCGCGATCGGGAGCACGAGCGTCGCTGCCGCCGTGTTCGAGATCCACATGGACAGCACGCTCGTCGCGATGAAAACGCCCGCCAGCACGTGGAGCGGCGACGACTTCGTGCGCGCGAGGATCGCCAGCGAGATGCGGCGATGGATGCCGGTCTCCTGCAGCGCGGCCGCGATCGCCATCCCGCCGAGGAAAAGGAGGACGTAGGCGCTGAGGTACGGTCCGCTCGAGCTGACCGCGCGCTCGAGCGCAGCGCCGCGGTGCACGCCGGCGAGCGGGAACACGACGAGCGGCAACAGCGCCGTGACCCACAGCGGCACGGCCCCGGTGCCCCACCACGCGATCATCCAGAGGGCGGTCGCGAGCGCGAAGGCGGCCGGCGTTCCCGCGGCGGTGATCGGCGTCCCGAGGAAGCTGACGAGCGCGAACAGGGCGGGTCCGGCGATCCACGCCGCCCTGCTCCACGCGCCGCGCGGCGCATGGGCGGCCGTCCGATCTTTGGCCGGGCCGTCCGCGCGCGTTCCTCGGGTCACGGCGGCGGAGTCTACGCCGTTCGCGCACGCTTCCATCGGACGTGGGCGACTCGGAATCGTCCGCGCTGCGTGCCGCGCGAACGACCCGCGCCGCCTCATCGGCGGGGGTGCAGTTCCGTGCCGTGCCTCCGCGCTGTAGCCTGTGGGGCCAAGGTGCGCGCGCGGCGCGTCCGGGGCAGGGTCGGCAGGCGATAGCGGGTGGCGCAGCACGATGCGTCGCGCGGAAGGGTTTGGATGAAGGTCCTCGTCGTCGGGAGCGGCGGGCGCGAACACGCGCTGGCTTGGAAAATCGCGCGCTCTCCGCTCGCTCCGGAAGTCGTGTGCGCGCCGGGGAATCCGGGCACGGCGCAAGTCGGTCGCAACGTATCCCTCAAGGTCACCGACGTCGAAGCGATCCTCGCGCTCGCGCAGAAGGAGAAGCCCGACCTCGTCGTGATCGGTCCCGAGGATCCGCTCGTGCTGGGCGTGGCCGACAAACTGCGCGCTGCGAATTTTCGCGTCTTCGGTCCCGGCGCGGCCGGCGCCAAGCTCGAAGGTTCGAAGGTCTTCGCGAAGGAGATCCTCGACCGCCATCGCATCCCGACAGCGGGTTGGCGCAAGTTCGATCGATCGGGCGTCGCGAAGAGCTACCTCGAGAGCTGCACGACTTGGCCTCAGGTCGTCAAAGCCGAAGGCCTCGCGTCCGGCAAAGGCGTCTTCATCGTGCACGATGCGAAAGAAGCCTGCGCGGCCGTCGATGCCGTCATGGAGAAGCGCACGCTCGGCGCCGCGGGCGATCGCATCGTGGTCGAGGAATGTTTGATCGGCGAAGAGGCTTCGTGCCTCTCGATCACGGACGGCGAAACGATCCTGATCCTCGAGCCGGTCATGGATCACAAGCAAGTCGGTGAAGGCGACACGGGTCCGAACACGGGTGGCATGGGCGTGTACTCGCCCGTCCCGTCGCTCACGAAGCGCATTCAGAAACAGGTCGAGCAACGCGTCGTCGTGCCGAGTGTTCACGCACTGCGTCGCGAAGAGATCCCGTTCCGCGGCGTGCTCTACGCCGGCCTGATGATGACGGAAGCCGGGCCGCGCGTGCTCGAATACAACACGCGCTTCGGTGACCCGGAGACTCAGGCTTTCGTGCGTCGCTTGAAGAGCGATCTCCTCCCGATCCTCATCGCGACCGCGGATGGGAAGCTCACGGACATTCCGGGCGTCGAGTGGGACGAGCGCGTGTGCGTCGGCGTCGTCGCCGCGGCCGAAGGTTATCCCGGCACGGTGCGCAAGGGCGATCCGATCGACGGGCTCGTCGCGGCGGAAGAGATCCCCGAAGTCGTGATCTTCCACGCCGGAACGCAACGCACGGCGAAGGGCGACATCGTCACGGCGGGCGGCCGCGTCCTGTGCATCACCGCGATGGGCAAGGATCTCGAGGAAGCGCGTCAGCGCGCGTACGAGGCCTACGACCGCATTCACTGGCAGGGCAAGTTCTGTCGGCGCGACATCGGCACGCGGGAA
>CAZKIY010000496.1:0-2728 GCA_964552875.1 uncultured Planctomycetaceae bacterium
CCCTCAGAATCCGGCGAACAGCGGCAGGATCGTCGTCTCGAGTCGCTTGTAGATCTCGGCGGTCGCGCGCACGTCGCGCAGGCAGTATTCGCCGATCTCGTCGATGCGTCCCTCGCGGTAGACGCGCCCGACTTGCGAACCGTCGATCGAACCCTTCGGGCTCTCGACGTCGAAGCGACGGCACCAGTATTCGAGGCTGTAGAGGTCGCGCGTCGCGCCTTGGAACGTCAGCACTTCTTGGAGATCGCAGTGGTCGGCGATCGTGAAGCGCGGACCGACGAGTTGTCGCGACGGCCGCACGCCGCGCTGCGCCGAGCGGATCGACAGGTTCGGCCCGTCGTATCCGCGCCCGTTGAAGGAGACGAGCCGGGGCAAGCGACCGTTCCGCGGCCCCACCGTCTCCCAGAACTTCTCCAGCAGCGCTTGCTCGTCACCGCGGAAGATCTTCGAGCCGGGCACCTTGTCCCAGTCGCGCATCTCGTGCGGTTCGCCTTCGACGAGCGCGAGTCCGCGCTCCTCGTGCACGTTCCACAGACCGATCACGATGATGCGACCGAGCCCGGGAAAGAGCGCGGTCCGCTCCGGCACCGCCTCGCGCTCCTTCTCGGTCTTCGCGCGATTGAGCAGGTACCCGCGGGTCGACTCGTCGACCTCGTCCCACAGGTAGCCTGCGACTTCGATGTCGAACGCGAACGTGGTGACGGCTGCCATTGCCGCCGAAGTGTAGCGATCAGCGGATGCGCGACCTCACGAGCACGGGCCGCTTCGACGAGGCGGCGAGCCAGGCGGCGGCGAGGAGTATCGGCAAGAACGCCGCGAAACCGTCGAACGGTCCGCGCGGACCGGAATACGGCGCGATCGAGCATCCCCCACCGCCACCCGTTCCCGGCGCCTGGAACGTGAATGCTGCGGATTCGACGACAGCCTGCTCGGTCAACGCGAGGCGCACGAGCAAGCTCGCTGCGCCCGCCGACATCGCCGGCGTCGTGACCTCGAGCGTGTTCGCGTCGATGAACACGACGGGGGCACTCGTGCCACCGAGACCGGTCGTCGCATCGGCGCCGAAGACCACCTCGGCGTCGACCGTGAAGTTCGAGCCCGTGATCGTCACGACTTGGCCGCCCGCGGTCGCACCGGTACTCGGCGCGATCGTGTCGACGACCGGATCCGGATCGGCTTGGAACGTGAACGCGGTGCTGGCCGTGTCGCCCTCGGGCGTCTCGATCTCGAGCACGTACGGACCACCGGGAAGACCCGCGGCCGTCGTGAATTCGAGCGTGGTCGCGTCGACGAGCGTGACGCCCGTCTGGAGATCACCATCGATGCTCACGGTCATGCCCGCGACGAAATCGGTGCCGCGCAGACGCACGACCGTTCCGCCGCCGGACCAGCCGCTGGGCGGGAACACGCGCTCGATCTCCGGGAGCGCAGCGAACGTGAAAGCGTTGCCCGCGCGGCCTTCGACGCCTGTCGCATCCTGCACGACGACGTCCCAGTCGCCGACCACGCTCGCGCGCGTCGTCAGCGTGATCGTCGTGTCGCTTTCGACCGTGCAACCACCGACATCGCCGTCGATGTACAGCTGATTCGCGAGGACCACGCGCGCCCCCGCGCGGAAGCCGGTGCCCGTGATCGTGATCTCCGTCCCGCCCTGGATCGTGCCCATCGAGGGCGAAGCGGAGAGCACGAACGGATCGTCGGGAGTGACCTCGATCGCGCCGTGCAGGACGCTGCGATCCCCGCCCAGGTTCACGACGAGCAGATCGACGTGCCCGTCCGCTTCGCCCGCGAGTGCCGTCACCTGAAAAGTCACGACGGTCGAGTTCCACGCGAGCACATTGACGGCCAAGTCCGGATCGAGCGCGGTGAGCGTCGAACCGACGAGCAGACCCGTGCCGTGCAACGAATGCACTGCGGGTGATCCCGGCACGACGCGCAAAGGCAGCTCGTCCGTGTTGCGGCCGAGCGCGAGCGTCGTGTCGAGCCCCACGCCCAACGTGCCGTCACCGACGTTCGTGGACGTCGACCCGTCGACGGTCGCCGATGCGATCGTCGCGCTCTCGAAGTCCGTGACGATCGTATGGCCATCGCCGAGGTTCGCCGCGGCGACGGGCTGATCGAGCGGGCTGGCCTGGACGGAGTAAGTTCCGGCTTCGAGCCCGTCGACCGCGTAGTTTCCGCTCGCGTTCGACAGCGCGCCTGCGACCGAGCGCCCATTGGAGTCGCACACCGACACGTTCGCGCCCGCGACCGCCGAACCATCCGACGCGCGCGTCACGCGGCCCGTGATCGTCGAGTAGGTCCCGCTGGGATAGGCGTCGCGCAAACCGCGCTCGTCGTCGGCCGAGATGCTGCGGTGCAGGATCACGGCGGGATCGACGTACGGATACATCGTCGCGCCGCCCCAACCCGAGTGATCGAGGCCGAGCAAGTGGCCGAGCTCGTGCGTCGCCACGTCCTGGACGTCGAATTTGTTCGATTCACCCGACGTCGTGAACGAGAAGTCGGCGCCGTTGAAGAGCACGTCCGCGTCCGAGATCACGCCGTTCGATCCGAACCACACCGGCGTCAACGCGACGATGCCCGTTCCGAGCGGGAAGTAGCCCGACGAATCGTTCTCGTCGAAGATCAGCATGTGGAGGTCGTCCGCCTCCCAGTCGGTGCGCGCGCGGCTCGAGCCGCTCGTGTTCTCGACGAGGGTCGCCGTCGTCCCCGTCGCGTCGTTCCA
>CAZKIY010000497.1:0-2727 GCA_964552875.1 uncultured Planctomycetaceae bacterium
CCAGCCGGAGCGCCGGCCTTCGCGGCAGCCGCGGTCTCGAGGACGAAGATCACGCTGCCGACGGGCACCGTCGCGCCTTCCTTCGCTTTCAGCGCGCCGATCGTCCCGTTCGCCGGCGACGGAATCTCGACCGTCGCCTTGTCCGTCATGACTTCGACGACGGGTTGGTGCTCCTTCACCACGTCGCCGACCTTGACGAGCCACTTCACGATCTCGCCCTCGGCGATGCCTTCCCCGATGTCGGGCAGCTTGAATTCCAGCGCGGCCATGTGCGGTGTTCCTAGGGTCTCGTGCGTCGGCGGTGACTCAGAGCCCGTGAAGAATTCACGGGCGACGCGCCGCGGAAGCGGCGCCAACAGCGTCTGAGAACGTGTAGGCTCGATTCTTCACGCGCTCTCAGTAGTTCCAGACGTGCTCGATCGCATCGAGCACGCGACGGTCGTCGGGCATGTAGTGGTGTTCGAGAGTGTTCGGGAACGGCGTGTCGAACCCGGTCACACGCGCGATCGGCGCTTCCATGTACTCGATCGCGCTCTCGGCGATGATCGCGCTGATCTCGCCGCCGAAGCCGCAGAAACGCGGCGCTTCGTGGACGACGACGACGCGTCCGGTCTGCTTCGCGGCCTCGAGCACGCCATCTTCGTCGAGCGGCAGCAGCGTGCGCAGATCGACGACGAGGCACTCGATCCCCTTCTCCGCCGCTTGCTCCGCGGCCTTCAAGCACACCGGCACCATCGCGCCGTAGCAGAAGACCGTGACGTTCTTGCCTTCGCGCGCCGTGCGCAGCGTCGAGAGGTCCACTGTGTAGCGGCCCTCCGGCACCTCGCCCTTCACCATGCGATAGAGCGCCTTCGGCTCGAGGAAGAGCACGGGATCCGGATCGTCGATCGACGCGAGCAAGAGTCCCTTCGCGTCGTACGGCGTGCTCGGGATCACGACCTTCAGACCCGGCGTGTGGCAGAAGTACGCCTCGCCGGATTGCGAGTGGTAAAGCCCGCCGCGGATCCCGCCGCCATACGGCGTGCGGATCACCATCGGCGCCGTGTACTGACCACCGGAGCGATAGCGCAGCTTCGCCGCTTCGCTGACGATCTGGTCGAACGCCGGGAAGATGAAGTCCTGGAACTGGATCTCGCAGACGGGGCGCAAACCGTTGACGGCCATGCCGATCGCGGCGCCGACGATGCCGTCCTCGCTGAGCGGCGTGTCGAAGCACCGGCCTTCGCCGAACTCCTTGGTGAGGCCCTCGGTCGCGAGGAACACGCCGCCCTTCGGGCCGACATCCTCGCCGAAGACGACGACGGCCGGGTCGGCCCGCATCGCGACTTTGAGGCCGTCGTTCACGGCTTGGATCAGGGTCAGGTTTGCCATCGTGATGCGACTGGAGATCGAGGGGCTGCTGCTTGGAGCGGGATTCTGCGGCAAATCAGAGCGGGAACGCGCCGTCGCCGGCCGACGCATCACCCTTGCGGTGCGCGAGGTCGAATGCGGCCTGACCTTGCCGGCGGATGTGTTGCGGGACGTCGCGGTAGACGTCGCTGAAGATCGTCTCGATGCCCGGTCGCGGCGTCGCCTCGGCGACCTTCGCGGCGGCGTCGATCTCGGCGAAGGATTCGGCGGCGACCTTCACGCCGAGCGCCGGATCCCAGAGCTTCTTCTTCTGGAGGAAGCGCTCGAAGTTCGCGACGGGATCCTTCTTCTCCCACGCGGCGAGCTCTTCCTTCGGTACGTAGCGCGTCGGGTCGTCGCTCGTCGAGTGGCCGCCCATCCGAAACGTGTAGGCCTCGACGAGCGTCGGCCCGCCGCCCTTGCGCGCCCGCTCGACCGCTTCACCGACCGCGCGGCGCACCGCGAGCACGTCGTTGCCGTCGACCTTCACGCCGGGCATCCCGTAGGCCTTGGCCTTGATCGCGTAGCTCTCGCTGGCGGTCTGCTGTGAACTGGGGCAGCTGATCGCCCATTGGTTGTTCTGGCACAGGAAGACGACCGGCGACTTCCAAACGGCCGCGAAATTCAGGCCCGAATGGAAGCCCAGGCTCGACGTTCCGCCGTCCCCGAAGCTCGACAGCACCACGTGCGGCTCCTTGCGAAGTTGCATGGCGTACGCGGCGCCCACCGCTTGGATGATGTGCGTTCCGATCGGCGAGCTGATCGAGAAGAACTTGATCGGCTCGGTGAACGAGAAGTGCACCGGCATCTGACGGCCCTTGGCGGAGTCCGCCGCGTTGCCGTACATGTTGTGCATCATGTCCACGGGCGAAATGCCGTGGTACAGGGCCATCCCGAAATCGCGATAGCTCGGGAAGATCCAGTCGGTTTTCTTCACCGCGGCGGCCGCGCCGATCTGCGTCGCTTCGACGCCGCGGTTAGGGATCGAGAAGCCGATGCGGCCCGCGCGCTGCAGTTTGAGCGCGACGTCGTCGAACGCGCGCACCCGCATCATCGTGCGATAGCAGTGCAGCAATTCCTCGTTCGACATCTTCGGGTCGTAGCCGTTGATCCCGCCGTCCGGCTCGATCACCGAGAGCATCTCTTGCACGGTCATCGCATCTCCTCGTCGCGGCGAGCACGTCGTTCGTGCACGAGCCGCGCAGCGAAGAACTCGCCCGCTTTGTAGCTCGAACGGACGAGCGGCCCCGCGGCCACGTACTGGAATCCCATCGCGCGCCCGAGGCGCTCGAGTTCGTCGAATCGCTCCGGCGTCACGTATTCGCGCACCGGAGCGTG
>CAZKIY010000498.1:0-2719 GCA_964552875.1 uncultured Planctomycetaceae bacterium
CAGCACTCGGCACTCGGCACTCGCCCCCGGCCCTCAACCTCGGCCGTCGGAGCGACGGGAACGTGTGAGACTGACCCAGTTGGCTGGCGTTTCGTGGGTCCCACCCGCGGGCTCCACCACCGGTGGTGTCCCGCGGGCGCGCACCGGCGCGTGCAGGGTCTCCCGGACCTACGGACAGCCAACTGGGTCAGTCTCGGAACATGTCGAACCCAGTTCGTCTCGAGCAATCGACCGAAGACGCCGCAATCGAGCTCTAGAGGTCCGGTGCGCGCCGCACAGTTCAGGCGTGCCGATGGTTCCGCGCACATCCGCTCCATGTGTCGCCTCGCGGCCGAGCGTGCGCAGGACGGGTGTTCGGAACATCGGGACCCAGGCTCACGGGATCATCGAGCTGCTCACCCCGACTGCGCCGGCGCTTCGAGCGCTCCAAGCGGTAGGCGGCCCCCAGCCGGTCCCTCGTCCGTCCATCGCGGGCCTCGACTCGAGCGTCGGTTCGCAGTGCAGCCCACGAGCCCGAACGGACTCCAGTGATCGCAGGCGTTGCAGACGACGTGATTTCGATCCAGCGCGGTCGCGTACCCGCGGAGGTCGAACTTCGGTAGCGAGTTCCCCGCGCCGCTGCGGACGGCCCACACGACTTCCCGAATCCCCTGGAAAATGCGCGGCGCGCGCGCGGTTTGCGCTCGCCATGGAGGTGGCGCACGATGCGTTGCGTGCCTCGCTTCCTGTGGCTCGGACTGATCGTGTGCGCGCTCGCCTTGCTGGTGCTCGATCTCGTTCGTGCGGTCGAGCCAGATGGCAACGTGGACTCGGGGATCGCGGCCGCTCGCTCGGAATCTTTGAGTCCGGGAGCGGATCTCGTCGCCGCGCACGACGTCGACTAGGCGGATCGCGCACCGATCGATGCCGCCGAGCCGATCGATACCGCGAAGGTCGCAGCACCGGGCCGTACCGAGTCGACTCGCGCGATACACGGTCGGACCGACGTGAGCATCGGGCGCGAACCGCGCTTCGAATCCGGAGTGATCGAAGTCCGCGTCGTCAGCGACGACGACGGTCGACCTCTGGCGGGCGTACAAGTCGCGCTCGCGTATGAAACCCCCGAGGTGCAGACGGCGGGTTCAGGCGGCACCGTGGTGTTCACCAACGTCGTCGAGGGTCCCGCGAGTCTCTCCGCGATTCTCGCGGGACGCGCGCGAGCGGCGGGGGAGGCTTGGATCACGCGCGAATCCCCGCACGCGAGCGTCGAGCTGCGGCTCGCCGTCGAGCGCGAAGTCGTCGTCCATCTCCGGGATCCTCGCGGGCTAGCGTTCGATCCCACGGCGTGGCAAGTCGACCGAGCCGCGCCGAATCGGATCGGGATCCGCCTCGACAGCCGCTGCGGCCGCATGGGCTCCACGTTCGACGCGGTCGACGTGCTTCGGTACGGCGCGCGCTCCGCGGAGCAGGACCTCGGGCCCTTCACGTGGCGCGTGCGCATCCAACGGACCGCCGACGTCTGCGTTCACGCCTTGATGGACGATGTGATCATCGGAGTCGAACGGCTCGATCCCGCGGCAACCGAGCTCGAAGTACGCCTCGATCCATCGACGATCGAGGCTGTGCTGGCGCCCGTGCTCGTCCGCGTGCTCGCGGCGGGCAGTGATGCGCCGATCGCCGGCGCGCAGATCGAGTTCCAGGGCGGCGCCGGCCACTCCGGCCTGCGTAGAGGCCTCGACGGTCGAGCCCGCGTCTTGACCGCCTCCGCGCCGTCACGGGAGCTCGTCGTGACGGCGCGTGGATACACCACGGCCCGGCTCTCGCTCTCGCGCCCCTATCCTCCCGAGTCCGTCGTGCGCTTGCCGGTCGGCCGCCACATCGCCGGTCGCGTCCTCGATCAGAACGGCGCGCCGCTCGCGCTCGCGCGCCTCGAACTGCGCGGAACCGCGGAGCTGGACGAAACGCCTCCGAAGTTCATGACCAGCAGCAAGAGCGGGGACTTCCAGTTCCGGGACGTCGCCGCCCGCGAGTACCGGATCCTGGCGACGTTCAGCGGAAACCGCGTCGAGGTGAACGCGGACTGCCGGGAGCGCGACGTGCTCGGGCTCGAGTTGAAGATCCCCGTCGCGACGAGTCGCACACCGCCGGGACCGCGCTGACCAGAGGTCGAGTCCGTCGACGCATCGGTGGCGGCGCGCTCACGCGCCCGAGTCTCAGGTTGCGGCGCACGTCGAAGCCGCCGAGGATGATGCGATGCCGCGTCCGCTCGTCCCCGCGCTCGTCCTGTGCGCGCTCAGCGTTCTAGTGGCGGTGTCCCTGTCGCTTTGGAACCGACCGATGCGCGAGGACGCCGCCGGTCGCGCGACGGCGACGGATAGTGCGGCGAACGCGCGCGATCCCGAGGCCTCGATGGCGGCGGAGAGCACGCGCGCGCAGCCCGACCCTCGATCCGACGACTCGACGTCTGCACGTGCGACGGCGTGGTCCGATCCGCATCGCGGCGCTTTCGAAGTGCTCGTCGTGCGCGAGGAAGACGAGTCGCCGATCGTCGGCGCGACTGTGTGGGGCGAGCGTGGGACGGCGAGCGAGGACCTCGGCGCGCGCATCACCGGCGCCGACGGCCGTGCGCGCTGGAACGACCTCGCGGAGCGCGCGCTCGCGATCGAGGCCACGGCGCCGGGTTGCACGACGGCGAGCGTGCGTCTCGCTTTCGACCCCGTGTTCACGGCGAGGCCCTTCG
>CAZKIY010000499.1:0-2694 GCA_964552875.1 uncultured Planctomycetaceae bacterium
GCGTTCAAAGTCAACTTCTGCAAGTACACGAACGAGACGCGGCTCGGCATCGAGGACGCGAGCCGCAACTCGGGGTTGCGGTTCCTCGCCGCGTTGAACGGCACGGCGTCGGGCGGTGGATACGAGCTCGCGCTCGCGTGCGACGAGATCCTGCTCGTCGATGATCGCAACAGCGCGGTCAGCTTCCCCGAGGTCCCGCTCCTCGGTGTGTTGCCCGGCACCGGCGGCCTCACGCGCATCACGGACAAACGCAAGATCCGACGCGATCGCTGCGATGTCTTCTCGACCGTCGCGGAAGGCATCAAGGGCCGGCGCGCCGTCGAGTGGAACTTGGTCGACGGGATCGCGCCGCTGTCGCGCTGGAACGAGTCGGTGAAGGAGCGCGCGCGCCGCCTCGCCGATTCGCAAGCCAAGAAGTCCGGCGCCGGCATCGCGCTCGAGCCCGTCGAGCCCGAGGAGACGCCTACGACGCACGGTGCGCGCTTCGCGTATCGGTACGTGGAGTACGCGGTCGACTCGGAAGCGCGCACGGCCGAACTCACGATCACCTCACCGGCGACGAGCCCGTCGACCGAGCAGTCGGCGCGCGCCGAAGGTGCGGCGTGGTGGGCGCTCCGCGCGTTCCGCGAACTCGACGACGCCGTCTGTCGACTGCGCATGAACCACCCGGAAGTCGGCCTCGTCCTGTTGCGGTGCAAGGGCTCGAGCGCGACCTTGCGCGCGACCGATGCGCTGCTCGCGAACCCCACGGACTGGTTCGTGCGTGAGGTCGCTAACCTAGTGCGCCGCGTGCTGAAACGCGTGGATCTCTCGGCGAAAGGCTTCTATGCCGTCGCCGAGGAGAACACGACGTGGGTTGGGAGCTTCCTCGAACTCCTGCTCGCCTGCGATCGTTCCTACACCAAGCTCGCGGACGCGGAGGGCGCGACGTTCGGCGTCACGGCCGCGAACGGCGGCATGTATCCGATGTCGAACGGCATCTCGCGGCTCGCCACGCGATTCCTGGGGACTCCCGCCGCCGTCGATGCGGCGCTCGCTCAGGCCGCGGACTTCGACGTCGCGACGACGGACGAACTCGGCCTCGCGACGTTCGCGCCGGACGCCATCGATTGGGACGACGAGCTGCGGCTCGCGATCGAGGAACGCTCCGCGTTCTCGCCCGATGCGCTGACCGGAATGGAGTCGAACCTCCGTTTCGCCGGGCCCGAAACCATGGAGACCAAGATCTTCGGGCGACTTTCCGCCTGGCAGAACTGGATCTTCCAACGCCCGAACGCCGTAGGCCTGCGTGGCGCACTCACGTGTTACGGCACGCCGCACAAGGCCGAGTTCGACTTCAACCGCACCTGATCCGCGCGTCCTAGAAGCGAGTGACCGAGAGACCACGAGGCAGAATCCCATGACCGGCATCGACTACACACAGAAGATCCCGAACAACGTCGAACTCGCCAGCGACAAGCGACTTCAACGCGCGCTCGAAGCGTGGCAGCCGAGCTACATCGACTGGTGGCACTCGATGGGCCCGACGGACTTCAACCAGAACGAGATCTACCTGCGCACGGCGATCAGCGTCGACAAGGACGGTTGGGCGCACTACGGCTTCACGAAGATGCCCGACTACCGTTGGGGCATCTTCCTGAACCCGCAGGAGAAGGACCGGAAGATCGGCTTCGGCGACAACCTCGGCGCTCCCGTTTGGCAGCAAGTCCCGGGCGAATATCGCAATTGGCTGCGCCGCCTGATCGTGACGCAGGCCGACACGGAGCCGGCGAGCGTCGAACAACAGCGCCTGCTCGGGCACACGGCACCGTCGCTCTACGACCTGAGGAATCTCTTCCAGGTCAACGTCGAGGAAGGCCGCCACCTGTGGGCCATGGTCTACCTCCTGCACACGTACTTCGGCCGCGACGGCCGCGAGGAAGCCGACGAGCTGCTGCAGCGTCGAAGCGGCAACGCCGACCATCCGCGCATCCTCGGCACGTTCAACGAGCCGTGTCAGGACTGGCTGTCCTTCTTCTGCTTCGCGATGTTCACGGACCGCGACGGCAAGTTCCAACTGTTGTCGCTGGCCGAGTCGGGTTTCGATCCGCTCGCGCGCACCTGTCGCTTCATGCTGACCGAGGAGGCGCACCACCTGTTCGTCGGACAGACTGGCATCGGGCGCGTGATCGAGCGCACGTGTCAACTGACGAAAGAGCATCCGGGTCGCGACGTGAAGGACTTCGGCGGCATCCCGTTCGACACGATCCAGCGCTACATCAACTACTGGTCGAGCTCCTCTACGGACCTCTACGGCGCCGAAGTGTCCAGCAACTCGGCGAACTTCTTCTCGGCCGGCTTGAAGGGTCGCGCTTACGAGGACCGCTACACCGAGCACACGGCCCTGAACGACATCTACGAACTCGATCGCTTCACGGACGGCAAGTTGGTGCGCGAGTCCGTCCCGCTGCGCAACGCGATGAACGAGGTCTTGCGTGACGAGTACGTGAAGGACAACTTGAAGGGCATCGACTACTGGAACCGCGTCTGTGAGAAGTACGGCATCGAGTTCCGTTTCCGTCTCCCGCACCGCCGCTTCAATCGCAAGATCGGTGACTACTCCGCGGGAAGGTTCGACATCGACGGCGCACTGATGACCGAGGCCGACTGGAACGCACGGCAGCTCGAATGGTTGCCGTCGGACGCCGAGCGCGC
>CAZKIY010000500.1:0-2690 GCA_964552875.1 uncultured Planctomycetaceae bacterium
AGCACGGCTCTTGTGGGGCGAGAACGATGCGCGTCTCGGCGTGCTCGAACCCGGCACGACGAGTCGCGAGATCACCGCGGTCGCGCTCGTTCCACCGGGCGGCACGTTGCGACTCGCGGCGCGCGCTCCGTGGGCCGCGCCCGTCGATCGCGAGGTGAAGCCGTGAGGATGCGACTCCTCACGTGCGTGCTCTTCTTCGCGTCGACGTCGTTCGTCGCGCGCGCGCAGGATCCGAAACCGAAGCCCGAGCATGTTCCGGCCGACGTCGCGCCGCAGGATCCGCCGGCTACGCCACTCGAAACTCCGCAGGAAACTCCGTACGAAACACCGATCATTCCGCCGGAGGCCGTACCGGCTCCGGTGCCACCGACCGAGGCGCTCCCGCCCGCCGTCGTGACCTCGACTTCGGCGACGCGAGCGGTGCCGACGCTGCTCGCGTACGCGCGAACGTGGAGCGAGGCCGAGTACGAGGCCGAGCTCGAGCGCTTGGCGTCGACGTATCCGCGTTTCCTGCGCCTCGGTTCGCTCGGCACGAGCAAGCAAGGTCGGCGCATCGCGTTGCTCACGATCGGTGACCTCGCGACGGATCCCGATCGAAGACCGGCGGTGTTGCTCGCGACGGATCTCGAAGCGCGTTTCGGAGATCGACCGGGTGGTCCCGAAGCGGCGCTGTTCGCCGTCCGCACTCTGCTCGAGCGCGCCGAACGTGAAACCGAGTTCGCGGAGTTCTTCACCGGCGCCACGCTCTACGCCGTGCCCGCGCCCGATCCCGACGGCGTGTTCGCGCAAGCGGCCGCGACGGAGCGCACATGTCGTTTGGAGCGCAATTTCCCGGCCGGATGGCAACCTTCCGACGCGATCGAGTGTCCGCAAGGCCCGTATCCGTGCTCCGAACCCGAGACGCGCGAGCTCGCACGCCTCGTCGCCGCGCGCACGAACGTGGCGGCGCTGGCTGTACTCGCCGTCGATCCCGGACCCGAGGCGTTCGACGCACGAACTCCGCCGTCGGCACCGCTCTCACGGATCGCCGTGCGCGCGTCGCTCGACGCACGACGTTTGACCCGCGCGCGCGAATTCGCAGTGGCGAAACCCGGCGGTCTCGCGGCCTTCGCGCACGCGCGGTCGGGCGCGTGCGTGTTGGCGCTCGATCCGTGGAGCGGCGACGAAGCGTCGGGGGACGCCGTCCGACCCGCGTTCGCCGCGTTGCCGCTCGCTGTCGACGGATTGTTGCGCGAGTTGCCGCGACTCGAAGGGCGCATGGACCGCGCGGAACGCTTGCGCGAACGCTTGTGGCTCGTCGAGGTCGAAGTGCGCGTCGCCGGCGGACTGCCGACCGCGAGCCCCGAGGAGCGCGCCAAGGCTCCCGCGTCCGTGTGGCTCGACGTCGAGGGTGCGCGCGTGTCGAAGATCGGCGCGCGCCGCGACGGACAACCGACGGCCAACTTGGACGTGCCGCGCGGACGCACGTGGCGCATCGGCCACCTCGACGGGAACGAGTCCTTGAAGCTCTTCCTCGCGGTCGAAGGCGACGAGGGCGGAGTCCTGCGCCTCGCGTTCCGCAGCTTGCGCGGCGGACGCGCGGAGTTCGACGTGGCGCTCGGCGGCTGAGAGGGTGTGAAATCATCCCTCTGCGAGCCGGGTCCGAACTGGACTCGGGTCGCGGCAGCTCGTTTCTGGGAGCATGAGCACACCCGGTCTGTTCGGTGAGTCTTCAGAGCCGCGCAAGCCCGTCCCCACGCCGCGTGAAGGCCGCGTCCGCGTTCGCGCGAGAAGGCGTCGCGATGTCCAGCGAGCCGAGCGCAATCAGATCGAGCTGCGCCCGAGCGGCCTCGAGGACCTGATCCCCGAGGATCACCACGCACGTTCGGCTATCACCGCGCACGTTCGGTATGGGACGCAGTCGAAGCGCTCGATTCGAGCGGCTTCTACGCGGACTTCGGCGCGCGCGAGGCTCGGCCGGTCGCCAAAGGATCGACCCCAAGATCCTCGTGGGGCTGTGGCTGTACGCGACGATCGAGGGCGTCGGCAGGACACTGACCCAGTTGGCTGGCGTTGTGTGTGCTCGACCCGCGGACTCCACGACCGCTTGTGGTCCGAGTTCGCGCGGGAAGCCCTCCGCGGCCCGCTGTGACCACGGACACCCAACTGGGTCAGTCTCCGTCGGCAGTGCGCGGGACGTCGCCCGGCTGTGCGAGATGCACGGCGCCCACCTCTGGTTGTGCGGTGGTGTGGGCGTGAAGCACCACAGTCTGAGCGACTTCCGGGTCGCGCACGCCGAGCATCTCGACGAGCTCATGACGCAGATCCTGGGCGCGCCGATGCACGAAGGGCTCGTGCGCCTCCGACGCGTCGCGCAGGATGGCATGAAGGTACGTGCAAGCGCTGGAGCAGCCTCCTTTCGGCGCAACCCGAGCTCGAAGGAAGCGGTGCGTGAAGCGCGCGAGCAGGTGAGGAACGTGAAGCAGCAGCTCGACAGGGAGGGCGGCAAGGCGACGGTACGCGAGCTCGCTGCGCGTTCGCGCGCCGCGAAGGAGCGCGCGAGCGCGCAGCGAGCTCGCGCGCCGCGCAAGAGCGCGCCTTCTTGACGCGGACGGCGCGCTCTTGACGCGGACGGCGCGTCAAGAGCGCGCCGTCCGCGTCAAGAAGGCCATGGCCGAGGTCGAGAAGGCGCGCGAGTCGAGGGAGAGCAC
>CAZKIY010000501.1:0-2688 GCA_964552875.1 uncultured Planctomycetaceae bacterium
AGGCTTTCCTTCAACACGCCCTCGATGTGGAGCGCGTCGCGATCCGCCAGCGACTGACCGACGTGCTGGTCCAACCAGCCGCCGTACACGTCGCCGTCCGGCCCCTTGCCGAAGAAGCCGTCGCCGAGCGTGCTACGCATCTCCTTCACGAGGAGCGTCGCGAGCAGTGCTTCGAACCGCGACGCCGCTTCTTTCGGATCGCCCTGGGCGACCGCCGAGGGATCCAACGAGCGCGACGTGTTCGTCGTCAGAGGATTCAGTTGGATGCGTTCCATCACATCCTCCGGATCTCGGCCTCGAGGAGGCCGCCTTGTGCCATCGCTTCCAGGATCGAGACGAGCTCGCGCGGCGTCGCGCCGAGGATGTCGAGCACTTCGACGACGTCGCGCAACGTCACCGCCGCCGGGATCATCACGAGTCGACCGGCTTCTTCCTGGACGTCGACTTCCGTGCGCGGGGTCACGACCGTTTGTCCGGCCGAGAACGGACCCGGTTGGCTCGTGACCGGAGACTCAGCGATCGTCACGGTGATCGACCCGTGCGCGATCGCGCCCGAGCGCAGACGAACGTTGCCTCCGAGCACGATCGTGCCGGTTCGTTCGTTCACGACGACTCGCGGCGTGACGTCGACCAGGACCTCGCGCGTCAGGAGGCCGTGAACGAAGGCCACGAGATCACGCTCGGGCAGGTCCATCGGCACTTGGACTTCGACGGATCGTCCGTCGGGCAACGCGAACGCCGAACCCGGGAACACTTCGTTCACCGACTCAGCGATGCGCACGGCGTTCGCCAGACCGTCGCGTTCGGCGAGGAGGTCGAAGTGGACGAGTCCGTTCTCGCTGACGATGGAGGTCTCGACCTCGCGCTCGACCTTTCCACCGCCGGGCAACGTACCGACGGTCGTGTGGTTACGCGTGGCGCTTCCCGCTTGACCGGATGCTTGGAATCCACCGACGGTAACCGGACCCGACGCGGTCGCGTACACGGTTCGACCCGTTGCGTCCGTGAGTTCGGTGAAGAGGAGCACACCGCCGACCAAGCTCACCGCGTCACCGATCGTCGACACGGTCACGTCGAGCTTGCGTCCCGCTTTCAGACCAGCGGGAAGTTGCGCTTCGACCTCCACGACCGCGATGTTCTTCGAAGCGAGCTCCTGCACGTCGACGTGCAGATTGCGCGTGAGGAGCAAGTTCTGGAGCAGCTTCTTGGATGCGTCGATCGAGTCACCGGTTCCGGCGAGACCCACGACGAGTCCGATGCCGGACACGTTGTTCTCTTCCAGACCACGTACACCGACCAGGCGGTCGATACGCGATCGGAAATCGGCGCCGGCATCGACGGGCACGCGCGCCGGCGTGGGAATTCCAGCCTCGTAGACAGCACGCGAGACCGTGTCCGGTTGACGCGGAGCTTCCACGCCGCCGGTCAGGAGCTTCACGTTCGGCGCCGTTCGAGTCGGTGCCTGCTGCGGAGCCCACAAGGAGAGCGCGGTGATGAGGATCGTGATCAAGGTTTCACTCCGTGTTGCTTCGCGGATCAGAACGGCCAGAGCCAGTCGAGGGTGTCGTGCACGATCCCGCCCAATCCACGGCGGTTCGTGCCGTTGGTCAGCGGGCCTTCACCGCGATAGGAAACACGCGCGTTCGCCACCAACTCCGACGCCACCGAATTGTCGCCCTTCAAGTCGTACCGACGGACGATGCCGCCGAACTCGATGAACTTCGTTTCCTTGTCGATGCGGATCTGGCGTCGACCTTGCAATACGAGATTGCCGTTCGGGAGCACGTCGACGACGGTCGCGGTCAAGCGCGCCGTGAACTTGCCCTTCTTCGTGTAGTTCGCCGCGCCGTTGAACTGATCGTCGGACGAGGCCCCCAAGCGCGGCAGCGTGCTGAACGCGTTGGGCTTCACGTCGAAGTTTCGCAGTTGCCAGTCGACGGACGACTTCTTCGCGATGTCGCTCGACTCCTCGTTCTTCAGGTCCTGCGTCTCCGACACGATGATCGTCACGAGATCGCCGACCTTGTAGGCGATCTTGGAGGCGATCGGAGAGATCGGCCCTTGGCTGACGGCGTAGATGGAACCTCGACGGACTTGCGCACCGGCTTCGCCACCGACCAGCGTGGCGACGATGACGAACAGGACGGTGATCATGAACTTCTTCATCGTTCGTTCCTCGGTGAGCTGGCCAGGTCGACGCGGACCAAGCCGCGTTCGACGACGATCCCGACGAGGCGCCGCTGCCCTTCGCCGGATTGGACTTCCACGCGATCTCCGCGCGCACCTTGGCCGCGTGCCACAGCGCGACAACGAGCACGCAACGCTCCGCGGACGACCTCGAGTTCGACCAGGTCTCCGCTCCGCACGAGCGGGTCGCGGCGCACGTCGAACTCCGTGATGCGCGCACCCGCCGCGATGTCGCGCGCAGAGGTCGCGCCGAACAATGCTTCAGGTTGGGCAGAGCGCGGGCCCGCGCCGTCGACTCGCGTGCGCTGCAGCGACCAGCACGCGGCCTCGACTGCCTCGCCTCGACGCAGATCGCGCGTGGCCACGGGCAGTTCGTCGAACAGCTTCACGTCGAGCGCGATCCACACCGTTTGGACGCGCGTTCCGTCGATGCGCACGTCGACGGGAACGTTCCAGGAACCCGGTTGTGCTTCGCGCCGTCCGAGGTCGACGTCGACCTCG
>CAZKIY010000502.1:0-2686 GCA_964552875.1 uncultured Planctomycetaceae bacterium
ACCGCGCGGCGCCTCACCGCGCGGCGCCTCACCGCGCGGCGCCTCACCGCGCGGCGCCTCACCGCGCGGCCCTTCGCCGCGAGCCTCTGCCGTTCGTGCGCGCGGCGCACGCGGAGCCGGCGAACGCGGGCGTTCGCCCTCGGCCTCGATGCGCGGCTCGTTCTCGTCGCGCGTGCTCGCGCGGGCCGGACGCTCCGCACGCGGCGCTCGGACGTTGCGGTCTTCACGCGGACCGCGACTCGTGGGACGGTCGTCACGGGGAGTCGCCGGGGCGACATCGACCACCTCTTCGCGCGGACTTTCGTCGCGCCGCGGTCGCGGTCGTTCCCCGCGCAACGGCGGGTCCACCTCGGGAATCTTCCACGTGGCTTCGCGCTCGATCTGCGTCCACTTGCGGCGGTCGATGCCGCCCACGAGCGTGATCGCGCGACCCTTGCGTCCCGCGCGGCCCGTGCGGCCGATCCTGTGCGTGTAGTCCGTGATGTCGTGCGGCGAACCGTAGTTCACGACCGTCGACACGTGCTTCACGTCGAGCCCGCGCGACGCGACGTCCGTCGCGATCAGCGCCTTCACTTCGCCCGTGCGGAACGCGGCCATCACGCGGAAGCGCGCGGCCTGGTCGTAGCCGCCGTGCAGGGCCTTGATGCCGAAGGGCATGCGCTCGAGCCGACGGATCAGCTTGTCGACGTCCGTGCGACGCGGACAGAACACGAGGAACACGTCCTCGGGGTCGCTGTTCTCGATCAAGCGCATCAACGCGAGCGTGCGATCCTCGTCGTCGAGGAAGATCACGCTCTGCTCGATGTTGTCGACCGTCTTCAATCCGGCGGCCGTCGCGACCTCGGCCGGATCCTTCGTGTTGCTCCGCGCGAGCTTGAGGAGCTCGGCCGGGAAAGTCGCCGAGAAGAGCAGCGTCTGACGCTCGTCCGGCGTGTACGACAAGATCTCCTTCACGTCGTCGATGAAGCCGAACTCGAACATGACGTCGGCTTCGTCGAGGATCGCGAACTCCGTCCACGGGAAGGACAGGAACTTCTGCTTGTAGAGGTCGAGGATGCGACCCGGCGTCCCGACGACGACTTGTGCGCCGCGCTTGAGCGCCTTGACCTGCGGCTCCATCGGCTCGCCACCGACGATGAGCGCGACCTCGATGCCGCGCGGCTTGCCGAGTTCGATGAGGACCTTCTGGACTTGCTCGGCCAGCTCGCGCGTCGGGCACATGACGAGCCCGAGGACGGACGCGCGCGCCGGGTCGATCTTGGCCATCATCGGCGCGCCGAACGCGAGCGTCTTGCCCGTGCCGGTCTCGGCCTTGGCGATGACGTCCTTGCCCGCGAGGACCGGTCCGATCGCGAGGCGTTGGATCGGCGAGGGCGTCGTGATGCCCATGCCTTCGATCGCGACTTGGATCTCCTCGCCCAGTTCCCAGTGACGGAACGTGGTGATGTCGGGCGGAGTCAGAGTCGGGTCGAGCGGGCGAATGGCTTCGGAGCTCTTGGAGCTCGCCGCGGCGGGTGCCGGCTTGTGTCGAGGGCCGCGCGAAGCACCGCTGCGGCCACCTTGGAATTGGGGTGTCAACTTGGAATCGATCTCGTGCTGGATGGAATGGAACCCCAGTAGGGTAAAGCCTCACGCGCGGTCCACAAGGCGACCGACGCGGAAACCCTGAGCGAGACGCCGAACCGCGGTTGTGCGCGGGGGTCGGGCTCCTCGGAGACCTCTCGGTCGCTGGATCACTGGGTGCGGCGAGTAGCATGCGCGCGATCTCGCCTCGAACCATAACGAGCCCACGCGCATGCGCATCGTCACCTGGAACGTGAATTCGGTCCGCGCGCGTCTGCCGCGCCTGCTCGAGTTCCTCGAACGCGTCCGTCCCGACGTCGTCTGTCTGCAGGAGACGAAGTGCCTCGAGGAGGCCTTCCCACTCGAGCCGATCGAGGACGCCGGGTACTCGTGCGCCGTCTACGGGCAGAAGACCTACAACGGCGTCGCGATCCTCGCGAAAGGGCGCATCGAGGACGTCGTCCTCGGGATGGACGACGGCGTCGAGGACGCGGAAGCGCGCGTGATCTCGGCGCAAGTCGGCGACGCGATGATCGTGAACGCGTACGTCGTGAACGGACAAGAGGTCGGGGCCGATCGATACCACTACAAGCTGCAATGGATGCTGCGCTTGCGCGACTTCGTGTCGCGACGCTGCGCGCTCGACGAAAAGGGCGTCGTCTGCGGCGACTTCAACATCACGTTCGACGACCGTGACGTGTACGACCCGGTGCTGTGGCACGAGAAGATCCTGTGCAGCACGCCGGAGCGCCGCGCGCTCGCGGGCCTGTCGGGACTGGGTTTGAAGGACGCGTTCCGCAAGTTCCATGAAGAGGGCGGGCATTACACGTGGTGGGACTTCCGCACCAAGGGCTACCAGCGCAAGGCCGGTCTGCGCATCGACCACTTGCTGCTGACGCCGCCGGCGTACGAGTCGCTCGAGTCGTGCACGATCGACCTCGCCGCGCGCGAGGGCGCGGGGCCGAGCGATCACGCGCCGGTCGTCGCGGAGTGCTGAATGCGGGCGTGCTCCATCTACGGGCTCGTCCTCGGTGCCGCATTCGGCGCGTGCACGGACACGGAGAAGCGGCCCGACGTCCTGCTCGTCACGTTCGACACGACGCGCGCGGATCACCTCGGCGCT
>CAZKIY010000503.1:0-2684 GCA_964552875.1 uncultured Planctomycetaceae bacterium
GCGCCGACGCCAGCGGTCGCGTGATCAACCTGATCCGCGTCCAAAGTGCCGTTTCAGCGATCGAATCGACGCTGACGACCCAGATCCAGAAGCTCGGCGCGTCTGGCGTTTCCGTGTCGCGCGTCCAACGCGGCACGCTGGCCGATGATTCCTCCGACGTCTTCCTCGTGTCGGGAACCGTCCCTGACCTGCGCACGCTCGACGACGTCCTCGACCTCGTTCGCGCCGCGATCGGCGATACGGCCGGCAAGGGCACGCGAGTCGTGAACCAGATCACGATCACCGATCGCCCGAGTTCGATCGACTCGATCCTCGAGCGCGCGATCCACGACAACCTCGGCCACACGAAAATCAAGGTGTCGCGCATCACTGGCATCGACACGCAGTCGGACGGCGACATCCTTGTCCTGTCCGGCAAGGTCGCGACGCAGACGGGTCTCGTTCAGACGCTGGCGTTGGCGGCCAAGGTCTTCCAGCAGCAAACGCTTCAAGCGCGGAAGCGCAACGGCGAAGTCGAGCGACTGATCGAGTCGCTCCCCGGTGGAGGACTGCGAACGACGGAGAGGCCGTTGAAGCTCGACAACACGGCCGACGACGTGCGCGTGCTGGCTGACGAGTCGGGCGGCCTGATCGGCAGCACGGACTCGTCGAGCCAGACGGGCTCGGCACTTCGGTCCATCCTCTCGTCGCCGAACGGCGGCCTGGGCGGCGGCGGTTCCTCAGGTTTGGGGCAGCTCCTCGAGAACCGGATCGGAATCAACCTGGCCCGGGCGAAAGCCATCGAACTTGCGGAAGGACGCATCCTGTCCTTCATCCAAGTCGAGGACATACCGCAGGTCAGGATCAGCATCCGGCTCTTCGAAGTGAGCCGCACGGACCTCCTGAACTGGGACTCGAACATCTCGAAGATCGGTGCAGCCGACTTCGACACGAACGGCATCAATCCGAACACGCCGTTGTTCGGTGCCGACGACACGATCGTCAACAATGCGAACGGAGATCCGATCCTCTTCGCCTCCAACACGGACATCTCGAACGTCATCTCGTTCCTCGAAGGCGGCTTCACGAACCAGATTCAGATCGGCGGCGAGCATTTCAATCTTGACGCGGTGTTCAAGGTGCTCGAGACGGAAGGCGTCGCGCGCTCGCTCGCGCACCCGACGCTGACGGTACTCTCCGGCGAGATCGCTGCGTTCGGCGACGGCGGCAGCGTCAGCGTCACATCCAGCGTCACGACCTCGGTCGGCGGCGTGAACGGAGGCAGCACGGGCGTGCTCGAGTCGGTTCAGCAGTTGCCGTTCGGCATCCAGCTCGCCGTCCGACCGCTCGTCGATGAGGACGGTTTCATCACGATGGATGTCGCGCCGTCGGTGTCGAATCCCGACTTCGCGCTGACGACGCTCGTGCGCACGACGACCGGCTCTCCGCAAGGGACGGTCGCATTCGCCGAGAAGAACCTGCGCACGAGTGCGCGCGTCCGCGACGGCGAGGTCCTCTTGATCGGCGGCCTCCAGGATCGGTCGCGCAAGGACCAGGCCGGGAAGACGCCGTTCCTCGGCGACATCCCGATCATTGGCTGGCTCTTCCAGGACAAGCAGTTCGAGGACAAAGACCGCGAAACGATGATCACGGTCAGCCCGACGATCATGCGCGACAAGCCGAGTCAGGCGCGTCTGTGGGCTTATCCGTCCACAACAGAGTTGCTCGGTCGCCAGCCGAAAGACGGACAAACGAAGCAGGGCTCGGTCGAGACCTCGAAGACCCCGGCCAAGCCGGCGGGGAAGTGAGGAGAGCGCCATGAAGTTCAACATGAAGATGCACGCGGTTCTCCTGGCCCTCGGGGCGCTGCTCGTCAGCAGCTGCGCGAGCTCCTCCTTCGGTCATCGCGACCAGGAGTGCGGCCCGGACGAAAGGCTGGACGGTCTACTTTCCGCCTACGAAGCCGGCCGTACCAACGGCATCAATTCGTCCGGCAATCTGCTCGTCGATTGCGATCGTGCGAGGAACTCGATCGAGCGCCTTGCGCTCGAGTTCCCGGGACATGCTCGCACTCTGATGGCCGCCGGTACCTTGTCCTACGAAGCGGGCGAGCCGGAGAAAGCGCAGAACTACCTCGACATGGTGTTCCGCCTTCAGCCGGGTCATCCCGATGCGGGCGTGTTGCGCAGTCGCATCGCGATCGACGATGGCAACCTCCAACTCGCGCGTCGTCTGCTCGACATGCAGATCCAGTACACGCCAGATCACGCCGGCCTGCGCGAAGCGCTGTCGAGCGTTCAATACATGATGGGTGACTTGGACGGAGCACGCGCCTCGATCGAGAGTGCCTCCCGTCTCGGGGCACCGCCTTGGCGCGTCGCGTACCACCGGGGCCTCGTCGCGGAAGCGGCGGGCCAATCGAGTGAGGCGCAGACGCAATACAAGGCCTGCATCGACGCGAATCCCTCCTTCAGTGCCGCAAAGTCGCGACTTTCCGGCATGAAATCGCAAGGGGGGTAGAATGGCGGCACGCTCCGACCGGCAGGCCGGAGTGGGCTGGCTCATCAGTGGTCCAAGCCGCGGCAGCAGGCACGGACCGGGGATCCCGAAGGCTGTCATCTGAACCACAAGGAACTGCACATGAAGATTCTGAAGAACACGAAGAGCGCGAAGCGCGGGGCGGCCTTGGTCGAGTACGGCCTGAT
>CAZKIY010000504.1:0-2681 GCA_964552875.1 uncultured Planctomycetaceae bacterium
TCGGCGAGCTTCGCTTCGACCTGTTCCAGCGCGGCTTCGGTGCGCCGTCGCGCGTCCTCCTTGGCCTCGTCGGCGGCGCGCTGCGCGTTGCCGGCCGCGCGCAGCGCGACGAAACCCACGAGGAACGCGCCTGCCGCCACCAAGATCGCGCCGATTTCCATCTCAATCGCTCCGTCGGCCGAGGACCGCGACGCTCGCCGTGAATCCGTGCAGGAAGTTCCGGCCGCCGACCGGACCGATCTCGCCGGCCGCGAAGAAACCGGCCGCGGGAACGGCGGCGCCGAAGCCGTCGAGCACACAGCCGATGTCGTGATCGGGGCGTCCGAACATGCGCGCGCCACGTCCGTTGCACGTGAACATCAACGCGCCGATCTCGGACGGCTTCTGAGCCGCCCCGCCTCGCTGTTGCACGATCTGCTTGAGGTCCTCGCCGGCCGTGCTCGGGTCGCGAACCAGGAACTGGACCGACATCCCGTTCCGGATCGAGCCGTCGGCGACGACGATCGCGCGCTCTTCCTGTTCGAGGCCGAGGATGCCGCGCACGAGGAAGTCGCCCCGTTCGAACGTGCTCTTCCGCGCGTCGATCGCGAGGCCGAGGAACGGTCCACGCTCGAGCAGCTTCTGGTCGGCGGGGGTGAGTCCCTTCGCGACCTCGACGAGCACTTCGAGCGCCGGACGGCCGCTGAGCTTCACCACGGAGTTCTCGCGCGCGTTCGTGATCACGAATGGCTTGCCGACCGGGCGACAACCTTGGCTCACGACGGGGCGAATCTCGACTGCGCCTTCGATCACGACGCCGACCGCGCCACCTTCGACGACGCCATCCTGAGTGAAGAGCAGGTTCTGCCCCGGTCCCGATCCGCCGCTCGCCATCCCGCCCATCGCGGGCACTCCGGCGAGCTTGTCGTTCACGATCTCGAGGAACTCTGCCGCGGGGAACGAGTACGGATCCGCGAGGACCAGGATCGAGGCGCGTGACTTGTTCAGGACTTCGGGAAATCCCTCGAAACGCAGCGTCGTTTCGCCCTCCGCCTCGGCAGTGATCGCGAACGGACGCACGACGGTCTCGGGCATCACGGCCGCGAACGCGGACAGCGCGGGACCGTTCTCGACCTCGCGCGTGTTGCCCACGATGCCTTCGCCGGTGCAACCGATGACGACGGGCGAGCCCAGTGCCCTCGCGATGCGCGGCCCCAGGTCTTCGATCGCCGATCCGTGGTGGTGCGAGACGAAGACGGCGACCAGATCGGGTCGCGCGCCGTCGAGTCCTTCCACGAGGTCGGCGACGACCTCGGTGAACGCGAGGTCGGAATTGGACGAGACGGAGAGCGCGCTGGCGAATCGAGGGGCGGACATGTTGCTGCCGCGATCGTCGGGAATCGGACACCCGGAGTCGAGGGGGCGGATCGTTCAGGCGAGCTTCGGGATCTCGCCCAACTTCCGCCACCGCGTGATCGAGGCCGCATCGCACGAAAAATCGCGCTGTTTCACGTCGACGCCGTAGGTCGCAGTCTCGCGGATGTAGTGCTCGACATCCGCGCCCGTGGGCGGATCCCACACGTCGACGTCGTGGAGGAAGACCTGGAAGCCGTTCGTGTTGTCGAAGCGGCCGATGATGACGCGGCCGGTCTTCGTTTCGATCGCGACGTTCTGGCCGTGCGGTGCGGTGGCGATGGAGCTCATGGAGGCTGCTCAGTCTAACGACGGCGGCGCGCGACCTCGCGACCGGGATGCGGATAGGATCCGACCTTCCATGAAGCTCACTCCTCAGCCCTGGATCTGGTTCAACGGCGCCCTCGTTCCCTGGGACAAGGCGCAGGTCCACGTCCTGACGCACGCGCTCCACTACGGCACCGCGGTGTTCGAGGGGATTCGCGCCTATGCGACCCCGAAAGGGCCGTCGATCCTCGGGCTCGATGCGCACGTCGCGCGCCTCTACCACTCGTGCAAGATCGTGGATCTCCCGATCCCGTATGAACCGGCACGCATTCGCGCGGCGATCCTCGAAACCGTTCGCGAGAACCAGCACGAGGCCTGCTACATCCGCCCGCTCGTGTACCGCGGCTATGGCGCGCTCGGCGTGTGGCCCGAGGAAGCGCCCGTCGAAGTCGCGATCGCCGCGTTCCCCTGGGTGAAGAAGGACGAGAAGGCGTCGCTCGAGCAGGGGCTCAGCGTCGGCGTGTCGAGTTGGCGGCGCATGGCGCCCGACACGTTGCCCGCGATGGCGAAATGTGCCGGGAACTACGTGAACTCCGCGCTGATCATCGTCGAGGCCAAGCGTCACGGTTACCAAGAAGGACTCGCGCTCGACGTCGACGGCTACGTCGCGGAAGGCAGCGGTCAGAACTTGTTCCTCGTTCAGAACGGCGTCGTGCACACGCCGCCGATCGGCGCCTCGATCTTGGCCGGCTTCACACGCGGCGCCGTGATCCAGCTCGCGAGCGACCTCGGGATCCCGGTCGTCGAGGACCGCTTGCCGCGCGAGATGCTCTACACGGCCGACGAGGCGTTTTTCACGGGAACGGTGGCCGAAGTCACGCCGATCACGAGCGTCGACGGGAAGCCGGTGGGTTTCGGGAAGCGTGGGAAGATCACGGAGCAACTCCAGAGCACCTTCTTCGCGGCGGCACGCGGCACGGCACCCGATCGACACGGTTGGCACACGCTCGTGCGTTCCTGAA
>CAZKIY010000505.1:0-2660 GCA_964552875.1 uncultured Planctomycetaceae bacterium
GACTCGGCTCACGGAGAGACTGGGCTCGCGGAGAGACTCGACTCGCAGCCCCACGGTGCCCGTGAGGACTTCACGCGCACGCGCCGCGGAAGCGGCGCGGCAGCGTCCGAGAGCGTGCAGGCTCGAGGCCGCACACGCTCTCAGCGTGCGCCGGGAGAGGCCACCCGGGCCGTGGTGTGGAACAACGTCTGCGATTCGCGCCAGGCTCGAATGGCCGCAGTGAGCCGCATCACGACTTCCGGATGGTCGCGGGCGACGTCCCGGATCCCGGCCGGGTCGGACTCGTGATCGTGGAGCGAGACCTCGCGCATCGGGCCCGCCGAGAGCGGTCGACCGGCGGGCTGTGTGCGAGTCGGGTTCAGCACCAGGCGGTAGCGTTCGTCGCGCACGGAAAAGACCGCGCGCTCGGGAAGCTGCGCGAAGGCCGGGTGCGAAGCGAACGAACGCTCGACGTAGGAATCGAGGACGGGCAGTAGCGAACGACCGCGGCTCGCGGGTAGCGGCGGCAACCGCATCCACTCGAGCAAGGTCGGCGCCACGTCCTCGAGGCCGACGACGTCCGCGAGGATCCGCTCGCCGGTCAGCGAATCCGGGTGTCGGAAGAAGAGCGGGACGTGCAGCGTGCCGTCCGAGAGCATTCCCTCTGCGCCGATCGCGCCGTTCTCGAGCAACTCGACACCGTTCACGCCAGCCAGCACGAACACGGTGCGCGCCCACGTCTCGGACGCTTCGGCGCGCGCCGTGTGATAGTCGAACGTGCGGTAGAGGCCGAGCCAGATCTGCGCGACGAGGTGCGCGAGCGCGCGGTCGTACACGGCGCCGGTCGCAACGCGATCGGCCGAGCTCGGCGGTTCCAGAGCCGCGTGGATCGCACGGATCGACTCGAGCGAACCGTCCGGACGACCCGGAGCGTCGGCGTCGGGGAATACGCGCGTTCCGAGCAACGCGTCGGCATCGGGCACGGCTTCGCGCGGAGTCCACGGCGGCGCGAGGCCTGCGAGATGGACCCAAACGAGAGTGCGTGCTCCATCCCCGGGATCGGCTCCGAGCCATTCGGCAGCGGCGAGGAGTGCCTCCTGATCGGCGTCGAACGACTCGACGTGCTCGAACCCGCGTGCGAACGACGGGTCGAGAGGATCTCGACCACCGAGGAACGCTGCCGTGCGGAAACCACCGGCGCGGAAAGCTTCACCGAGCGTCACGAGCTCACCCGGGAGCTCATCGCCCTTCCCGAGGACGCCGGTTTCGAGCGGCGCGCGCGCGGCGAGCAACGTCGCGAGCGAAACGTCGCGTAGCGGCGACGGCGCGTAGCTGTTCGCGAACACGACGCCGTCCGCGGCGATTTCGTCGAGCCCGAACGCGCGGTGCTCTTCGCGCATCGACTCGTCGCTCGGCATCCAAGTCGTCGGCCGATCGTGCATCAGGAAGGAGCAACGATCGGCGCGCAGGTGCTCGACCGTCACGAGGAAGACGTGGCGCGGCTCGAAGCCGGGACGCTCTTCCGAGCATCCGGCCGCGACGCCCGCGAGCGCGACGATCAGGAGGTCTCGGAAAGGACCCATGCTCGATACGGCGCCGCGACGTGCGCGGCCTCGACGGCGACGATCTCGGGCACTTCGTAGGGGTGCGTCCGCGCGAACACGTCCTGGACATCGCCCAGGCGAGCGCGCGTCGTCTTGACGACGAGCAGCACCTCGGACGATTCCTCGATGCGACCTTCCCAACGGTAGATGCTGTGGATCCCGGGGATCGTCTGGACGCAGGCCGCGGCACGCCCCTCGACGAGCGCGCGCGCGATCCGCCCGGCGACCTCGAGGTCCGGAGCGGTCGAGAGTACGACCAGGATCGTTTCAGGCGGGGCGGGGTCTTCCATCGGTCGGGCGGGTGGAGCGTAGCGCGCGCCGTGCTCGTGGCGAAGATCGGTCCCTGGCCGACTGTCGAGCGACCGGAGTTGCACCCTGGCCCGCTAGGCGCGCGGGTTCGCGCCGCTACACTGCCCGGCCGCCCAGCGGGAGAACACGCGCGTGCTGACCCGGATCGTCCTCGCGACACTGCCCCTCGTCCCGAAGCAGCTGATGCGCAAGATCGCGTCGCGGTACATCGCGGGCGAGACGCTGCAAGAAGCTCTGGCGCGCCTGACGGACCTCGCGCAGCGCGGTCATCCCGGCATCATCGACGTACTCGGCGAAGGCATCGCCGACGAACGCGAAGCGCGCGCCGTCGCCGCGAACTACGTCGAGGCCGCACGCGCGGTCGCGGCCGCGAAACTCGACTGCTACGTGTCGGTGAAGCCGACGCACGTGGGCCTCACGATCTCCGAGGACCTCGCGTTCGAGCTCTACTCACTCGTCGCGCGCGCGTGCAGCGGTCTCGGACTCTTCCTGCGAGTCGAGATGGAAGATCATCCGACGACCGACGGGACGCTGCGTGTGTTCGAGCGCTTGCGCGCGGTCCACACGAACGTCGGGATCGTGCTGCAAGCGCGTCTCTTCCGCACGATCGACGACATCGACCGCCTCGCGAAGGGCCCGCTCGACGTGCGCATGGTGAAGGGCATCTACCTCGAGCCCGCCGCGATCGCGCACACGGATCCGATCCGCATCCGCGAAGCGTTCGTGCAGTGCGTCGAGAAGCTCGTCGGTCGCGGCGCGCGGTTGTCG
>CAZKIY010000506.1:0-2647 GCA_964552875.1 uncultured Planctomycetaceae bacterium
TGTTCGTCGCGAGGAGCAGCTCGTCGAGTTCCTCGAACACGAACGCGATCGACGCAGCTCCTTGGATCTCGCGGTAGGCCTCCTGAACGGCTTGCCCCAGGTCGCCCTTGTCCTCGAAGAACTTGCGGATCAGGTTGACGAGGACTTCGGTGTCGACCTCGCTGCGCCGCGTGAGCGAGCGGAATCGATTCCAGAGCTCGCCGTCGTTCACGATGATCCCGTTGTGGATACCGACGGTTCCGGCGGCGATCACAGGCTGGTTGTTGTCCTCGTTCGACTGGAATCCGTTCGTGACGAGTCGCGTGTGGCCGGTCATCGCCAAGCCGACCGGTGAGGCTCCGGCGCGATTCTTCTCGTAGAGCGCGGCGCCGCGCGCGATCAGGTTGTGGAACGTCGGGCTCTCGAGGAACCGTTCGACCGACCCCGCCTGTTTGAAGACGTCGATCGACTCGCCGTTGACGACGGTGAGGCCCGCGGCTTCGCTGCCGCGCGTTTTCGAGAAAGCGTAGAGCTTCTCGAGGACTCCGCGGACGAAGCCCTGGTCGAAGGCGCCTTCGCGCGAGAAAACGGCTCCAAAGATGCCACACATGGTCGTCGTCGATCTTCTTGTACGAGGTCAGCGCGTTCGCAGGCGTGCGAACGGCGGGGTGATCGGCGTGCGTGGAACGTGCTGGACGTCGTGAGCTACCGCCTGGAGCAAGAGTTGTGCTCCGAGGATGATCGGCATCGCCGCCATCATGACGACGCCGGCCGATGCGAATTGATTCGCGAGGTGCAACTGGAGCCACTGTGTGATCCCGAATCCGAGTCCCCACGCGAGCAGCGGGACTCCGAGCAGCAAGTACACGGAAAGTGCCGTGAAATCGTGCACGTAGTAGCGCCAGAAGATCCGGCGCGCGAGACCGAAGACGAGCCGCGGCGGGAACTCGAACAGGACTCGCCACGGGGAGAGCGAACTGTGCTCGTCGGCGTAGCGCGCGGGGATCGCGACGTCGACCACGACCGCGCGTTGGATGCCCAACTCGATCAGGAACCCGCTCTCGAAGAAGTAGCGATTCGGGAGCGACGCGACGTCGATCCGCGCCAACGCCTCGCCGCGAATCGCGACGTACCCGTTCGCGGGATCGAAGATGTTCCAGTAGCCCGACGCCATCTTGACGAGGAACGCCAGACCTGCATTGCCGACGACGCGCACGAGCGGCATCCCGCGCAGCGATCCCAAGCTCGAATAGCGGTTCGCCTTGGTGACATCGGCCGCGCCGTCGAGGAGCGGCGTGACGAGTACGGGGAGATGCGACGGATCCATCTGATCGTCGCCATCCATCTTCACGACGACGTCGAGCTGTTGGCGAATCGCCTCGGCAAAACCCGACTTCATCGCGCCGCCGACTCCGCGGTTCACGGCGTGACGGATCAGCGTCACACGCGGATCCGCGAGGCGCACGACGCGTTCGGCCGTGTCGTCGGGACTCTCGTCTTCGACCACGATGATCGACGTCACCCACGACGGAATGCCGCGGATGACGCGCTCGATCTGCGGCGCGACGCGGTACGCCGGGATCACGACGCCGACGACCGCACCGCGCGTGTCGAACGCTTCACGGCGCGACGAGCTCGTTTCCGGACGCGAGGGGACCGGTTGGGTCATGGGGACGACGGTGGACACCGGTTGGGAAGTCTTTTCGTCTTTCGAGCGGTGCGGAGTTGAGCGGACCCGGAAATCAGTTCCGGCTCTGCCCGTGCGCAGTTCTTGGTCATCCGTCCAGCGCCAAGAAGGGCTTCGCATTCGCGTCCATCCACGGCGAGGGCGGCAGGCCGAAAAGGGCGAGAATTGCCGGCGCCACGTCGGTCACGGACACGACGTCGTGCGTCGCGCGCACGCGCCCCGATCGACGGCACGCGAGCAACCAGCCCGAGTCCTTGTGGTGGGCCGTCGATTGGTCGGCGGTGCCGTGCTCGTGGATGTGGCGCGCGAAGTCGGCGCGGAATCCATCCAACGCGCGATGGCGAATCGTGAAGGTCTCGCCGTCCGTCGCCCGGCGCGGCATGTCGAGTTCGCAGAACACCTGCTTGCCGCGGCGCTGCACCGTGAAGAGCCCGCCGTGTCCTTCGACGTAGAGGCCGACGAGCTTCGACTCGGCATCTCGCGCCGCCGATTCGTCCGCGAGGTTGATCGTCAGATCCGGGTTCATCTGGTGCAGGACCGTGTAGTCGCGCATCCCGATCGCATCGAACAGGGTGCGCTCCAGGACGAGGCGCACGACCGGGTTGTGGATGTCGGAGACGGGATCGAAAGGCCGCTGACCCAGTGCCGTCCCGACGAGCACGACCGTGCGTTCGTCCGCGATCTCGAGCAGCTCGCCCAAGAACTTGTCCGCGTAGACGAAGCTCGTCTCGATCCAGTGCGCGAGCTTCCCCTCGTAGCTCTTGCGCGCACCCACGCTCTTGAAGAAGCGACGATCCGTGGAGGAGAGAGCGTTCTCGAACCGCTCAGGTTCCGCAGCGCGCCAGTAGCGATGCTGCATGTACGCGATGTGGTTCATGTGGACGCTGGCGTAGGCGGGCCGCGTCCGCGCATACAGCGCTAGGAACGCATCGCGCGTCATGTAGCTGTGCAGCATCGCGCGCTCCGGCGCGACGGCTGCGC
>CAZKIY010000507.1:0-2646 GCA_964552875.1 uncultured Planctomycetaceae bacterium
TGTTCGTCGCGAGGAGCAGCTCGTCGAGTTCCTCGAACACGAACGCGATCGACGCGGCGCCTTGGATCTCGCGGTAGGCCTGCTGAACGGCTTGCCCGAGGTCGCCCTTGTCCTCGAAGAACTTGCGGATCAGGTTGACGAGAACTTCGGTATCGACCTCGCTGCGCCGCGTGAGCGTTCGGAATCGATTCCAGA
Organism: uncultured Planctomycetaceae bacterium; assembly: GCA_964552875.1. Classification (GTDB taxonomy): domain Bacteria; phylum Planctomycetota; class UBA1135; order UBA1135; genus JAEUHZ01. The sequence goes on from CAZKIY010000507.1 coordinate 196, forward strand.
GCTCGCCGTCGTTCACGATGATCCCGTTGTGGATGCCGACCGTTCCGGCGGCGATCACGGGCTGGTTGTTGTCCTCGTTGGACTGGAATCCGTTCGTGACGAGTCGCGTGTGACCGGTCATCGCCAATCCGACCGGTGAGGCTCCGGCGCGATTCTTCTCGTAGAGCGCAGCGCCGCGCGCGATCAGGTCGTGGAACGTCGGGCTCTCGAGGAATCGTTCGACGGAACCCGCCTGTTTGAATACGTCGATGGACTCGCCGTTGACGACGGTGAGACCCGCGGCCTCGCTGCCACGCGTCTTCGAGAACGCGTAGAGCTTTTCGAGGACTCCGCGGACGAAGCCTTGGTCGAAGGCGCCTTCGCGCGAGAAAACGGCTCCGAAAATGCCACACATGGTCGTCGTCGATCTTCTGTACGAGGTCAGCGCGCTCGCGGGCGTGCGAACGGCGGGGTGATCGGCGTGCGTGGAACGTACTGGACGTCGTGTGCCACCGCTTGCAGCAAGAGTTGCGCTCCGAGGATGATCGGCATCGCCGCCATCATGACGACGCCGGCCGATGCGAATTGATTCGCGAGGTGCAACTGGAGCCACTGTGTGATCCCGAATCCGAGTCCCCACGCGAGCAGCGGGACTCCGAGCAGCAAGTACACGGAAAGTGCCGTGAAATCGTGCACGTAGTAGCGCCAGAAGATCCGGCGCGCGAGACCGAAGACGAGCCGCGGCGGGAACTCGAACAGGACTCGCCACGGGGAGAGCGAACTGTGCTCGTCGGCGTAGCGCGCGGGGATCGCGACGTCGACCACGACCGCGCGTTGGATGCCCAACTCGATCAGGAACCCGCTCTCGAAGAAGTAGCGATTCGGGAGCGACGCGACGTCGATCCGCGCCAACGCCTCGCCGCGAATCGCGACGTACCCGTTCGCGGGATCGAAGATGTTCCAGTAGCCCGACGCCATCTTGACGAGGAACGCCAGACCTGCATTGCCGACGACGCGCACGAGCGGCATCCCGCGCAGCGATCCCAAGCTCGAATAGCGGTTCGCCTTGGTGACATCGGCCGCGCCGTCGAGGAGCGGCGTGACGAGTACGGGGAGATGCGACGGATCCATCTGATCGTCGCCATCCATCTTCACGACGACGTCGAGCTGTTGGCGAATCGCCTCGGCAAAACCCGACTTCATCGCGCCGCCGACTCCGCGGTTCTCCGCGTGACGGATCAGCGTCACACGCGGATCCGCCAGACGCACGACGCGCTCGGCGGTGTCATCGGGGCTCTTGTCCTCGATGACGATGATCGACGTCACCCACGACGGGATACCCCGGATGACGCGCTCGATTTGCGGTGCGACGCGGTACGCCGGAATCACGACGCCGACGACCGCATCGCGCGTGTCGAACGCTTCGCGGCGCGACGAACTCGTGTCCGTGCGCGAGGGGACCGGTTGGGTCATGGGGACGACAGTGGACACGAGTTGGGAACTCTTTTCGTCACCCGAGCCCGGCGGAGTTGAGCGGACCCGGAAATCAGTTCCGGCTCGGCCTGTACGCAGTTCTTGGTCATCCGTCGAGTGCCAGGAAGGGCTTCGCGTTCGTATCCATCCACGGCGAGGGCGGTAGTCCGAAAAGGGCGAGAATTGCCGGTGCCACGTCGGTCACGGACACGACGTCGTGAGTCGCGCGCACGCGTCCCCCTCGACGGCAGGCGAGCAACCAGCCCGAGTCCTTGTGGTGCGCCGTCGATTGGTCGGCCGTGCCGTGCTCGTGGATGTGCCGCGCGAACTCGGCGCTGAAACCAGCGAGCGCACGGTGGCGAATCGTGAACGCTTCTCCGTCCTTCGCTCGTCGCGGCATGTCGAGTTCGCAGAAGACCTGCTTGCCGCGGCGTTGCACCGTGAAGAGCCCGCCGTGTCCTTCGACGTAGAGGCCGACGAGCTTCGACTCGGCATCTCGCGCCGCCGATTCGTCCGCGAGGTTGATCGTCAGATCCGGGTTCATCTGGTGCAGGACCGTGTAATCGCGCATCCCGATCGCATCGAACAGGGTGCGCTCCAGGACGAGGCGCACGACGGGGTTGTGGATGTCGGAGACGGGATCGAAAGGCCGCTGACCCAGAGCGGTACCGACGAGTACGACCGTGCGTTCGTCCGCGATCTCGAGCAGCTCGCCCAGGAACTTGTCCGCGTACACGAAGCTCGTCTCGATCCAATGCGCGAGCTTCCCCTCGTAGCCCTTGCGCGCATCCACGCTCTTGAAGAAGCGACGGTCCGTGGGGGAGAGTTCGTTCTCGAACCGCTCGGGTTCAGCAGCGCGCCAGTAGCGGTGCTGCATGTACGCGATGTGGTTCATGTGCACGCTGGCGTAGGCGGGCCGCGTCCGCGCATACAGCGCGAGGAATGCATCGCGCGTCATGTAGCTGTGCAGCATCGCGCGCTCCGGCGCGACGGCTGCGC
>CAZKIY010000508.1:0-2635 GCA_964552875.1 uncultured Planctomycetaceae bacterium
CGTTGAACGAGCCCCCGCGCGCAACGCTCGCCGCCCAGCTCGAGCCAAGCGCGTTGTCGAGGCCCGCTTCTCGGAGCTGCATGCTCTGCCCCGCGCTGCCCTGCCAGCCTGACCCGGACGTGTAGGCGACTCGGTCAACGACGCGGCCAGTCGCGTCCTCGATCACGATCTCGTCGGCGCCGTTCGCGAGGGTGAAGTTGCGGTAGACGTAGGCGGCCTTGAAGCCACCGTTCTGCGCGGGGTCGGCGTTGCGGCCGAGGACGACGCGACCGCGGGCGGGGACGAGCAGGGGACCGCTAGCCGCGATGATGTGGAGGTCCGAGCCGTCGTCGCGGATCCGCCAGCCGTTGATGTCGATCGCGACCGCGCCGGGGTTGAGGAGCTCGAACCACTCCCCTGCGTTGTCCGGCACGGCGGCCGGGTCGCGCATGATCTCGGTGATGACGAGGCCCTGAGCGATCGTCGCGCCGTCGAGCGGGAAGACTCTCGGACCTAGGAGAAGCCCAGCCGCGCCGCGCTCGTCAGGTCCGCTGCCCCGTTGGCCCGTCGCGCTGACCTCGAACGTGCCGATGCCGGTCGTCTCGATCACGATGTCCCCGACGCAGAACGCGTCGAAGCTCGTGTTGACTCCGGCCGGGAACCCCTCTTCCGTCTGAAGGACGAGCGCGGCAGGGGCGGTGATGCAAGAGACGGTCGCGGAGAGGACCTTCTCGACCACGTCCTCGCGAGGATGGTGGTAGCTCGTGCCCTGCCCGGGCCCGGTGTTGATCACCGCCAAGGCCGGGGAGAGCAGGTTCATCCACTCGTGGTTCGTGCTCGACTCGCTCCCGTGGTGGTTGACGTCGAGGACCTCGACCCCGCGGAGTGTGAGTAGCGCGGCTGCGCCTCCAGGCATCAGCGCCTTGGCGAGCGGGCTCTCGAGGTTCGCTTGGTCGGTCGAACGCTTAGTGCAGTTCCCATCCGCCGTCCAGCTACCACCGCCGAGGTCGCCCGCGGTGATGTACTCGAAGTCTCCGTACCGGACCAAGATCGCGACCGACTGGTCGTTCTCGCTGGGGGTGGGGACGACCTGTCCGACGCCGAGCACCTCGCCTCCTACCGCGACGCAGGTTGCCGTCGCGCCCTGACCGAGCTGGACGACGTGGCCGAGCGACATGCGCTGCAGCGGGCCAGCGGTCGTCGAGTTCGCGGCCTGCACGAAGTCTGCGATGTCGGAGCGGTTCGGCGGGTCGACCTTCGTGCTGCCGTTGTCCCAGACCGCCTCACGAACGTCGTAGCCCGACTCGATGACCTCGTCGAGCCCGCCGAGGTGGTCCTCGTCGCGGTGCGTGCACAGCATGGTAACTGTCACGGCACGCCCGCCTGGACGCCGGCTGGCAAGACGCGACGATCGCGTGCATGAATCGACGCGAAGAGATGATGCAGTTGCTCGGCCGGCGTGAGCGCCAAGGCCTGACGTTCAAGGCCCTCGCTCAAGAGAGCGGAGTGCCTGCGGGGACGCTGGCCTTCTGGGCCTGGAAGTTGCGCCAGGAGCCTCGCCCGCGCGAACCGGCTGCCGACCAGCGCAGTGGTTTCGTCGAACTCGTTCCCCGCCCTGAGGGTAACCGTCACGGCACGCCCGCGGCCGGGGAGCCCGGGGCTCGTTCCGCAGTTCTGCCGCTGACCGCCCGCTGTGCGACCTACTCGCGCAGCTTCCCGACGAGTTGCTGGAGCACGTAGCTCCGCCGATCCGCGACCACCGCGCCGTAGCGCGCTTGCCACTCGCGCGGCGTGAGGGTCTTCGGGTCCTCGCCCTCGGCCAGGCGCAGCATCACGTCGTGGATGTAGATCTTCGGGTCGATGCCGCGCGCCTTGCACGTCGCGATCAGGCTGTAGAAGACCGCCCCCGTCTGCCCGCCGCGCTCGTTGCCGAAAAACATCCAGTTCTTGCGGCCTACCGCCACGCCGCGCAGCGCGCGCTCCGAGCGGTTGTTGTCCAACTCGAGACGACCGTCCTCGAGGAAGCGGTTGAGCGATTCCCACTGACCGAGCGTGTAGCTGATCGCCTTGCCCAGTCCGCTCTGCGGCAGCACCTGCGTCTGCCGCACGTCGAGCCATTCCTTGAAGCCGGCGAGGATCGCGGGCGCACGTTCATGCCGCAGCGCATGCAGCTCGTCGAAGCCGAGCTTCTGCTCATCCGCCGTTGTCTTGATCGCATAGAGCTGCGCGATCCAGTCGATCGCCTCCTGCGCGAGCACGGGATCCTTGTCGAGCGACTCGTCGAACTTGCGCCGTGCGTGCGCCCAACACGCTACATGCCGCACGCGCGCTGGATCCAGCGCGGCCGGATAGACGCCGTAGCCGTCGGCGTGCAGCCAGCCGAAGAAGTCCTTCAGCACGCGCGTCGGTGAATCCCGTCCGCGCGATTCGTTGTAGTCGAAGTAGCAGTCGCCTTCGTTGTTCGCGAAGAGCCACATCCACACGCTGCGCGTCGGACCGGCCTTCGATTGCTGCACTTTCGCGCTGGTTTCGTCGGCGAAGGCGACGTCGCCCTGCACGATCTCGACGCGCAGCGCCTCGTGCACGGGCGCGAAGAGTTCGGCCAACTGGATCGTCGAGCGGCACAGCACCGTGCGCGAGAGCGCGAGTCCTTCGG
>CAZKIY010000509.1:0-2635 GCA_964552875.1 uncultured Planctomycetaceae bacterium
TTCGATCGCGACCTTGGCGTGGAGCGAGAAGCCCTCGAGGTCGCAGCACAGCTCGGCTGGCCGTGCGCGCTGAGAACGTCGCCGGCGCGATCACGGCCGCGGCGATCCTGGCCGGCTATCCGATCGCGCACGCGCTGCGCCGCGCGTTCCCGCCGTCGTGATCCGCGGGCTGCCCACGATTCGAGGGCACGGGAGAGACGAGACCCATGAGGCCCAGCCGCTCCGTCTCAGCAGCAGCCGTCGCCGATGTAATGCCACGTACTGCCCGTGAGCATCAGGTCGTCCCGCCCGAGACGCGCGAGCGCAGCGGCGGTCTTGTCGCAGATGCCGAGCGGGATGTCGCGCGTCAGACAGTGGCCCATCCCGTCGTCGAACTCTTCGTCGGTGCCCACGTAGACCGCGGTCCGGCCTGTGAAAATGCAGGCGCCGTCATCCGGGATGGGGTCCTTGATCGCGACGACCTCGACGCTCTCGAGGAGCAGGTGCTCGTCGAGCCCGTAGCGCTTCTTGTCGAGCACGCGGTACGGGCGCCGACCACGCACCTCGATCGTCCCGAATCCGGCGTCGACGATCGCCGCGAGGTATTCGTCGAGCGTGAGCGGAGCGAGACACTCGGCGCGCAGGCGCGGGTCGTTCAAGACGTGCACCGGCACCGGCCGGATCGCGACCGGATCGCTCAGCGAGAGCTTGCCGCGCGGCGCGAGGACGCGGTGCATTTCCCGGAGCGCGCGCGACAGATGCTCGCGCGTGAAGATGTTGAAGAGGCAGTTCTGCGCCGCCAAATCGATCGTTCCGTCCGCGATCGGCAAGTCCAGCGCGTCGCCGCGGCGTAGCTCGACGAAGGACGAGTCGAACCACGGGTTCATGTCCGCCGCCTCGAGGAGGAGCCCGCGCGCCGTTTCGAGCATCTCGTCGACCTTGTCGACCGCCACGACTCCGCCCGGTCGGCGTGTGAAGTAGCTGAGTTGAAGTGCTTCGAGGCCCGCGCCGACTCCGACGTACAGCACGCGCCCGACTCCGGCCAGGTCGCGCGCATGCACGGTGGTTCCGCAGCCGTAGTTCTTCTCGAGCATCGCCTTCGGAACGGACAGCCCGGGCAGCTTCCATGTCGGAGTCAGCGTGCAGCAGAGCTTGGGCTGCGCCGTGACGGCCGCTTCCGCGTAGAGCTTCTCGACGGTATCGAGGTAGTCGGTCATCTGCTCATGTCCTGGATCCTTCTGCCAGATCACTGTGCTTGATCACTGTGCTTGATCACTGTGCCAGCACGTGATGCAGGATCCACCCGAGGGCGAATCCAGCCGGCAGCGTGGCCAACCACGCCAGCCCGATTTTTCCGATGGTAGCCGCGCGCGCCGCCTTCGTGGTGGCGCCGAGCCCGATGAGCGAGCCGACCGAGACGTGAGTCGTGGAAACGGGGAGACCGAGCTTCGATGCCCCCAGCACGAGCACCGCTGTCGTCAGGTTCGCCGTGAACCCCTGGCCTGCGTTCATCGGAGTGATGTCGAAGCTCATCGTCTGGCCCACCCGCCGCGCGTTCAGAGCGGCGCCCACAGCCATTCCGATCCCGATCGCGAGCATGGCCTGCCACGACGCCATGAATGCGCCTGCCAAGAGGAGAGCAGCGATTTTCGGCGTGTCGTTGAGCCCGCGCGAGAAGCTGACTGCGCCCGCGCTTGCGTAGTGGAGTTTGTCGAGGAGCCCGGCGGCCTGGAATCCCAGGATGCTCCCTTTGTAGCGCGTGATGCAGATCTCACGCGGCGCGACCAAGACCTTCAAGTCCGGCGTGGTGGCCGCCGACGCCCGGAGTTCCATGCGCGCGCTGTCCGGTCTCGCGGCCGCGGTGGCTCGCACAGGGACGAGCCCCGCGTCCGTCACGACGCACACGCACGAGTCGTGCTCGAGGCCCAGCGCGAGGCGCGCGCGCCGGAGAAGCGGATACGCGACAGCCACGATGACGCCGGCGCAAAAGGGGCTGAGGAGAAGTGGTAGCGCGAACGCTTTCGCGAGGCTGCCCCAGTCGACGCCCGAGAACCCCGCGACAGCTACGCCTGCACCGGTGAGACCGCCGACGAGGGCATGCGTCGTCGAAATGGGCATTCCAAGCAGCGTCGCCGCCATGACGAGGATCGCGGACGCCAGCCCGACCGACGCGAGGAACGCCGTGTCGCCGACGAGCGAGTCGGAGACGATGCCTTTGCCGCTGAACGCGCCGACCAAGCCTCCCGCGATGAGGATCGCGCACAGGGAACCGGCGAACGTCGTCAGGGTGCCCCAGGCGAGCGCGCCTCGGTACGACGTCGTGCCGCTCCCCAGCAGCGTGGCCACGCCCTTCAAGTTGTCGTTTGCCCCGTTCGCGTAGCTCAGCCAGAGCGCCGCACCGAAGAGCAGGACCGTGATGATCGGCGTCATTCTCGCGGTTCGTACGTCGTCCGGGGTTCGCGGTGACTCGAAAGGGACGAGTGTCACACTTTGGACCGGGCACATGGGTGACACTCGTTCGTCCAGAGGTCGCCCCGACAGACATCCCCGTCGGCGTCGTGCCGCGGCGCAGGGAGCGAACGAGGCTCCGGTCGGTCCTCGGGGGGGATAGGAACTCCAGTTGCGGCCAGGCCAAGCTGGTCGGGGAGGAATGAGT
>CAZKIY010000510.1:0-2625 GCA_964552875.1 uncultured Planctomycetaceae bacterium
ATCGACTCGATGCTGGCGTTCGGATCGCGCAGCTTCTCGATCGCGATGTTGACGTGCTTGAGTGCCTTCTGGAGGTACACAGGTACGCGCACCGTGCTGTTGAAGTTGTAGAGGTAGCTCCGGAACGCTTGGTTGAGCCAGTGGACCGCGTACGTGCGGAACAAGAGCCCGCGCTTCCAGTCGAAGCCGTCGACGGCGCGGAACAGCGCGGCCGAGCCTTCTTGGATCAGGTCGAGGCGACCGGCGCTCGTGTGCGCATACCGCTCGACGTTGATGAGCGCGAGGTAGAGATTGCGCTCCACCATCTCCGTGCGCAGAGCATGGAGCTCCGCCCAACGCCGTCCGACGGCCGGAGCCAAGGTGCAGTGGATGGTCCGGTCGCCGACGTAGGCCGCCGGGTTGCCGGACACGCCGCCTTCCAGATCCGCTTGCGTGAGGCCGGCTTCCTTCAAGGCGCGGTTCAGACGCACGCGCGCGAACGCGATACGACGGGCCAGGCGCGCCTCGTTCGCACGGTCGAGGATCGTGATCGCGTCGACCTCGGAGCGAAGCTGCGTTTCAATCGAGAAACGGGCTCCTTCGCGGGGAACTCGGCTCGTGTGCGTGTTCGAGTGCCACGTCGCCGGGTCGGCGATCTCGAGCGTGACGTTTTTCGCGTCGTACTCGGTCGCCAGCTTCTCCAGTTGCTCGTCGAACGTCTCCGGATTCGCCGCGAGGCGATCGAGGACGAGGTCGAGATCGGCGTGTTTCAAGATGAGACCCACCATGGAAGAACCCTCCTGCACTCTTCGCCGCGGGGCGCGGCGTTGTGTGCTCGAGACCACGGACACTTCGAAATCCTGGGTAGGGACGACGCGCGGGCGGGAGAGGCCGCTCCAGGACTGATCACCCTCGAGATCGACGATCGCCCTGCCACGGACGGTCGCGCTCTTTCCAACAGGCCTACGGCTGGAACGCGCCGGAACGACGACGTTCCGCCCATTCTTCTTCGCGCTGCGTGAGGCTTGCGTTGCAGTAAGTCGTTTCATGACGCGCTTCCCTTGCAAGGTCCGCACCGAACGGGTGCCGCGGATGCAGGTACATGTCTTTGCGAGTGGAAACTGCTGGAGCAGACGCACTTCTGCCCCTGAAATGCCTCGGTAACCCTGCTAGATCACCTGCGAGTGCCCGGCTGCCCGCTGCCACGACGACATCTTCTGTCCAAAGATCCGCAGGTGGCGCACGGAAAGGCACGCTGGGTTTCCCGAGAGGAACCAGTCGACTGCATCAACGCGTGAAGCGCCGTTCACGCCTGAACTTCGGTTGCCGCGAGTTCATGAGATCCGATTGCGACGACTGGGTTGGCGCCAGACGTCCGTCAAGAAATCGATGCGGACCCACGCGTCTTCTCCATCCGCTTCACCAGCGAGCGTAGTGCGCACACGAATCACGCGACGAGGGAACAACTTGGGCGTGGGCTGCGTCTTCGGCGGTTCGGCGCACCTCACGCGGTGAAGGCGTTCGGGAGCGGTCATGATCCAGACTCGACATCGAACTGCCCGTTGAAGGGTTCAGGCCACCTCGTGCAGCTCCAGGGAGCACGAGATGGCCTGACGACTTCGAGAAGCACCGAGGCCCGACACCTCGGTGGAATCAGGCGGTGACGCCTTCGCGATAGCTCTTCTGCGTCTCGCGCGGAATGAACGGTTGGAGGTGATCGAGGTGCAATGCATCGCGCACGAGGCTGCGCGCGATCACGATCCGCTGGATCTGGTTCGTGCCTTCGTAGATCTGCAGGATCTTCGCGTCGCGGAAGCACTTCGCGATCGGGTAGTCCTCCATGAACCCGTAACCGCCGAACACCTGCACCGCGTCCGTGGCGACATCCATGGCCACATCGGTTGCGAAGCACTTCGCCATCGCGGCCATCTTGCCCATGTCGGGGCCGGCAGCGTCCGAGGTCGCGGCCGACGCATACACCAGCCAGCGCGCGGCCTCGGTCTTCATCGCCATGTCGGCCAGCATCTTCTGGACCATTTGGTGATTCGAGATGGGCACGCCGAACTGTTGACGGCGCTGCGCGTAGACGTTCGCGAGGTCGAGAGCACCCTGCGCTGCCCCCACCGCCTGCGCCGCCACGCCAGGGCGCGCCAGGTCGAGCGTCATCATCGCGTGCTTGAAGCCCATCCCCGCTCGCTCGCCGATCAGGTTCGACTTCGGAACGCGCACGTTGTCGAAGTGCGTCTCGACGACCGGCACCGTGCGGATACCCATCTTGTCCTCGATCTTCTTGATCGTGAACCCGGGAGTCCCCTTCTCGACGACGATGGCGCTGATGCGGCGCGACTTGCTGGTCGCGTCCGTCACGCAGAAGACGGAGTACAGGTCGGCCACTCCGCCGTTCGTCGTCCACTTCTTCTCGCCACAGATCACGTAGTGGTCGCCGTCTTCGACGGCCGTGACGGAGAGGCCACCGGCGTCGGATCCGGCGAACTTCTCGGACAGACAGAACGCGACGAATTTCTCACCCCGCGCGATCTGCGGGAGCCAGCGCTTCTTCTGCTCCTCGGTGCCGCCGACTAGGATCGGGAACGAGCCCAACGCGTTCACGGCGAATGCGACGCCGAATCCCGAGTCGGCTTTCGC
>CAZKIY010000511.1:0-2624 GCA_964552875.1 uncultured Planctomycetaceae bacterium
GCCCAAGAGGATCGCGCTCGTCGCGATCATCGGTGCGCACATGCGCCAGTCGAGTGAATGCGTTGCGCCGATGCGCGCGAAGACGTCGATGTCGGTCAGTCGGTAGAGGCTCCAGTGCGTCACGACGGGGATCAGGTACGCGACGAAGTGGAGTAGGGCGAGGAGCAGCATCCCGAACGCGATGCCGACGATGCGCGTGGCCAAGCACGACCACAGGAACGCGATCGAGTAGAGCACGAGCAGCAGGAGCGACTCGTGGACCGCGCCGAGCATCAGCGGCCCGAATTGCATCTCGACCTCGATCGTGCCGAGGAGGTACGGCACCGTCGCGGTAGTCGCGAACACCGGCAGACAGACGGCGAGCGCGCCGAGGGTCCAGCGCTCGAGGAGGAGCTGCCGACGCGAGACAGGCCTCGCGATCCAGATCTCCAGCGTCCCGCGATGAGCTTCACCCGCCACGGCGCCCATCGCGAAGATCACCGCGGCCAAGGTGCCGAGCGTGTTGCACCCCTTGAAGAAGTGCTGCGCATGCAAGTACGACGCGACGCCCCCGGACGTCATGCGATCGAGCGCACCCTTCAGTTCTCCCGGCATGAAGTCGCGGATCGCCTCGACGTTGTCCTCGAACTCGGGCCAGTAGACGATCGCCGCCACGAGCAGGAGCTCGAGCACGATGCCGTACGCCAGTGCGCCAAGTGCGTAGAAGCGCAAGTCGCGTCCCATCAGCAACCCTCCACGCCGTAGAGCTCGCGGTAGAGCTCTTGCAAGGAGAGCTGCCCGAACTCGACCGCGCGCGGCGGAGGGAGTTCCGGCCACGCGGCGAGAGCTGCGAGGAATCCGCGTGGATCCTCCGTGCCGAGAGTCACGGCGAAACGATTGCCCTCGCGCTGCGCACGAACTTCGGGCATCGTCGCGAAAGCCCGCTCGACCGAGTCGAAGTCGGTCTCGGGCGCGTACGCGACGCGCACGAGACGCCGCGCGCGTCGCGCGACCGACTCGGCCGTTTCGTCGGCGATTTTCGCGCCCGCGGAGAGGAACACGAGTCGATCACAGGCGCGGTCGACCTCACCCAGATGGTGCGACGAGAGCAGGATCGTCGTACCGCGCCGCGCATCGGCGGCGAGCAGGTCGAGCACTTGTCCGCGCTTCGTCGGATCGAGCCCTTCGGTGGGCTCGTCGAGGATGCGCACCGGCACCGCGGGCGCGAGTGCCGCGGCGAAGAGGAGCTGGCGCTTCATCCCGTGGCTGTACGTGCGCACGCGTGCGCGCAGCGGCAAGCCCAGTTCCTCGGCGATCGCGCACGCGCGGGCGCGCGACGAGCCCTCGCGGCCGCGAAGCAGCCAACCGAGGTGATCGCGGCCGTTGAGTTCGCCGTAGAGCGCCAACTCGCCCGGCGCATAGGTGCAGCGTCGGCGGATGTCCGTGCCGTCCCCGACCAACGTGACGCCAGCGACGACCGCCGATCCCGCGTCGGGACGAACGAGCCCGACGAGGATGCGCAAGAGCGTGCTCTTTCCGCTCCCGTTCGGGCCCAAGAGTCCGATGACACCCCCGGGGCCGAGATCGAGGTCCGTCGGCTGCAACGCCATCTTCGATCCGAACGTGCGCGTCAGGCCACGCGCTACGATGGTCGAAGTGGACGGACGTTCAGCGTTTCGTTGCACGATCGCGCGAGCGTGCGCACGATTCGGCCGCGGTGCAAGTGCCTGAACTCCACAAGCGCGACCAGTTCGGTCGCGTCGAGCGTGTCACGATCGGGGCTGTGAACTGTGCGCGCCGAGTCGCGAGCGGCAGTGCGTTGCCATTCTCGGGCTGGATCGCGCGGCGGCTCCTCGCGCGGGAGCGACGCGCTTTGCGAGAGCTCGCCGGGCTCGAGGGCATCCCGCGCGAGCGCGAAGGTGGTACCGCCGAGGTCTTGATTCGCGATTGGGTCGAGGGCGTTCCGCTCTCTCGCGCCGGCTCGCTGCCCGCGGACTTCTTCGAGAACCTCGACCTACTCGTCGCCGCGGTGCATGCGCGCGGCGTGTGCCACAACGACTTGCACAAGGAAGCCAACGTGCTCCTCGGGGACGACGGATTCCCGTGGTTGATCGACTTCCAACTGGCCAGTGTCCACGCGAGCGGTGATCGCGCGTTCGATACTCGACGGCGCGAGGACCTGCGTCACGTCGAGAAGCATCGCCGTCGCTACACGCGCGACGGACGCGGACCGTCGGGCGTCGAAACGCGCGGCGCGGGAGCCGGGATCGCACGCTCGGAGCTGGCGCGTGCGTGGCGCCGGCTCGGGAAACCGCTGTACATGGCGATCACGCGCGGCGTGCTTCGCTCACGCGATGGCGGCGATGGCCAACGCCATCCGACGGGGCCCTGGCCGACGTGGACTCCCGCTTCCGGGTCACGCGCGCCCGCGCCGTCACCGCGCTCGGGCCTCGGCGCGACCCAGAGCCCGTGAAGAATTCACGGGCGACGCGTCGCGGAGGCGGCGCAGATGGTGCCTGAGCGCGCTCTCGGAGGCCGTGCATCCATCGCGGCCTCTCGCGGCGCGTAGCCTCTCCACGCGGAACCGCCTCGAGCGAGATGGCGCTGCTCAACGTGCTCGGCGCGACGAACACGACATGATTCTG
>CAZKIY010000512.1:0-2622 GCA_964552875.1 uncultured Planctomycetaceae bacterium
AACGGCGCGAGCGCGCGTTCGACTTCGCTGATCTCTTTCGCCGTGACGAGGCCGCGCCGCAGTGCCTGCTGGGTCCCTTGCCGGAGCAGATCGGGTGCGACGTCTGCTCGCGCGCAGTCGGCCAGAGTGCGACGGGCATTCGTAACAGGGACGGAGCCGAACCACGTGCGCTCGCCCGGCGGCACGTCGGCGTGATGGAGCACGACGCGATCCGGCACGCGCAGTCGACGACGTTGCCACGCGCAGGGCAGCGTGAGGTGCGTCTGCACCGGCAGCGCGTCGGTCAGGCCGTGTAGAGAGAGCGCGGTCAGGTGCGAGAACACGCCGGCTTGTTCCGACCACAGCCACAGGACGGCGAGCGCTTCGTGGTCGGCGGTGGGAAAGTGGACGACGCGGTACACGCCGCGCCGGACGCGCGTGACGCGGCCGTTCGCCATGTACTTGCAGAGCAGCGCCGGCGAGTAGCCTGCGTCCGCGGCTTCGCGTGTCGTGAAGTGGCCGTCGTGGCTCTCCGCCGCTCGGAAGAGGCGGTCCCAGTCAGGCTTGGCGGGGCGGTTGGAGGTCACGCACGAAGCTATACCTTGGGTGAAGTTTTGTGTGAACTGCCTGACGGTGAGGTCACGGAGGGGGGCAGGGTTGCGCGCAGCCAACCCGCTGCGGTTTTGGCCGCTGACCCGTTCGGCCGAGCCGAGCCGATCGCGGCGCTCGATCTCTTGAATGGCCAACTCGCGGGGCTCTCCGCCTGCGACACGCACGTCGGTGATCGTTGCGCGGGCCAGCGTGTCGCGAGCTCGCAGAAGGCGTTGCAGCTGACCTGTGTGCGCTCGGTGATCACGAGCTCGTGGAAACTCCCCGACGAAGCGACGGGCGAGCTGGTGGTCGACTTCCAACGGGGCATGTGGCCGCGAAGAGGCCCAAGCACCAAGCGCTATGGGAAGCGAAGATGCGCATCTGCGACGCGAAGGACGAAGCCGGCCGATCGAAGGACTCCGTGCGCGAATTGGCGGCGTGATTGCTGACGTGCGATCAGGACCGGGGTCCCGAGACGAACGCGGGTCGGGGGGCGGCCGCGTGCAGGCCTTGGGACTCGTCCGTAACCTGACCAGCCCTCATGGCCCACCGCGACGCACTGGCTCCGTTCCCCGAGCGCTTCAATCTCTGCGACGACTTCCTCGATCGCAACCTGCGCGCAGGTCGAGGCGCGAAGATCGCTTTGCGTGAAGGAGAGCGGACGCGGACCTACGCCGAGGTCAGCGAGCGCGCACGTCGTGTCGCCGCGGCGTTGCGACGCGCGGGAGTTCGGCCGGAAGAGCGCGTCCTCATCGTGTTGCCCGACGTGCTCGAGTTCGCCGACGCGTGGTTCGGAACTCTGCGCGCGGGCGGCGTGTTCGCCATGGTCAACCCGCTGCTGCATCGCGATGCGTACGCGGAGTACCTCGACTACACGAAGGCGCGCGTCGTGATCACGCACACGGACGTGCTACCGGAAATCGGGCCCGCGATCCGCGCTTCGCGTCTGTGCAAGGATGCGTTCGTCGTCGGACCGGACGCGGGCGGATTCGCTGCCTTCGAGGACGTACTGCGCGCCGAGGATCCGAACTCGACGCTCGCGGAGATGGAACCGACCGGGCCCGACGACTTGGCCGGTTGGCTCTTCACGTCGGGATCGACCGGCGCGCCGAAGGCTTGCGTGCACGTCCACGCCGACTTCGCGTTCAACGCGGCGGTGTACGCCGACGAAGTGGTCGGTTATCGCGCCGACGACGTGTGCTTGTCCGTGCCGAAGCTCTTCTTCGGGTACGCGACCGGCACGAACCTGATGTTCCCGTTCCGCTTCGGCGGCAGCGCGGTGCTCTTCCCGGAACGCGCGACGGCGGACGTCTTGTTCGACCTCATCGCGAAGCACCGTCCGACGCTCTTGACGAGCGTGCCGACGATGATCAACGCGATGCTGCGTTCGCCGCGCATGGAGAGCGCGGACCTGTCGTCCTTGCGCGTGTGCCTCTCCGCCGGCGAAGCGCTGCCGCCGGCGCTCTACAGCGAGTGGAAACAGCGCACGAACGTCGAAATCCTCGACGGAATCGGCTCGGCGGAGATGTTCCACATCTACGTGACGAGCCGCTTCGGCGACGTCACGCCCGGCAGCCTCGGTCGCCTCGTGCGCGGTTACGAAGCCGACATCGTGGACCCGAGCGGCGCGCTCGTGCCGGACGGCGAACCCGGTCGCATGCGCATCCGCGGAGGCTCGACGGCGATCGGCTACTGGGGCGATCGCGCGAAGTCGGTCGCTACGTTCCAAGGCGACACGTGCACGACGGCCGACATCTTCCGGCGCGATGCCGAAGGTCGCTTCTGGTACGAAGGCCGCGACGACGATCTGTTGAAAGTCTCGGGGATCTGGGTTTCCCCGCTCGAGATCGAGAACTGCTTGCTCGAGCACCCCGCCGTCGCGGAAGTCTGCGTCGTCGGCGCGGAGGACGAGCAACGGTTGGTGAAGCCGCTCGCTTTCATCGTCCTGCAGTCGGGTTGGAAGGGTTGCGACGAGACGGCGGCCGCGCTGAAGGCGCACGCGAAGGCGAGCATCGCGCCGCACAAGTACCCGCGTTGGTTCGAGTGGCGCGA
>CAZKIY010000513.1:0-2606 GCA_964552875.1 uncultured Planctomycetaceae bacterium
CTCGAAGTCCTGCCGCTGTCGGAGATCGACTATCGAGGCTTTCCGCCCGACATGCCGCGCATCGTCTCGTACGCCGGCAAGTGGATCGAGACGAGCCGCGACTGGGCGCTCACGCAGGTCGTCGCGGCCGTCGATCTCGACGCGAGCACCGGCGCCCGGATCGAATCCGTCGCGCGGCGCGCATTCGCGGTCCTCGGTTTGCGCGGCTACGGGCGCGTCGACATGCGGCTCGACGCGCGCGGCGAACCGTTCGTCATCGACGTGAACCCGAACCCCGACATCTCGCCCGACGCCGGCTTCGCGTTGGCGGCCGCGCGTGCCGGGCTCAGTCACGCGGACGTCGTCGAACGCATCCTGGCCTCGACCTCCTGAAGCGACCGAAGCTGCCGTGGTTTCGCCGGGTTCGCTCTCTTCACGAGCCCTTGATCGAGTCGGCGCGCCGCGCGGATAGGCTCTCGGGCCCGTGCGAAAGCCCCGAGTTCTCGAGCTGATCGCGACGGCTCTCGTGATGGCGAGCTGCGGGACCAGCCAGCAGTCGTCGGGATCGCCGTCGACCGCCGCGTCGCCCGCACCCGCACCCGCACCGGTGGAGGCGACCGACGTCGTGACGCGTGCGGAGCGCGGCGACATCGACGCGCAAGTGCTCCTCGGAACGATGTACGCCGAAGGACGAGGCATGCCGCGCGATCTCGCGGTCGCAGGGACCTGGTTCGAGCGTGCGGCGACGTCCGGTGACCCGCGCGCGCACTACGCGCTCGCCGTGCTCGCCGAGGATCCGGCCGCGCGCATCCGACACCTCGATATCGCGGCTCGCGCAGATCATGCGCCGGCGCTGCGTGGATTGGGACTGGCGTACTTGCGCGGCGAGGGTCTCGCGCAGAACGAGGTCGAGTCGGCTCGCCTCCTCGCGCGCGCCGCGGACCGGGGCGACGCGGAGGCCGGCTTCGTGCTCGGGATGCTGCTCGCCGAAGGACGCGGAGTGGAACCCGATGCCCTCGAGTCCGTTCGACGTTGGCAGGCCGCGGCCGAGCAGGGTTTCGCTCTGGCGCAGCGCAGCCTTGCGACAGCGCTCGCGAAAGGGCGCGGAGTCGCGGCGGATCCGGAGCTCGCCGTGACGTGGCTTCGACGTGCCGCGGATCAAGGGCTCGCCGAAGCGCAGGCCGATCTCGGACTCGCGCTCCTCGAGGGACGCGGAACGCCGACGAATCCGGTCGAAGCGGCGTCGTGGTTGCGACGTGCGGCAGAGGCCGACGTCGCGGTCGCGCAATCGAACCTCGCCTTGCTCCACTTGAAGGGCGAGGGCGTGCCGCAGGACGACGCGCTCGCGGCGCATTGGTTCCAGCGCGCAGCGGAGCGCGGCGTCGGTGCGGCACAACAGCGGCTGGCGATGCTGTACGAACTCGGCCGCGGAGTCGCGCAAGACGACGCGCGCGCGTTCGCGTGGTACACGCTGGCAGAAGCGAGCGGCGAACGCCTCGCACGCGAGCGCCGAGACGCATTGGAGCGGCGCATGCCGAGCGACCGCGTCGAGGCCGGGCGTGAACTCGCGCGAGAGATCGCTGCACGTCTCGGCCCTTTGTAAAGAGACGCGAGCGGGACACTCGCTCCGCGGCGGGCCGAAGCGCTCAACCCGATCTCGCGGCGGCTCCGATAGCTGGCCTCATGAGCCGCTCACTCGTCCTTCGCGCCGTCTTCACGTTCTCGGCACTCTTCCTCGCGTGCTTCACGAGCTGCACGAGCGCGAAGCGTGACGGCTGGCACGCCCTGAACGACGGCGACGAAGTCCGCGCGCTCGCGACGTGGACGCCGCTCGCTGAAACCGGTGATGCCGACGCGCAGTTCCTCGTCGGCGTGATGCACGACGAGGGCCGCGGAACGGCGGCCGATCCGAAGATCGCGGCGGAGTGGTATCGCCTCGCGGCGGAGCAGGGTCATGCGCCTGCGCGCACGAACTTGGGCCTGATCCACTACGAAGGGCGCGGAGCCCCGAAGTCGTACGCCGAGGCCGCGCGCTGGTTCGAGCTCGCCGCGGAACAGGGGTACGCGCGGGCTCAGACGAACCGCGGCGTGCTCTTCCTCTTCGGGCACGGCGTCGCGCAAGATCATGAGCAGGCGCGCACGCTGCTGCGCCTCGCGGCAACCCAAGGCGACGTCAAGGCGCAACGCTTGCTCGGCTCCATCTACGCGGACGGCGTCGGTGTCGAGGCGAACCGCGAACAGTCCGCCGGTTGGCTCGCGCTCGCCGCGGATCAAGGCGACGCGGAAGCCCGCACGCGCCTCGGAATCCTCCACTTCGGCGGCGACGGCGCGGAACAGGACGACGAGCGCGCAGCCGATCTGTTCCGCGCGGCGGCGGCGGACGGCGTGGCTGCGGCACAGTTTTCACTCGGTTGGCTGCACTGGCGCGGCCGCGGCGTCGCGCGGGACGAGGCTGTCGCCGCGCGTTGGTTCCACTCGGCCGCGGAGCAAGGTCTCCCGGTCGCGCAGACGCAGATGGGCCTCATGCACCTCGCGGGCCGAGGTGTCGCGCGGGACGACGGTGAAGCCGCGCGGTGGTTGCGACTCGCCGCGGATCGAGGCCACGCGCTCGCGCAGCACGATCTGGC
>CAZKIY010000514.1:0-2603 GCA_964552875.1 uncultured Planctomycetaceae bacterium
AGGCGCTGGGCTTGCGACGCGGGGCACGGCGCCGCCACACCGCGCCTCTTTGGAGCTGCGCAGCTCGCTCGCGTCGCGGACTACCAGGCGAACTCGGGCTCGGGAGGCGCTCTGGCAGGAGCGATCGCCGGAGCTGTGCTGGGCAGCTCGAGGTGGCCCTAGAATCCTGCGCACGACGAGCCCGTCGGTGATCATCGCGATCAGCCTGCGCGCACCGCCGCAATCGGGACACGTGAGAACGTCGGCGCGCCCGTGCTCGGCGCGGGCGGGGCGCTGGTCGGGATCCTGACCGAGAAGGACTGCTTCCGCGCGGTCTTCCAAGCGAACTACCATCGCGACTCGGTCGGCACCGTCGGCGATCACATGAGCGCACCGGTCGAAGTCATCCAGGCGGAAACCGAAGTGGTCGCAGTGGTCGAGATGTTCCACCGCAGCCCTCATCGGCGCTTTCCTGTGGTCGCGAACGGGCGCCTCGTGGGCCTGCTGAGTCGGCGCGACGTGCTGCGAGCTGTGCAGTCGCTCGGATAGCCCGGGTACTACTCGCCTGCCATTCCCATAGCCACGCACCCGCGACCGTTCGCGTGCCAACTCTGCCTCGGGCTGAGACGATGGGGCCATGCGGAGAGACGCCCGGGACCGTCGAGATCGTCGAGGGCGGGCCGAAGACGCATCCGCTGTCGAAGTGACGCGAACGGCGCAACTGGCGCAGTCGCACGCGGCGCGGTTCGACTTCCTCGGGCCGCGCGCCCAGTCTCGTCCGCAGGGGCATGGCCGGGTGAGCGCCGCCCCAAGGTCTCACCTGCGCACTGTGGCGCAGCTGTCCTCCCGTGGTGATCGACTATCCTGGCTTCGGGCGCCGCTCACTCCGGAAGGCTCCCGCGTCGAGGCCAACTCGGCTTCGCCGCGGGCACGCAGATCGCCCCGGGTCCATGCTCCTTCACCGTTCGCGATCGCGCGCAGGACACACCGCGTCTTCTAGGCTCGGAATTCCAGCGGCACCATCGCGCGGCGGCGTACGCACCGCAGCTCCGCACGAATCCTCCACCGAATTGACTGACCGTTCCCCGTGACCAACTCAAAGCCCATCGTCGTCGGCGTCGACTTCAGTCCGTGCTCGGCCGTCGCTCTCAAGCAGGCTCTGCGCCTGGGGGGGCTGTCGCATGCGCCTGTTCGCGCGGTGCACGCTATCGACACGATCGTCGGCACCCAGCAAAACGCGCGGCTCTCCAGCTACCAGGCGCGAATCCGGGCGGCGGTCACCGAGGATGCGGCGCAGGCCTGGAAGGAGTTCGCGACCAGCATCCCGGGGGCGGCCGGCGTACCGTTCGACTTCGAACTGGACAGCCGCACGCGCGCGATCCTGGCGCTGGCGGCGCGACACTCCGCACAACTCCTCGTGCTGGGTGCCTTCGGAGACCGCCGGCCGGACGTCGGTTTTGGAACCGTCGCAACGGCCTGCGTGCGTCACGCGCACTGCGACGTGCTCCTCGTGCGCGACACGCAGCTCACGCCGTTCCAGCGCATCGTCGTGGGTATCGACTTCTCCGAGAACTCCCAGCGCGCGCTCGAGGGCGCTGTGCGGTTCGCACGCCAGGACGGCGCCCCGCTGCACATCGTCTATTGCTTCGACGCTCCCTGGCGCCGATTGCACTACCGCTCGCCCACCCTGCTCACGGGGCCGGAGGAACAGGAGCAATTCCGTCTGACTCTGGACCAAGAGATGCGTGCGTTCAGCGCGCCGGCGCTCCAGGACGCGGGCTCGATCCGTGTGAAGTTCGAGCTCGTGGACGCCCCAGCACACCGCGCCGGGCTCGTCACTCACGCCGAGGAGGTCGGAGCGGACCTGGTCGTCCTGGGTACGCGCGGGCGTTCGAACCTGCGCGACATCCTGCTCGGCAGTACGGCCGAGAAGGTGTTGGCGGAATCCCGCTGCTCGGTCTTGGCCGTGCGCTGCTGAGCAAGTGGGAGAGAGTCGCCAACGCGCTGCTCTCCGCCTCGGGGGACGCGTCGCTGTCGGCGGACGGCGTCATGCTCGCCGCAATCAGCCCGGCCCTCGACCACGACGTGCCTGTACTTCCAGGACTCGCACATGGCGGCCGCGCCGCCGAATGACGGCGCCGGGCACTGAGCAGCACGCGCCGGCCAGCTGGTCGGTCGCGATGACCGAGGCGAGCTTCCTTACGCGTCCCCACTCAGGGACGACGGCCCCCTGCCGCGAGTTGACCCCCATCCCGATCGCACGGGTACAGGAGCGATGTGAGCTCGTTGGCGCCGAGGTCGACGATCGGCGCCGCACCCGCCCCGCTCACGGAGTGGAGGATCGTCGGCGAAGCGTGGATTCCAGGCAGGTCGACGGTCACGTCGCTCTGGACCGCGCCGCTGTCCTCGGCTCCGATCGCGGGCCATCCAGGTAGCGACGCGTGGTCGTCGTCGAGGAGCGGCGCGCGGCGCGGCGCCCACCACGCCCTCTTCGATCCTCGCACCGACGAGGATCGAAGATGCGCGCGGGCGGCGGATCCGTTCCGCCGCCTGCGCGCATTCATCGACCGCGTACTACGGCGCCCAGACGACGCTCGTGCCGTTGCTGAGGTTGAAGGTCGAGT
>CAZKIY010000515.1:0-2602 GCA_964552875.1 uncultured Planctomycetaceae bacterium
CACTTGCTGAACTTGCGCACGGCGAGCGTCTTCTGCTTCACGCCGATGATCGAACCGACGTTGTCGAGCAGGCCTGCTTCACCGTCGCATACCGCGACCAGCGGGACGCGTCGTCCGGCGATGGAGACGAGGCCGGCTTCACTCGTTCCCGCGCCGTCGGTGGCGTGGAGATCGCCGGTGAATCCGAGTGTTTCGCGCAAATGGCGATATCCGTCGAATTCCCCGAGGTTTCCGAGCAGGAGCTCGGGCGAGCTGACCAGCGTCACGTTGGCGTAGATGCCGCGCTCGAGCAGTTTCCAGGCCGCATCACAGGCTTCGGGAGCGAGCGCACCCATGGCGACGATCTCGACGGCGTTGTCGCCGGGCTCGTAGCCCGCGTAACCGCTCCAATCGATCAATCGGTAGCCGCCCGCGAGGCAGTCGTGACGCACGCGCTCGAGGAGCTCGGCATCGGAACGCGCGGGCAACGTCGATTCGTCCGTCGCGTCACCCCACTCGGGTCCGCCGTCCTTCGGTTTCAGCGCCACGGCGACGATTCCGTCCGCTTTGGAGCGCGTCTGCATCCGCAGGTGCTGGAGTAGTAGCGACTGCTGGACGCCGCGCGTCACCGCACGAACGAGCACCCCGCGACGACCGTCGTTCTCGTCCATCATCTGGCGGCGCAATGCGTCGGAGAGGATCCAGTCCATCTCGATCCCGAACGTCGGCTCCCACGTGATGAGGTTCGGGATCTGGATGTCGCTCTTCCAACTGTGCTGAGCGCCTTCGCTCGACAGCGTCGTGCCGCTCGGCGTGCCGAGGATCACGAACTCGGAACCCCAGTAGAGGTTGTAGTAGAGCTGGTCGAGCGCGCGTTTGATGAAGAAGTCGTAGACGGTCATCATCGGCATGAGCGGGATGCCGACGTAGTGGCCCATCTTCCCGAGCGCGCCCGCGGCGCTCATGCAGTTCGCTTCGGCGATCTCGAAGCGGATGTGCCGCGTCCACGGATCGTCCTGCGGCGTGAGCTCGGGGTGCTTGTACGAGACGTGCAGCTCGCCCTCGAGCGCGCCGTGGTAATCGGGCCCGTAGATGCGCTTGTCCATCCCCGGCGAGATGTTCGTGCTGGTTCCGACGTCCGGTGACAGCGTGAGCACCATGTCGGCGGCCGTTTTCCAGCGCGATTCGTCGCTCGACAACGCTTTGGCGCTGACCGCGGTCTGCGGCCCGCCTTCGTCGTTCGTGCCGATGCGCACGAGCTTCGCCGCGATCTGTCCCCACATCCACTGCGTGTGCGCCAGCGGGAAGAGCGACATGTCGATGCCGAGCATCTCGGGCAGACCGCCTTCCTTCTCGATGCGTCGGCGGACGTCAGCGCGATTCTCGCGACGCAGCTTCTCGTGCGCATCGAAGCCCGCGCGGAACACGTCGCGTCGCAGAGCGAGGTACTTGCCCTCGGCGCTCGTCTCCGGGAACAGCGCGAACTCGTCGTCGAACGCGAGGCCGCGGTCCTGGAGCAGCTTCTTGAGCTCGACTTCGCTGGGCAAGGCCGAGTGATTCGACGGATCGGCCGCGCACTCGAGTCCGTAGCCCTTGATCGTGTGCACGATGACCAAGTACGGAGCACTGTCGTCCTGGCGACACTTCTGGAAGGTCGCGACGAGCTTCTCCATGCAGTGACCGCCGAGGTCCGCGAACGCGCGCAGGATCTCCGGATCCGTCAGGCTCTTCAGGAGCTTCGCGACGTCCCCGTGTCGCTCGCCGACGTGGCGACGGATCTCGGCCGCGTCGCCCTTGAAGAGCAGCATCTGGAACTCGTAATCGGAGAGTCCGCCTTCGAGGAGCTTCTTCAAGGATGCGCCGCCGGGTCGCGCGAACAGTTCGTCCCGGAACCGACCGTGTCGTACTTGGATGACCTTCCATCCGTGCGCGAGCGCCGTCTTCTCCATGCGATCGCAGTCGGTCCCTTGCAGACCGCGTTCGTTCGGGATGCGCGTGCCGTCCAGGTTCTGTCGGTTGTAGTCGACGATCCAAGTGCAGTTCGTGAGTGCGCGCTCGGCCACGTCCGGCAGTGCTTCGAGCACCGAGCCTTCGCGGAACTCGCTGTCGCCCATCATCGACCAGAAGTGCGCATTCTCCGGCACTTTCCAACCGTGGTCCTTGGCGTAGCGGTACGCGAGCGCCAAGTAGATCGA
Organism: uncultured Planctomycetaceae bacterium; assembly: GCA_964552875.1. Classification (GTDB taxonomy): domain Bacteria; phylum Planctomycetota; class UBA1135; order UBA1135; genus JAEUHZ01. The sequence goes on from CAZKIY010000515.1 coordinate 2,175, forward strand.
CGCGACTTGCGGGATGCCGACCGATCCCGTGGGGAGGAAGTGGAACGAGTCCGGATCCGTGCGCGCGTGGTAGCTCTGGAAGACGATCTCTTCGCCCGCCTTGGGGAACTTGCGCAGCCGCGTCATGATCTTCTTCGCCTCGTCGGCGCCGAACCACGCGTTCGCGGCGTGGTCGCGGAAGATCTGCATGAGGTGGTTGTACGTGTGGTCCACCGGCGACGCGTGCGGCTTGCAGGAGATGAAGTCCTGCGGCTCGCGGACCGCGAGGTGGAGCGCGCCCAGCAAGTGGATCGAGCTCGCGCACGACGCGGGATGTCCACCGACCTTCGGGTCTCCGCGACGCTTGTCAGGCCGATGGTTCGCGTGATGGATGACCGCCATCGTCTGTGCGAAGGCGCGGTCGGCGATGCGCTGGAGGACGGCCACGG
>CAZKIY010000516.1:0-2592 GCA_964552875.1 uncultured Planctomycetaceae bacterium
AACTGTGGGAGTACCGCGACGTGCCGAACAACATCGCGGAGACGGTGCTCAAGGGCAGCTGACAGGGCTGCGGCCCGCGCGGGTTGATCAGCGCGGGCGCGGCGCGTGGCTCCGGGCGGGTTCGGTCGCGGCTCGGGCCCTGCCTGACGCAAGCGGTCGATCGCTTGGCCACGCCGCAGTGCGTGGCCCGGCGGAACCGCCGGGCCCGGAGAGGCTTCGGAACGAACGCCCCGAGCTGTACTCTCGTCCTGAACGACGATGGTTACCCGCATTCCGATCGACCACCGAAAGCTGGAGGACTTCTGCCGGCGACATGCCATCGAGAAGCTCTCGCTGTTCGGGTCGGTGCTGCGCGACGATTTCGGACCCGCGAGCGACGTGGACGTGCTGGTCGAGTTCGAGCGCGGTCGCACGCCGGGGTTTGCGTTCTTCGACCTGCAGGAGGAACTCTCCCTGATGTTCGGCCGGCGCGTCGATCTCCACACGCCGGGATCGTTGAGTCGATTCTTCCGCGATGAGGTGCTGGCGTCCGCTGCGGTCCAATATGCACGCCCGAGGTGACGCAGCACGCATCGAGCACATGCTCGACGCCTCGCGCAAAGCGATCGCGGCCTGTCGCGGCTCGACACGCGAGAGCTTGGCGCAGAACGAACTCCTGGTCCTGGCGCTCACGCGCCTCATCGAGATCGTGGGCGAGGCGGCCAAGAACGTGTCCGAGGAAACGCGTGGTAGATACCCGGGAGTTCCCTGGCGGGCGATCGCCGGAACGCGTGACCGGCTGATTCACGGGTACTTCGACGTGGAACTCGATCACCTGTGGATAATCGTCTCGCACGATCTGCCGCAGCTCGTCGTCGATCTCCAGGGCACCGAGTCGCTCTGATTCGGATCCGGCGTGCGGCCTCGGGCGGTGCGAAGCGGCCCCAGAGCCGGTGGAGCGCGCGCTCGCCTGCGGAGCGCTGCGCAATGGTGGGCTCGCGGCTCCTGGTCGCTCGGAGTACGGTGGCGCCGCCTTCCCGGCCGTCTCGAGGAGATCCGTTCGATGCTGCACTCGCTCGTGTTGTGGATCGCGGTCGTGCTCGGACTGAGCGGATGCTCGGCGCCCGCGCCTGTGCCAGCAGCACACGCAGCCAGTGACGCGCCGACGCCGCAATCGACAGAGGCCGTCGACGCCGACGTCGATGCGCTGCGCGCGCTGCTGCTTGAGGCGGAGGCGCGCCGGGACGCCCAGGACTTTGCGGCTGCGCGGGTCGCGATCCGGGAACTCATCGATCGCGCGCTCGTCGAACTCGCCGAGCGGGAAGACGCGGCCGCGGTGGGGCTCGTCGCGGAACTCGGTCGGTTTGCGCACCACGTCGGGGAGCTGAAGTCCGCCGAGCGTGCTCGAGCGCGAGTGCTCGAAGTCCAGACGCGCACGCTGCCGGCCGAGCACCCCGACTTGCAGAGGGCCAAGGGGAACCTGGCCGTGACGATCGCGCAGCTGGGCGACCTGGCCGGCGCGCGCGCGGTGGAGGAGTCCGTGCTCGAGGTCTGGACGCGCACGCTGCCCGCCGATTACCCCGACCTCCTGAACGCTAAGCAGAACCTGGCGGGGACGATTCTAGTGCTGGGCGGCCTGGCCAGCGCGAGCGCGCTATTCGAGTCCGCGCTCGAGGTGCGCACGCGCATGCTGCCCGCCGATCACCCCGCCCTGCTGATGGCCAAGGGGAACCTGGCCGTGACGATCAAAGGGCTGGGCGACCTTGCCGGCGCGCGTGCGCTGGAGGAGTCCGTGCTCGAGGGGCGTACGCGCACGCTGCCCGCTGAGCACCCCAACTTGCAGGCGGCCAAGCAGAACCTGGCCGTGACGATCGCGGCCGAGACCTCGCGCGCGGTCCTTTCTCTCGGAGGGGGGAGGAAGCGGAAGAGGAGAGAGAGGGGAGGAGGGAGAGGTGCACCCAGCTGCTCCGGGATGTCACGCGTTCACGAGCAGTCGCGGCACGCCTCGCGCTCGCCGAGAGTTCTGCGCGCGAGGCCGAGGAACGTTGCGCGAAGCATGCGTCCGCGCTCAACGCCGGTCTGTCCTTCGCGCGCGGCTACGGCGCGCTCCCGCCGATCCGCGATCTCGAGTCCGCGAGCTTCGCGCTCAGCGAGTTGACGCGCGGCGCGGGCCTGACGTCGGCCGCGCTGCAGCGCGCTTCGGCTCCGATGGATGGTTACGAGGATCTGCGCGCTGCACTGCGCCAGAGCGGAGCCGAGCTCGCGCGTCTGGCCCAGGGGGGCTCGACGCGTGAGGAATTTCAGGCCGCGGTCGCGCGACGCGACGCGGCGCAGCAAGCGATCACGCGCGCGGTTCGGGCAGCGGCTCCCGGCCTCGTCGACGCGCTCGAAATCGATGTGGAGCGCGTGCGCGGCCTGCTCGGCGCGCGCGATGCGGTCGTGGCGTACCGGCGCTACAACCGGTCGATGGTCTCATTCGAGAGTAGCGCGGAGGAAGCGCCGCCGCGCTACGCAAGTACGGACAATCTCTGTGCGTTCGTCGTGCGCGGAGTCGCAGCCGGATCCGTCGACGGATCCGACGCCGACGAGGACGGCCTCACCCTGATCGACCTC
>CAZKIY010000517.1:0-2572 GCA_964552875.1 uncultured Planctomycetaceae bacterium
GGCGCACGACGCGGGCCACGGCGTCACCGCCGCGGCCGCGCACGGCGCGGCACTCCTTCTCGTGCCGATTCTCTTCCTCGCGAGCTGCACGACTGTCGGTCCTGACTACGCGCGGCCCGAGGTCGCGGCCTCTCCCGTGTGGCGCGACGCACCCGATGCGGCCGCGCCGAAAAGTCCCGAGGCGATCCCGCGCGGAGCCTGGTGGAAGATCTTCGGCGATCCAGCACTCGACGCACTGCAAGAACGCGTCGCGGCCGAGAACCACGACCTGAAGGCCGCGCTCGCGCGGATCGAGCAGGCGCTCGCTTCGACGAAGTCGGCCCGGTCGGCGCTCTACCCGAGCATCACCGCGAACCCGACGTGGACGCGCACGGAGTACTCCCCGAACTCCGGCTTGGCGTTCCCCGTCAGCACGGTCTCCGACATTCGCGCACCGATAGATTTATCGTGGGAAATCGACCTGTGGGGTCGCGTGCGCCGCGCCGTCGAAGCGGGCGAGCGCGACGCCGATGCGCTGACTGCGGCGTTCGAGTCGCTGCGACTCTCGTTGCACGCGGAGGTCGCGTCGAGCTGGTTCACGTTGCGCGCCTACGACGCCGAGATCGCGGTCCTGCGTCGATCGGTCGAAGTTCGCCGCCAAGCGCTCGAGGTCATCGCATCGCGCAACGCCGCGGGGACCTCGAACGATCTCGATCTCGCGCGCACGGAGAACGAGGTCGCGAACGCGGAGGCCGACCTGGCCGAGGTCACGCGGCTCCGCTCGCAATTGTCCAATGCACTGGCAGTCCTCGCCGGGACCCCGGCGAGTTCGTTCCAGTTGGAACTCGAGACCTGGGGACGCATGCAACCGCCCGAGATCCCGGCCGGACTGCCCAGCACTCTGCTCGAGCGTCGGCCCGACGTCGCGCAAGCGGAGCGAGAACTCGCGGCTCGCAACGCACGCATCGGCGTCGCCGAAGCGGCGTTCTTCCCGGCCTTGCGCTTGACCGGTTACGCCGGATTGCAAAGCGGCGACCTCGGCGATCTGTTCGAGAAAGACAGCCGCATTTGGAACCTCGGACCTTCGCTCTCGATCCCGATCTTCCAAGGCGGCCGGCTGCAGGCCGACGAAGCGCGCGCGCGCGCGGCGTATTCGGAAGGAGTCGAGATCTATCGCCAGAGGGTGCTCGTCGCGTTCCGCGAGGTGCAGGACGCGCTGACGGCGACGAAGCTCTACGCGGAACAATCGGCGGCCCAGAATCGCGCCGTGACCTCGGCGCAGCGCGCATCCAGCCTCTCGCGCACGCGATTCGACGCCGGATTCGTGAGCTTTCTCGACGTCGTGGACGGTGACCGGGCGCGGCTCGCTGCCGAACGAGCCGCTGCGACCTTGCAAGGTCGACGCTTCGTGAACGCGGTCCAGCTCGTCCGCGCGCTCGGCGGCGGCTGGGACTCGGCCGAGCTGCCCGAGATCGTGGCGAACGAATGAGGCGATATCGCGGGATGGAAGGAATTCACATCACGCCGTCGAACTCGAGCGCCGTCTCCTTCAAGGGCTTCCGATTGACGCGGTGCACGGCACCGAGCACGCGGCGCATCGCCTTGCGATACGCAGCGCTCTCCGCCGGTGCGTAGCGATAGCGCGAGCGGGCGTAGCGATACTCCCATTCGAGCTCGCTCAAGCCGGGGAAGCGACTCGGATCCTTCTCGAAGTCCTTCGCGAAGCGCGCTCCGACGAGCGCGTTGAAGCGATTGAGCCGCACGCGATCGAGCCAGGGCGAGTTCTTCTCGAGGAAGTCGGCCGTCCGGTCGAGGTCCGACGCTTCCTCGCCGGGATATCCCTGGATCATCGTGCAGCGCACGCTGATGCCGGCTTCGCTCGCGTTGCGCAGGAACTCGGCGTTCGTATCCACGTTCGTGCCCTTGTCCATCGCATCGAGAATGCGCTGGCTGCCCGATTCGAGCCCGAACGTCACGCGCGTGAGCCCGCCCTTTGCGGCGGCGCGCAGATCGTTCGCATCGAGCCCGTTGGGTCGCTCGGGTCCGACGTGAACCGCGCAGATCCACTTCGCATTCGGCACGCGCGCGGGCAATTCGTTGGCGATTGCACGCCAAGTCTCGAGGTTCGAGTTCAGCTTGATGTCGAGGAACGTGACGTTCTTCGTGCGGTACCGCGTCGTCTGTTCCTCGATCTCGTCGAGGACCGTCGCGGGACTTCGCGACCTGTACCCGCGGCCGTTGGCGGTCACGATGTCCGCACAGAACGTGCAGCGCGCCCAACCGCAGCCGCGGCCGGTCAAGACCGGAACGATGCGATGCGGGTAGAGATCCCAGGGGAAATCGGCGTAGTCCGGATGCGGAAGCTCGTCGAGGGCGCGCAGCGGCGGAGCCGTCGGCCCGCTGCGCCCATCGGGCAGGAACACCCCGGGATGGCGCTCGAGATCGCGTTGCGCGACGACGTCGCGCACGAGGTCCGCGATGTAGGCCTCGACTTCTCCGCCGACGACCGCGACGACGCCCGGGATCGAGCGCCACTCATCGGCGATGCGCGGCTGGTTGAACGCGGGCCCGCCGAGGAGAACGGGAACGCCCG
>CAZKIY010000518.1:0-2558 GCA_964552875.1 uncultured Planctomycetaceae bacterium
GTCAGCTTGCCCTTCTTGTGCTGCGCGGCGATGCGCTCGGGCCCGCCGCCGAGCAGAGACTGCTCGCGCATGTTCTGCAGGCGCTGCGTCGCGTTCTCTGCGGCGTGCTCGGGCGGCGCGACCGGGGGCGTCGCGGCTTGGACCTTGGGCGTTTCCTTCACGAGACCTCTACTTCGAAGGGGGGGCGAGCGGGCCGCGGATGGTACCGACGCCGGGCGGGACCGGGGCGCTGAGGCCGGAAAACGGCTTGGATACAGCGCGCGCGCCCTCGCCGGACGGCGGACGGTATCGCAGGCCGCGCGCGCGGTCCGCATCGCGGAATTCCTGTCGGGGTCCTGAGCTGCCCTGCGATCTGGCCCAGTGCCGCTGGTTCTCCTCGCACACGCAGCGGGGAGCCGTGGCAGGACCCGACTCTACCGAGGCTTGTCATGTTTGCTTCTCCGCACCTTCTCCTCGCGATCGCCGCGCTTGGCGCGCCGCTCGCCACAGCCCCCACCAACGACTCGAAACCCTGCACAGTCGTCCAGGCATCGGAGGCGGAACGCACTCCGGTGGCCGACGGTCCCGGACGTGCACCGATCGGCGACGACCCGGCACCGACTGATCCGCGGGTCGAACGCGCCTCGCTCGAAGAGGGATCGCTCGCGCCTGGCGATCTGCCCCCGCGGCCGGACTTCGCGCGGCTCGGGACCTTCGTTCCCGATCGCGCGTTTCACGTCACGGACCCAGAGGGCACGCCGTGGGTGCGTGGGACGACGTACCGGGCGCGTTTCGGAACCGACGGAACAAGCTACCTGCCGGCCCTCGCGAGCAACCCGACGCGTACGTCGCCGGTCTCTTTCCGACTCTCGCAAGTCGAGATCGGTGGAGCGACGCTCGAGTACGACAGCTCGGCACCTGCGCTGCGGAATGCGGACCGGATCACTTACCAGCGCGGCAGCCTGACCGAATATTACGAGGTCGAGGTCGACTCGATCGAGCAGGTGTTCGTATTCGACGAGCTCAGCACGCGCGGAGAGATCACGCTTCGGATCGGGGTCACGACCGACCTTACGGCCTGTGAGTTTCCCGCGGGCATCGAGTTCGCGGACGAGCGCGGGGCCGTTCGTTATGGCCGCGCGACGGCGATCGACGCGAACGGACTGAGTGTGCCCGCGACGACAACCCTGATCGGAGACGAGATCGAGATCCGGGTGCCCGCGGACTTTGTCGAGGCTGCGACTCTGCCGCTCGTGATCGACCCCGTCATCTCGAGCTGGTTCTTCGCCGCGACCGGCGAGAGAGAGATCCCCAGTCTGCGCGTCAGCCACGCTGAGTACGATTGCGCTTATGACATGACCACGGGGCGCTGGCTGGTCGTGTGGACTGAGAACATCCAGGTCGGCTCGGGCTCGGTGAACTACTTGGCTTGGCGTCTCGTCGGCGCCCTGAACGGACAGACGGTCGCGTCAGGCCAGATCGGTGTTGGCACCGCGCAAACGCCTCGTTGCGCGAACAACAATGCGTCAAACCAGTTCCTCGTCACGTGGCTCAACTATGTACACGAAGTCTGGGTGACTTCGATCTCGGCCGTGAATGGCGCCCAGAGCGGGCACGTCCGAGTCGGGGGGAACGGTATCCAACCGCTCTTCGATCTCTCCATCGGCGGCGATCCGTATCCGTCAGCGCCGTCGTACTTCCTGGTCAGCTGGCGCTCGTTCTCAGGCACCGTGAACTACCGCATGCTCAACGGTATCACCCCCCTGGGCCCCGAGGTCTTGCTCGCGACCAGGTCGGTCGGTAACCATTTCCACGCGCTCGGCGCCTCGCGGTCCAACGGAGGGTCGTATTGGAACGTGGCCTGGGCGGAGGGTGACTTGGCTACCTACGACCGGGTGATCGGGACTCGGATCTCCTGGAGCGGCGCGGTGTTGCCGAGTTCTACGCTCCAGACCCTCAGTGGCGCGGGGGTGAAACACCTCACCGTCTCCCCGGCCCTCGACAGTTCGAGCACCTGGGCGATCGCGTCTTCTCGCGCGAACGGCGTGTACGGCGACGACGTCTACGTGAGTCTTGTCAACGGCACGGCGTTGATCGACGACGAGAACCTCACGCTGCTCACTGAACTCTCCGGTGCCGGGACGCGACAAGGTCACCAGCAGTTCCCGTGCATCGATACTGACGGCCGGTCGTTCGCGGTCACGTACACCGACTGGCTCGCCGGCGGACCCGGGAACGACAATTCCGGGGCCGGACGGGCGCGGATCGCGACGGTCGCGCCGGTTGGCAACCAGCTCCTCCTGTCCGAGGCCCAGACCATCGACTACGGCGACGGCCAACCACCGATGATCGCCTCGACACGCGGCTCCGGTCTCGCCTGGCGACTGAATCTGGCCGTCTACAAATCGCTCGGCGAGGGGTATCCGATCCTCGGCGCGCTGTACGACAACGCGCTCTTCACCAGCTTCTGCCACCCGGGATACGACGGGGTCGCAACGTGTCCGTGCGGCAACTCACCGATCCAGTACGGTCGCGGCTGCAACAACCAGAGCAACACGGGCGGTGCGAAGCTCTACGGG
>CAZKIY010000519.1:0-2549 GCA_964552875.1 uncultured Planctomycetaceae bacterium
CCGTTCGACTGCTCGAAGTAAGCGCGCACGTCGCGAAATCCTGCTTCGGCGAGCAACTCCTTGACCTCGGGCATCGTCCACAGCCGCCACTCGTACGTGAACGCGCGCTTCAACTCGCTGCCGTCGCGGAACCGGAAGTGGATGTAGCACGTGTAGTCGCTCGTGCCCGGCACGTAGCGCGCCTGATCCCAGACGTACGTGAAGCCGCCTTCTACGCGGCGCTCCTCCTCCATCTCCTCGGTCGCTTCGGTTCCGCCGTAGAGGTCGAGCGCGAACAATCCGTCCTTCGCGAGGTTCTTGTAGACGCTCTTGAAGTACGCGCCGAGCTCCTTCCGCGTTCGGAAGATCGACCAGGAGAAGTTCTGCGCGAGGCGGATGTCCGCGGGACGGTCGCCGCGATCGCGGACGTCGCGTCTGTGCAGCGTGACGCGCTCGGCGGCCGCGCCGATCGGCCCGAGATTGTGCTCACGTCCCCACGCGAGCGTCTTCGCATCGAGGTCGAAACCCTCGGCCGTTCGATCGCCGCGACTCTTGGCCCAGGTCGCGCACAGGAGCGCCGTGCCGCAGAAATCCTCGCGCATGTGCAGCGGATCGCGGCCGCGCTCACGCCGGTAGTGTCGCGCGACGAAGGACAGATCCGCTTCGGGCGATTGCACCGCGAGCTGGTAGAGCTCGAAAGGATCCGCTGTGCGCGCCGTGTACCGAGGTTTGCGCGCGACGATGCGGCGACGGGGCTTCTTGCGTGTAGAGGATTTCGGATCGGACATGAGTCTCCCTGGAAAGGGCGGAGATCCTAGTGTCCGATCGCGCGCACGCGCGGACGAACTCGGAACGCGCTCCGAGGAATCGTGCGGTCGGAGCGCGTGCATGACTCGCGGTCTCTACGCTCCGGAGCGGGGCAACTGGCTGCTGAAAGGCAGCCGCTCCCAGAGCCCGTGAAGAATTCACGGGCGACGCGCCGCGCAGCGGCGCAGATGGTGTCCGAGAGCGTGTAGGCTCGATTTCTTCACACGCTCTCAGCGCGGAGCGACCGGCGGGCGACCCGCGGTCCACGTGATCTCGACCTCTCCACCCGCGACGAGCCGCACCGCTTTCAGTCCGGCTTCGGTCGCGCTCGTGAGGTGCTCGAAGTCGAGCGTGTCCGCTTCGTCACTCGGCGCGTGATAGTCCGTGTGCAAGTCGTACGAGGAGAGCGTTTGACCGATCACGCCGCGCAGCACGAACGCGTAGTTGTCCGAACGCTCGTAGAAATGCTGGTCGGGGCGCGGATCGGCGGCGATGCGGAATCCGCGCTCGCGCAAGAGTGCACCCAAGTTCGTCTTGTCGTCGCCCGTCAGCCACAGGTTGCCGCGCCCGCCGACCTTCGCGTCGGGACGACCGATCATCTCGAAGTTCAGGTTCATCAGCGTGCGCTCGAGCGGCACGACGGGTGCATCGAGGTAGTGTTCGGTCCCGAGGAGACCGATTTCCTCGCCTGTCGCGAGGAGTACGACCACGTCGTGCGCGAGCTCGCCGCCGCGTCCGAGCGCGCCGGCGATCTCGAGGACGGCCGCGACGCCCGACGCGTCGTCGTCCGCGCCGTTGTAGATCGTGTCCGTGCCCTTCACCTGTCCGTGGCCGTGAGCGATGTGGTCGTAATGAGCGCTGATCACGACCGCGCGCTCGCTACCGTCGCGGGGCGTTCGGCCGGGAATGCGCGCGACGACGTTCGAGCTCGTGGCGCGCTCGATTTCGGCCGAAACGACGAGCGCGATGGTCGCCGGGGGCTGCGCGCGCAGACGTTCGAGTGCAGGGCCGTGGATGCGAACGACTCCGTCGCCGCGACGCGCGTCCGAGCCTTTCGCGCGCCGGAACGTGCCCGTCGTCACGGCGGGATCACGTGGGCGGCCGGCCTTCTTCGAGCCCGGCACGAGGATCGCGCCGAACCCGGCTCCGTCGCCCAAGCTGGCTTCCTCGAACCAGCGGCGGCGCTCGGAAGTCGAACCGTCGACGAATAGGGCTGCGCCCGAGTCCGCGGACTTCGGCAGATCGGTCACCGAACGCACGACGACCAGGCGGAGCGCTTCCGCCGCGACCGGTCGAGCGGGGGCGTCGAAGTCGGTTCCCTGGACGAGGTCGGTGCGCACGCCATCGGCCGCGACGAGGGCGAGTCGTGCCGGACCACTCAGTCGGGTGCGCTCGAGCGGGACGGCCTGGAGGTACGAACCGAGATCCCCCGCCGGTTGCGCGCCTTGAGCCGCGAGCACGGCGGCCAGGTACGCCGCCGCACGATCGCACTCCGGCGTGCCGGTGACACGACCACCGAGTTCGTCCGAGGCGAGGAAGCGCACGTGGGCCTCGATCTCCTTCCGACGCACTGCCGGAACGAGATCGGGCAGCACGGGCGGAGTGGTGGCATCCGTGGCGCGCGTCGCGCCGTGAGAATCGCTCGCGCAGGCGAGGAAGAAGGCGACGAGGATCATGGCGCGCGTCAGCGTACGCAAGCTCCCTCAGGTCTGCTCGGTCATCAGCCGGACGAGCTTGCGAGTCGGGCCCGACAGCACGCCGGA
>CAZKIY010000520.1:0-2547 GCA_964552875.1 uncultured Planctomycetaceae bacterium
CATCTGCAGCGCGCGTTGCAGGCTCGCGACACCTTGACCCGCGCGCCGCTCGCCGACGTTCGTGTCGCAGGCGGAGAGCACGGCGAGCTCGCACTGCGACAGGTCGAGCGCCGCGATCTCCTCGGCCGTGATCAGGCCCGGCGCGCGACCGACGGCATCCGCGGGCAAGTTCGCGCCGGCGAGCGCGAGACCGCAGAGCAGCATCGGGCTCATGCCGCGGATCTGTTCCTCACCCGACTGCCGCAGACCCAAACCCGACTGCTTGTCGAGCGGCTCGAGGTCGTTCCACGAGCGGACCGACTCCGGCGCGAACCAACCGTGCGTCGCGACGTGCAGCCAACGTGCCTTCGACGCGAGCTGCTCGAGGCTCGCGCGCGAAGCCTTGCGCTTCTCGAGCACCAGCGCGGAGTCATCGTTCTCCGTGACCTCCGCGCGCAACGCCGCGATCTCGCGCGCCTCGAGCCCTGTGTACGTCAGCGGCGTGAACCCGCGCTCCCAGGCACCTCCGCGCAAGAGACCGGCGAGCTCGACGCGCTCGGGTTCGGTGGCGTTCACGACCGCGAGGTCCTCCGCGTCGGGAGCCAAAGGCTGCGATTGAAACGATGCGCCACCGAGCGCCACGAGCACGCCCGTGCCGGCGCGATGCGGTGAAGTCTCGAGGATCTCCGTGAGCGTGCAACGCGTCTCGATGCGCCAACGTTCACCGACGACTTGCGCAGGACTCGCGGCTCCGGCGACCTCGTCGAGCGGCAACGCCTCGAGCGGCACGAGGTGCAGCACGTCGTCGAGCGCGACCACGACGCGCTCGACGCCCTCCAACATCGGGAGCAGCGGATCGAACACCAACCTCCGCAGGTCCGCGCCCCGCGATCGCATAGCTGCCGTCAGATCCGTTTCGAGCGCTAGGCCACGCTCGGACTCGGTGCCGATCACCTTGCGCAAGGCGTTCACGGCCGACTCGACCGCAGCGATCGGCCCCAGATCGATGCGCGTCAACGAGGCGTGTGGCGGCTCGGGGCTGCCGGACTCCGCTACGCCGCGCACGACCAGCGCGCACAGGCTGGCGACCGACGTCTCCTCGAGCTTCGCCGCACCCGTGGCGTCCAGCTCGTCGAGCACACGGAGACCAAAGCGTGTGTAGCGCCGAAATCCGACCGCCAGAGCCCCCGCACCGAGACGCGCGGCGAGCTGGTCCGGATCGAGATCGAGGACCAACGCTTCGTCGCCCGCGCTCGAGCGAGCCAGATCCAACAGCTCGCGCTCGAGCCTCTCCCGCTCGGCCAGCGCGCGCTGGAACTGCTCGGTATTCGTGCCTTGCTGCGCCAATCCCGCCAAGCCGTCGCTCGCCTGCTTCAAAGCCGAGCGCAGCTCCGCATGACGCGGGGATCCGGCGACTCGACGCTGGAGCGTTGCGGAGCGCAGCGCCGCCCCGCGCGTCGCCTCGGAGAAGATGGCCGCCGCGCGCTCGAGTTCCGGCATCGGCGGAAGCGCGTGGTAGCCCGCGGCGAACGAGAGCGCGAAGTCGAGGCTCGGCGTCGCCAGTCGGGCGCAACGCTCCTCGGCTTCGCGGGCCGAGCTCGTGAGCAGTGCCTCGCGGGCCGCCGACGTCTGCGTCCGGCAGAGTTCGAGGAGCAAGCTCGTGCACCGCTCCCTCCCCTTCTGCATCTCCTCCTGCTCCCGCTCCCCCGCTCCAGGGGAACGAGCTGCGCGCAAGTGCTGGGCGGCGAGGGTACCGACCAAGCTCCGACGCGCTGCGCCCAAGTCGGGATGGTCGGCGGGCAGTGTGCGCGCGCTGATCGCGAGCACCTGCTCGTGGAGCACGCGTGCGCCGGCGAGGTCGCCCAGCGCGCGGAGCGTGTTGGCCAGCTGCTGCCGCGCGGCAGCCAAGTTGGGATGGTCGGCGGGTAGCGTGCGCGCTGACACTTCGAGCACCTGCTCCTGCAGCGCGCGCGCGCCGAGGACGTCGCCCAGCGCCCGGAGCGAAAGGGCCAAGTTCCCCCGCGCGAGGGCCAAGTCGGGGTGGTCGGCGGGCAGCGTGAGCGCAAAGACCTCGAGCACCTGCTCCTCGAGCGCGCGCGCGCCGTGGAGGTCGTCCAGCGCGGAGAGTGAGCCTGCGAGGTTCGCCCGCGCGGCGCCCAAGTCGGGGTGGTCGGCGGGCAGCGTGCGCGCTGCCACTTCGAGCACCTGCTCCTGGAGCGCTCGCGCGCCGGGGACGTCGCCCAGCGCCCGTAGCGTGAGGGCCAGATTCGCCCGCGCGGCGCTCAGGTAAGCGTGGTCGGCGGGTAGCGTGCGCGCATAGAACTCGAGCGCTTGCTGCTGCAGCACGCGCGCGCCGGCGAGGTCGCCCATGACGTAGAGCGTTCCGGCCAGGTTGCCCCGCGCAGCTCCCAGATCGGGGTGGTCGGCGGGCAGCGTGCGCACGCTGACCTCGAGCTCCTGCTCCTGGAGCGCGCGCGCTCCAGCGAGGTCGCCCAGCGTGCGGAGCGTGATGGACAAGTTCCCCCGTGCCATCGCCAAGTCCGGGTGGTCGGCGGGGAGCGTGCGCGC
>CAZKIY010000521.1:0-2527 GCA_964552875.1 uncultured Planctomycetaceae bacterium
CTGCTCGACCGGCTGCTACATCACGCGCACGTCCTCAAGTGCGAACCGCGAAGCTGGCGCACCAAACTCGCCCACGACCTGCACGAAGCCGAGGTGGCCAGGCAATCATCAGCACGTCCCGGACACCCTTCCCGACTGGCCGGTTTTGAGCCGTCCCCGACTGGCAGCTTTCGAGGTGTCCACCGAGGCTTCCACTAATCCCGCCGAAGAGCCCCTGTTTAGGGTGCCGCGGGGTCCCTATCGAGAGTGCCGTCAACACGCGTGCCTCCGGCCTCGCGCGCGCAGCTTGACAGCCCTGCGCTGGGCCTTGAGAATCCCTCCGCACCGGAGCGAAGGCTCGAGGCTTCGCCGCCGATCGCGATGAGACTTCCCCCTCAGCCATTCGAGAGTCCAGAGAGTCCGGGCGATCCCTCGTGGATGCTCCTCTTCCGCGATGCAGCGCCGCGTGAAATCCTGGCGCGGCTCCTCGAGGGAGACCCGCTCGAGTTGCGCCGGAGAAGCGTAGAGCGCGTGCGTTCGCAGGCACTGCTTCTCGATGCCGGCCGCTTGCATCTGCGCACAGTCGCGCACGTTGCGCGGCACGCCTCCGCATACCGAGGCGCGCCGCCGATCGACGTGTGGATCGCAGAGAAGCTCCGGTGCAGTACCAGCGAGCTGCTCGAAGAAGACGCCGAGCGAGCACACTCCGGAGAAATCCCCGCGCTCCGGCACGGTCCGCTGATGGAGCAGATCGCGAGGACGCTCGGGCTCGAGATCACGACGCTCGCGTTGGGGCTCGTGGCGTTCCACAAGGCTGCGCACGAAGTTCGGAGTGCATTTCAGGGGCTCGTGATCGATCGGCGCCCTCTCGATGCTTGGTGCAGGACGAACGACATCGCTCCGGATCGAGCGAAGGCCGCAGTACGGCGCGCGTTCTGGGCGCTCGGAGTGAGGCGCGAAATCGACATCGACGAGTTCCTGGCCGAGCAAGGGGAGGAGGACGGACATGACTCCTGACCACTTCCAACTGGATCCCGAGATCGAGGGCGTCCTGCGCGAGGTCGCTGCTCACCCTGACAGCGGGCTCCTGCGCGTGTCGCGTCACAGCGCACTCCTCGATCTGCGCGAGGACGGAGCGCTGGCGAGCGAATCCAGCACCGGTTTGTCGGCGGCGGAGCGTCATCTCGTTGCGGCTCACCGCGAGGAGCTCGCCTTCGCTCTGCGGCAAGTCGCCTGGTTCCGCCTCGCTGACTCCGCGCCTGCCGGCCGGCGACTTCGTCGTCGGTTGACTCCGGAGACCGAAGCGCCGCTCGTCGGTCGACGCACCGCCGCCGCCGCAGTTTCGGACGGGCTCCGCTCCGCGCGCAGCGATGCGTCGGTCGCCGGCATCGTCGATCTGTGCGAGTCCTGTGTTCGCGATGTGGACCAGCCCTCGGTGCGCGTGGAGGATCTGTGCGCTGCGGCTCATCGCCTGGTTCCGTCGGTGCGGGGTCGCTTGATCGCTGCGCAGAGCTTGGTGTGGGCCGAGCGTCCGCGCGCGAGCTGGGCGCTGTGTCGCGACGCCGCGCGTCGATCGGCGACTCTGGAACTCGAGGCCGTGGCGCTGAACAACGCGTCCGACGCTGCGGAGATGTTGGGTCGGATTCGATCCGCCCGTGAACTCTGCCAGATCGCCTCGCGCCGCCATCCGCGTCTGCTCGCGCCGATCGCGAGCCGGATGTGGTATGCAGTCCTCGAGAACGACGCGTCGCTGCTCGAACGCGCGGCGCGCGAGTTCGATGAGGTCTGCGGCTCGACACCCGAGGCCGCGGACGAGCAAGTCGCGCGCTTCGAAGCGTGCTCCAGCCCCGCGGACCCGTCTTCCGCGCGGGACGGCCTCGATCTCTTGGAACGGTGCAAGGATAGATTCGGACCTGTTGCTCGGAGGCTCGCCGATGCGATCCATGCGTGAACTCGTGGTGCTGATGACGCTTCTCGCGATCGCGGCTCTCGGCCCCGCCCGCGCCCGTGCTCAGGTTTCCTCCGGCGGATCCGTCGGCGTCGGTCCAAGACCGATCCTCGCGCCGCAGGACGGGCTGACGGGCAGGCCGGCGCCTCAGGGCGTCACGCATCCGATGCGGCCCGCGGGCGGCTAAGGCGGGGGATCCTGCATGATGCGCAGCTCGAAAGTTCCGTGGTTCGGTGCTCTCGCTGCGATCGTGGTCCTGCTCGTCGCGGTGCGCTGGCTCGGCGGCAGCAGGGATTCGGAGGCCGTGCCGACGATCGTGAACTCGTCGTCGACCGTCATCGGACCCGGATCCGAGGCGGCGACCGACCCAGGAGAACGTGGCCTCGGATTGCCGCGACATGACGCGCCCGCGCGCACTCCCGGACGCACCGCGCGACGTGTGCTGGACGCGGCTCGCAGGCCGATCTCGGGCTGCTCCATCACTTGGACTGCGCTCGCTGCGGCGCAGGAGGTTCGCACTTGGCCGTGGATCGACCCGACCGAGATCGACGCGCGGTCTCGCTCGGTTCTAGCGGATGCGGAGGGTTGGTTCGATCTGGC
>CAZKIY010000522.1:0-2522 GCA_964552875.1 uncultured Planctomycetaceae bacterium
GGTCGTTGGAAGGACGAGAGCGTCCTCGCCGATGTCGGCGATCAGGGAGCGGACGGTTTCCTTCAAGGATTCCTGCGGGGGCGATTTCCGGAAGACGCAATTCTTTCGGAAGAAACAGTCGATTCGAGCGCGCGCCTCACGAGCTCGCGCGTCTGGATCGTCGATCCGCTCGACGGCACGCGCGAGTTCAGTCAACACCGCGCCGATTGGGCCGTGCACGTCGGGCTCGTCGTCCACGGCAAGCCGGTCCTCGGCGTCGTCGCCTTGCCTGCGCAAGGACGCGTGTTGTGGGGCGTGCTCGACGGTGGGCGCACATGGGGTGGCCTGATCGGTCCGGGCGCGGCAGCTCGCGGCGATTCACCGCAACCGGCGATCTCGCGCATCGCGGTCTCCCGCAGTCACACCCCGTCCTGGATGCCGGCTTTCGCGGCGGAAATCGGCGCGAGTTCCGTGCATTCGGGGAGTGTGGGCAACAAGGTCGCGCTGCTCCTCTTGGGCGAGGCGGACGTCTACGCGCATCGGAAGGGTTTGAAGGAATGGGACACGTGCGCGCCCGAGATCGTGGCGCGCGCGCTCGGATGGAGCGTGTCACGTCTTTCGGGCGCGGACCTCGTCTACAATCAGGCCGATCCGCGTGTCGACGAGTTCCTGGTGTGTCGTCCTTCACGCCGCGAGAGAGTGCTCACGGCACTGCGCAACTCCGGCGCGACCGCGCCTGTGATCTGAAGCGACGCGTACGCTTCGCGTCCGACGGATCGTCGAACCGCGATCGCGCGATCAGGGAATGAAGGGCGAGAGCCGTCCGTTCGAGAGGTCGACGCCACCCGCGCTCGCGACCGTGTCGCGGAACCAGAAAGATTCACGTCGCGTTCTCGTGCTCCAGATCCAGCATGGCCGCGCGCAGCTCGGCTGCAAGCCTCGGATCGCACCGCGCGGCGAGCGCATCGACGAGCTCGCGAGCGTGCCCCAGCGTGAGCGCCGGACCACGGCTGAAGCGTGCCCAGAACGCGGTTCGATCCCGCGCGGCACGCAGATCCGAGGCCATCGTCCGCAGGTTGTGCAGCTTGTCCGCGGACTTCACCGCGAGTGCGTCGCGGGAGAGCCGAGGCGCACCGGCGATCTGCGCGCGCTTGCGCTCCTCCCACGACAACGACTTGTCCTCGGTGAGTTCCGCGACCACGGACGCGACGTCCGCACCGAACTCACGTTCGACACGGGCAATCGTCCAACCGTCGCAGTCCTCGACGACGTCGTGCAGCAGCCCCGCCTGCAAGACTCGTGGAGGAAGTCCGAGGCGGGCCAGGATGAGCGCGACATGCACAGGATGTGCGACGTACGGGGTCAGGTCGGCGCTCTTGCGCTGCTGGCCCGCGTGCGCCGCGAGCGCCGCGCGAATCGCATGTTCCGTACCGGGGTCGAACATCCGAGCAGCATCCCTGGTCCGAGCGGCTCCGCCAAGTCCGCGGTTCCGCGCGCGCTTGATTCGCGTCACCATGAGGGCCGCGTGAACGAGCCGATTCTCGACCAAAAGCTCCTCGTCTACGGCGATCCGGCGCATGCGCGGGCATACGCGACGCGCTGGGATTCGAGCGCGGGTCGCGCGCGCGACGAGCGCAAGCAACGCGCTCTGACGCAGGCGTTCGAGCACTTGCAGTCCGCAGGTTCGTCGGCCGCACGGTCGGTCCTCGATGCACCGTGCGGGACCGGCCGCATGAGCGCTTTCCTGGCTGCGCGATTCCTCTACGTAGGTATCGATCTCGCGTCGGCGATGCTGCGTGAGGCGCGAACGCGCAACGAGGGCGCCTCGTTCGTGGTCGGTGACCTCACGTGTCTTCCACTCGTCGATCGGTGCGTCGACGTCGCAGTGTGCATCCGCCTCCTCCACCTGGTGCGCGAGCGCGATCTGCGGGTCACTTTCCTGCGCGAGCTCGCGCGTGTGGCGCGCGTGGGCATCGTCGTCGATTTCCGTCACGATCGCGCGATCCGAACGTGGCTCGGCCGCGTGCGCGCACGAGCGGGCTTGCGGGTTCGCGCTCACAATGCGCACGCGCTGGCGAGCGTTGCGCGCGAGTTCGCGGACGCGGGACTCGAGGCACCGCGCTTCGTGCCGGTGCGCCACCCGGCGTTCCTCTCGGACAAGATGGTCGCGGTCGCGCGTGTGCGATCTTGACTCGGGGCCCGTGAATCGTTCACGAGCTCGAGACGGCCGCGGAACGCGCGCAACGACGCTCCTCGAAGCCTCTCACCGGGCCGCGCCGACCGGTTGCAACTCTGTGAGGCGCTTCTTCAAGTCGACGAGCACTTGATCCTGGCGCTTGCGACGCGCTGCGTCGTCCGGATCCATCGTCTCGGTCCGAACCTTCTTCAGGCGCTCGTTGATCTTCTTGAACCCGTCCACGCGCGATGCGTCGAAGCGCTCTTCCTCTCCGCGCGCGACCAGAGCACGGGCGTACCCGAGCTCATCCATCTCGCGACCGGCGACGGATTCGATCACGCGAATCTCTTCGTCAGCGAGCTCCTGA
>CAZKIY010000523.1:0-2507 GCA_964552875.1 uncultured Planctomycetaceae bacterium
CGCCGAACGGCACCTGCGCCTGCGACGTCCCCGCGATCAGGATGCCTGGATTCTGGCCCGGGAACGCTTGGCACACGAACGACAGGTTGTTCGCCGAGACCGAGCTCGAGGCCGCGGGCAGGATCCGCGCCTCGGTGCCGTAGCCGTTGACGCCGGCCTGGCCCTAGCTCGAACCGCGCGCGCCTATTTGCGCACGCACAACGGGAACCGCGGCTGCTTCACGGGCTTGCGCGGGGTCCGGAGAAGACCTGGGGAGCGCGCACGATAGGCGAACCGCGAACGCACGCGGCATGCGCGTCCTGTCGGAATGCTGTCAGCGCGGCGCTCGGGCGCGCATCACTCCGCGCGACTCGGACGCGCGCCGCGGAACATCAGTAAGCCGATCGCGACGAGCACGACCACGCCGAACCAGTCGGTGGACGACGTCGGCAGCGCCGCCAGGAGCGCCAGCGACGGATGCAGGAACGTCTCCTTGTCGAAGCCCGGCAGGAAGGACTGCATCGCAGCGAGGATGCCGAGGATCGACGCGCCGGCGATGAGACCCGAGCACCACAGCGTGCCCTCGGGCTCGTCCTCCGCGTCGGGCTCGCGCCGGAACTTACGGTCGGCGATCCAGCGCACGACGCCGCCGAGGAAGACCGGCATCGTGGACGCGAGCGGCAGGTAGACACCGACCGCGAAGGTCAGCGAGCGGAACCCGAGCAGCTCGACGAACACCGCGATCGCGACGCCGATCAGGATCAGGTCCCACGGCAAGCGGTGGTTCAAGAGGCCGTCGATGACGGTCGCCATCAACTTCGCTTGCGGCGCTTGCAGCCGTCCCGCGCCGATGCCGTCCTCGCGCAGCCACGCGACTTCGCGCGTCGCGGGATCCGTGAGGTACGTACCGGTCGCGATCTGCAGGCCGTCGTCGGGACGCACGGTGACGAACGCGTAGGTCTTGCCATCGACGACGCTCTCGGTGACCGGACTGCGCTCGATGAACTCCGGCGCGAAGACGATCGCGCTCGCCGGCCGCGTCTCGGTCGTCTCGGCACGGTTCAGGAGCCACGTGGTCCACCCGACGGCCAGCACCGACGTGATGACGCCCACGAGCAGCGCGCCCTGCTGCTTCACCGGCGTCGCGCCCAGCAGATATCCGGTCTTCAAATCCTGCGAGCACGTGCCTGCGTTGCTGATCGCGATGCACACGACGGCGCCGACGATCAGCGCGAGACGCGCGTACTCCGAGCCCTCGCGGCCTGTGAGCAGGAAGATCCCGCACGTCGCCATGAGTACGCCGATCGTCATGCCCGACAGCGGGCACGAACTCGAGCCGACCTCGCCGGTGATGCGCGAGCTGACGACGCTGAACAGGAAACCAAGGAACAGGATGAGCACCGCGCCGAGCAGCGTCATTTCGAACGCGGGGACGAGCCAGATGAACGTGACGATCGCCAGCGCGCCGACCGCGAGCACGACGACGGGCGTGTCGCGGTCCGTGCGAACCGTGCTCTGCGCGCTGCCCCCGCCGCGCAGCGCGCCGACGGACGCCGCGAGCGACGTCCAGATCGACGGCATCGCGCGCGCCAGGGCGAACACGCCGCCCGCGGCGACCGCGCCCGCGCCGATGTGCTTGATGTAGTTCGACCAGACTTCGCCGGGCGACATCGCGGAGATCAGCATCGTCGCCGGCGCGAGCGGCGACGTGAGGCCCGACCCGAACACCACGATCGCCGGGATCAGCACGAACGACGCGAGCAGCGAACCCGCGACCATCATCAGGCTCGTGCGCCAGCCGATGATGTAGCCGACGCCCATGAGCTCGGGCGCCACATCACAGGCGACCTCGGCTCCGCGAAAGCCCGGGACTGCGCTCGCGAGCGAGGCTTTCACGCCGCCGAACACCGCTTGCAGTGACTTGAACAGGACGCCGATACCGAGGCCGATGAAGACCTTCTTCGCGCTCGTGCCGCCCTTCTCGCCCGCCTTCAGGATCTCCGCGCAGGCCTTGCCCTCGGGATAGCGCAAGGTCCCGTGCTCCTTGACGATCAAGTAGCGCCGGAGCGGCACCATCATCAACACGCCCAGGCATCCGCCGGTGATCGCGATCAGCGTCGTGAGGCCGACCTCGAGTGGCCAACCGAGGAAGAGCAAGGCCGGCACGCTGAAAACGACCGCGGCCGCGACGGATTCACCGGCCGATCCCGTCGTCTGAACGATGTTGTGCTCGAGGATCGCGCGCTCGCCGTTGCGCCGCTTGATGGCCCAGACCGCGAGCACGGCGATGGGCACCGACGCCGACACCGTGAGGCCGACGCGCAACGCGAGATACGTCGACGCCGCGCCGAAGACGATGCCCAGCACCGCGCCGAGGATCAGCGCGCGCGCCGTGAGTTCCGGCAGCGCTTCCTCGGGCCCGATGTGCGGACGAAAGCCCGCCACCTACTTCTTCGTGGCGATGCGGTAGAGCACGAAGCCGAGCAGCCCGAACATCAACGCGGAGAAGACATCGGGCGCGAACTCGC
>CAZKIY010000524.1:0-2495 GCA_964552875.1 uncultured Planctomycetaceae bacterium
CGTGCGGGTGATTCTCGATGGGCTCGCCGCGTGACGCGATCGTGGGCCGCCGGGCCGCGCCAGCCGGTGCAGTCGAATTATGTGGAGGATTCGACAGCGCGGTTCCGGGAAGCCACGCGCTGCACCGCGACGGTCCAGTCCGAATGCACGATCTGGAAGCGCGCGTCCTGCGACAGCCACTCGTCCACGGCCTTGCGGCATCCTTGGAACGAGTTGTAGTCGTCGAAGAGCATCATGCCCCCGATGCTCATGTGCCCGGCGATGCGCTCGATGCAGAGCTTGACCGAGTCGTACCAGTCGCAGTCGATGTGGGCGAAGGCCACCGGCTCGTCGACCTGCAGCGTCTGCTCGTAGAGCCCCTTCACGAAGCGGATGTTCTCGGCCTCGGGATCGACGCCCGCGCGGCGCATGTTCTCGCGCGTGAACGAAAGCAGGTCTGTCGAGTGGGACACGTAGTTGCGGTCCACTGCGCCCGAGACCTTGCCGGCGATGAAATTGCGGTACACCTCGTGGGACTTCGCATCGTCGTTCTCGGCCGGCGGCGGAAGCATCTCGAACACGTCGTAGAGGTCGAGCCGGCGCGTGCGCGGCTTGGTCTTGGCGATGACGATCGCCGAGCCGCCCATCGCCACGCCTGCCTCGAGGAAGATCCCGGGCACGTTGCGGGCCTCGACCGATTTCGCCGACTCGTGCACGGTTTCGAGCTTGCCGGGGCGCCCGCAGTACGTGAGCGCGTTGTCGCGCAGGAACTGGATGGTCTGTGTGACGTTCATAACCGTGCGGCAACTCTCGATGACGGCGCACACTCTATCATCGCTGCTGCTATCGAAAGACGGCGGCTCGGGTGTTCACAGCCGACATGGAGAGTGGAATCGTCTGACCCCGTGGGTGCTCTGGTCCCTGTATTCGGTGCTGCTCAGGCCGCCGGGAGCGAGTTCACGCGCCCACGGTCGAGTAACGCAGGTCCACCCTGCCCTGAGCTACTCCTTCAGGATCAGCTCGAGCTCCGCGCGAACGGCCTTCGGCGTGGACACCTGCGCGCGAATCCACTCCAGGTAGTTGCGCGTCACCGCATCCGAGCGCGAGGTCTTGCGCAGGAGATCGCTGACGACGATTGCGACGATCGAGCCGAGCGGAACGTCGACGCCCCGGTCGGCGTCGGGAATCGTCGACTTCTCGACCACGCCGGTCGCGTCCTGTTCGAGCGTCGCGCACAGCCTCTGGATCAACGCATACCGGCGCGAGGCCAGGTACATGCTCCAGAGTTCGTTCACGTCCACCCGACCGGTGATCGGCTCCTCGACCGGATCGTGGAAGGAGGCGCCGATTGCCGCCCACGCTGCACGATCGGCATCACCGAGAACCTTGACGAAGGCCTTCGAATCGCAGGTGCTGCGCGAGAGCAGCCAGAGCGCGGCCCGACGCGTGCCCTCGTCCAGGCTCGCGAAGCGCGCGAACAGCTCGGTGAAGAGCCAATGATTGTCCTCGAAGACCTCACGCAGGAACCCGCGTGCATCGCTGGGCCGTTCGGATTCCCAGCCGTTCGCGCAGTACGCCAGCAACGCCGGAATCGCTCGCGTCGGGTTCGGTGCCCGGAAGTACCCGCCGAACCAGGCCTCGAGCTCCGCGTCGTCCTCGAATGCTGGATCGTCGACGTATTCGACGAGCTGGAGCGCGTGCTTCTTCGTCGATGATGCTCCCGACGCGAGGTCGCGCGCCGTGACCTCGATCTCGTAGCGGCCGAGTGCGTCTTCCGGCTCGAAGCAGGCGGTGACGAGCTCCTTGGAAAGCAGGACACCTCCCGTGCCGCCGGCCGGTTCGTCGTGCCCGTCCATGTCGGCGGCTTCGTAGTACGTTTGCCCGTCCGGCTTGGTGATCTTCACGTCGATCCGGGCCCGCTCGCGGCCCTTGTCGTCCGCTGTCAGGCCGCCGAAGAACGGATAGATCGTGAAGTACTGCTTCCTCACGACTCGTTCCGTGGTCGATGCGGACACCCCTTCGCTGCCGGCCGTGTGATTCCAGCGATCCACGACGTGGCGATCGAGACTGACGGCCAGGATGCAGCTGAACTCGAGCGTGCGAGACGTTCCCGCATCTTGCGCAGCCGGCCTCGGCGTCTGGAGGAATGGCAGCAGCAGAGCGATGGCGATCATGCTGCCCAGGATGCCAAGCGTGCCGTTGGATCCCCAGACCGTGACGGGCTAGCCGAGATGGGGACCGC
Organism: uncultured Planctomycetaceae bacterium; assembly: GCA_964552875.1. Lineage (GTDB taxonomy): Bacteria > Planctomycetota > UBA1135 > UBA1135 > JAEUHZ01. Next base: position 2,222 of record CAZKIY010000524.1, read on the forward strand.
TCGGGGATAGGACTTCCAAGCGCAGGACCGATCCGCCGCGGTGTTCCCCAAAGTCCCGCGGGAGCCGTGCTGTGTGTCTCGCAGCGCTCCGTCGGATCTGGAGCTTGGCTGAAACGCTCCCGACGGAGTCGACCTTCGTCGTCGACGTCGGCCACGTCTTCGAAGAGAAGCAGCGGCTCGTTCTCTGTTACGCGAGCCAGCTGAAACCCGACGGTCGAGCGGACACGGGCGCGCATCTCCTGTTCGGCGCCGACATCCTCCAGCGGATGGAGAC
>CAZKIY010000525.1:0-2494 GCA_964552875.1 uncultured Planctomycetaceae bacterium
CGAGCGGCGGCGAGCGGCGTGAACTCGATGACTCGACGCGCTCTCAGCGCTTCCGCCGTCCGCCCGGTCGCACTTCGCGCCCGTCCGGCCGCACGTAGCGCAGCACGCTGTCCTCGGACTGCTCGGGCGCGTCGAAGAGCTTCACGTCCTTCTGGAAGCGGTATTCGAGCGCGCGCAGGTGGTCCGAACAGTCGCTCTTCAAGTAGGCGACGACCTCGGGATGCGCGCGCACCTCGACGGTTTGGAAACCCTTGTGCGTGAGCGCCGACGAGAGCCGTCGGAGGATCGCGGCCGCGCGTGAATTCACGGTGCGGATCCGACCTGTTCCACGACAGCGCGGACAGTGGTGGAACACCTTCTTGTCCATGCCCGGCCCGAGCCGCTGACGCGTCATCTCGAGCAGGCCGAACTGCGAGATGCGGCCGACCTTGCTGCGCGCGCGGTCCCCTTCGAGCGCTTCCTTGAAGGCCTTCTCGACCAACCGGATGTTGCTCATCTTCATCATGTCGATGAAGTCGACGACGATGATCCCGCCCAGGTCGCGCAAGCGCATCTGGCGCGCGATTTCGGGCGCGGCCTCGAGGTTCGTCTTGAGGGCGATGTCCTCGAAGTCGAAGCCGTCGGAACGCGTGCGGCCCGAGTTCACGTCGATGGCGACGAGTGCCTCGGCCTGGTCGAACACGATCGACCCGCCCGACACGAGCTCGATCCGACGCTGGAAAATACGCTCGAAATCGGGCTCGACGTTGTAGTGCTGGAAGAGCGGCTTCGCGCCGTCGTGCAACTGCACGCGCCCGACGTCCTCGGGCATCAGCTTCTCGGTGAACTCGAGGATCTGACGCTGGACCTCAGGGTCGTCGACGAGCACGGCCTTCGTGTTCGACGAGAAGAGGTCGCGCATCGTCTTGATGGCGACGTCCGATTCGCGGTAGAGCGCCGCCGGGCCGTGACCCTGGTGCAGCTTCTTGCCGAACGCGGTCCACAGGCTGACGAGGTAGTCGAGGTCGCGCTTGATCTCGGTCTTGCTGTGCCCGACACCGGCGGTGCGCACGATGACGCCCATGCCCTTCGGCACTTCGAGCGTCTCCAAGATGCGCTTCAGGCGCCGACGTTCCTTCTCGTCCTCGATCTTGCGCGACACACCGGTGCGCGACATCGAGGGCATGAGCACCAGGTAGCGACCCGGGATCGAGATGTAGGTCGTGAGCGTCGGACCCTTGTCGCCGATCGCGTCCTTCGTGACCTGGACGACGACGGTCTGGCCCTTCTCGAGCAAGTCCGTGATCGGCAGGCGCGGGCGCGCCTCGAAGCGACGCTTGCCGCGTCCGCCCTTCGCGTCCTTCCCCTTCGCGCCCCGCTTCGCGGGACGCTCCTCGTCTTCGTCCGCGTCCTCGGTGTCGGCCGACACCGCGGGTTGACCGGAGTTCTCGTCCCACTCCTCGGGATCGATCTGCGTCGAGAGGAGCTTGTCGAGATCGAAGTCGTCTTCGCCGTACGCCGTGAGCACGTCCGACGTGTGCAAGAAGCCGTTGCGGCCCTGACCGAAGTCGATGAACGCCGCGCCGATGGCCGGTTCGAGGTTCACGACGCGACCGCGATAGATGTCGTTGACCAGCGTGTCCTGGTCCTTCACGGTCATCAAGAAGTCCGTGATCTTGCCGTCCTCGAGGACGGCCACGCGTTGCTCCTCGGGATCCGTCGCGTTGACGAGGATCATCGAGCGGCGCTCGGACTCCGGCACGACGCGCGGTGCGTCCGGGTCGGACTCCGGATCGGCGACTTGAGCCTCGCGACCGCGTCCACGACCGCGACGACGGCGGGCGCCGCGCGCATCGGATTCGGGAGCGAGCGGCGCCGAGACCGCGCTCTCGACCAGCGGCAAATCGTCGTCTTCGCCCGGGATGGACTCGATCTCGACCGCGACAGCTTTCTCGTGGCGAGCCGCCGTCGATCGCGACGCCACGGAGCGCGACGAATTCGGGCGCGACGAACTCGCGCCGGAAGGATGCGGCTCTGTTCGCGTGCCGGTTGCGGCGCGCGTCTTGCGGCGACGACCACCACGGTTTCCACGACGGCGGCGCTTGCCGTCATCGAGGGCCGTGCCGACTTCGCCTTCGCGGGCGAGCGGGATGCCGTCATCCGCCGGAACCGCGTCGAGCGCGAGATCGGCGTCGTCGTCGAGCGCATCGATTTCGCGCGGCACGCTACCGCGCGACGGACTCCTACGCGAAGTCCCGACCGGTAGAGCCCCCCCCGTTGCGGGAGCACGCGCCGGAGGAGCTCGGCGTACCGGCGAGTCGACCTCTCGAGCAGGCTCGGTCTTCTCCCCAGCGGCCGCGCCGCGCTTCTCCACCGCGGCCGCGCCGCGCCTCTCCACCGCGGCCGTCCCGCGCCTCTCCACCGCGGCCGTCCCGCGCTTCTCCACCGCGGCCGTCCCGCGCTTCTCCACCGCGGCCGTCCCGCGCTTCTCCACCGCGGCCGTCCCGCGCTTCTC
>CAZKIY010000526.1:0-2489 GCA_964552875.1 uncultured Planctomycetaceae bacterium
GGAAAGTTGCGCTCGCCGTGCATCGAGAACGTGAACACCGACGCGTCGTGCTGGAAGATCGAGGCCGTTCCGTTGCCCTGGTGCACGTCGAGATCGACGACGAGCGCGCGCTGGATCCGACCTTCGCGCTGTAGCACGCGGATCGCGACCGCGACGTCGTGAAACGTGCAGTAGCCCTCGCCGCGATCCGCGAACGCGTGGTGGGTGCCGCCGGCGAGGTTGGCCGAGATCCCGTCCTCGAGCGCGCGTCGTGATGCATCGATCGTGCCTTGCACGGCGAGCCGCGCGCGGCGCAAGAGCGTCGGACTCCACGGGAATCCCAGTCGTTTCGCCGTGTCCGCTGTCAATGCGCCCGTGAACACTTGCTCGACGTAATCCGCCGTGTGGACGAGCCACAGATCTTCGCGTCGAACCTCGTCGGGCGCGACGACGTCGCTCGGAACGATCAACCGCTCCGCGAGCAGGATCGCGTGCAGCGCCGGATACTTCCCCATCGGGAACGGATGCCGCTTGGGGAGCGGGATCCAGTAGTCCGTGTGGTAGCCGACGCGCACGCTCTTCGGTCGCGGCTCGTCACTCGGGACAGTCGCAGCCGCTGTCGACCCACGTCCGCACCGCGGCGACCAACTCGGCATGCGGCGTCGAGACCGGCTTGCGTCCGTCGCCGGGCGCCCAACCCCACAGGACGAGCGGGTCGTGCGCCATGTGCTCGAACAACTGCTCCGGAGTCTTGCCGCCGTTCTGCGCCGGATCGCGCATCTGACGGCAGAGTTCGTCGCGGCTCATCCCCTCGAAGACGAGCGGCATGTCGCGCTTCGGCAAATGCCAGTTCGGAGCCCCGGGCGGCATGAACGGACCCGGGCGGTTCTCTGTGCCGTGACACGTCGCGCATTGCATCGCGAAAAGTCCTTTGCCATCGGGACCTCCGTGCACGTTCTGCGCGTGCTTCACCTTGTGATCCCCCTGGAACGGCACATCGTCCACCGGGTGACAGTTCAAACAACGCGGGTGTTGGAGCACGCCATAGATGGTGTCCCAAGCCCGCACGGTTTCCGCGTCGGCGACCGAAGCGCGCGAAGCCGATTCGCTCGGACCGTCCGGCGACGAACACTGCACGGCGAGCCCGAGCGAGGCGCCCGCGGCGAGAGCGAGGAACAGCGAGAATCGAACACTGCGCGAGATCATGCGCGGAGGTCCTCGGGGCGGATCGGCAGGCGGCGGATGGGCTTCTTCGTCAGCGCGAACAGCGCGTTCGCGAGCGCTGGCGCGACCGGCGGAACGCCCGGTTCGCCGCAGCCGGAGGAGGCTTCGTCGGAGGGCACGATGTGCACGTCGACGGTCGGCATCTCCTGGATGCGCAACATCGGGTAGTCGTGGAATCCCGTCTGCTCGACGCGTCCGTCCTTCAACGTGATCGCGCTGTAGAGCGCGCTCGTCAGGCCGAAGCCGACGGCGCTCTCCATCTGCGCGACGACGCCGTCGGGGTTCACGACGCGGCCGCAATCGATCGCGACGGTCGCGCGATGCACGCGCGGCTTGCCCTTCTCGATCGACGCTTCCAGCACGATCGCGACGTAGCTGCCGTACGAGAAGTGCTGCGCGATGCCGCGCGCGCGACCGGCGGCGAGCTTCGTCCCCCACTTGGCTTTCGCCGCGGCGAGCTCGAGCACGCCGCGGTGGCGCGGTTTGTCCTTCAGCATCGCGCGGCGGAATTCGAACGGATCCGCGCCGGACTTCGCCGCGAGCTCGTCCAGGAACGCTTCGACCGCGAACGCCGTATGCGAGTGCCCGACGGAGCGCCACCACAAGGTCGGCACGACGACCTTCGTCGTGTGCAGATCGACTTCGACGTTCGGGATCGCGTACGGCGTGTCATCGAGGCCTTCGATCGAGAGCGAATCGATGCCGTTCTTCACGAACGCGGCCTCGAAGGGCGTGCCGGCCATGAACGACTGACCGACGACCGTGCACGCGAGCGATTCGATGCCACCCTTCGCATCGAGCGTCGCGCGCATGCGATCCGTCCACATCGGGCGGTAATAGCCGCCGGCGAGATCGGCGTCGCGCGTCCAGATCACCTGGACCGGAGCCTTCGCGAGCTTCGCGATCTCGACGGCTTCGACGACGAAATCCGCCTTCGGATTCGCGCGCCGACCGAAGCCGCCGCCCAGAAACGTCGTGTGGATCTTCACTTTGTCCGGCGTGAGACCGGCCACTTGCGCAGCGGCGCCTTGGTCGACGGTCTGGAACTGCGTGCCGGTCCAGATCTCGCACGAGTCGGCGTCGAGCTTCACCGTGCAGTTCAACGTCTCCATCGGCGCGTGGGCGAGGTACGGCATTTCGTACAACGCTTCGATCGCCTTGGATCCCGCAGCCTCGATCTTGCCGCGGGCATCGCCATCGCGACGACCGACGAGACCCTGCGTCTTCGACAGTCGCTCGTAGTCCGCGCGCATTCCGTCCGAGGAGAGCGACGCGCCCTCCCCGAG
>CAZKIY010000527.1:0-2458 GCA_964552875.1 uncultured Planctomycetaceae bacterium
GAGTTCCCGTACTTGCGCACGACGCGCAAGGTCGAGGAGGGCCACGTGTTCACGATCGAGCCCGGCCTCTACTTCATCGAGATGCTGCTGCGACCGCATCGCACGGGTGCGACGAAGGACCTGTTCGACTGGAAGCTCGTCGATCGCTTGAGCTCGCACGGCGGCATCCGCATCGAGGACAACGTGCTCGTCACGAAGGACGGGCACCGCAACTTGACGCGCGAGGCGGCAGCCGCTGCGGCAGCATGAGCTGGACGCGCGAGCGAGCGTCCGCTGCGTCGGAATGAGCTCGTCCCGAGTGCGCGCTCGCTCTAACGTGATCGCGCCGAAACACCGCGGGCCGTTCCCCTCGACGAGGAGAACGGCCCGCGGCTTCGTTTGAGGACGCTCACACCGGACGCGTCGTCATCAAGACTGCCAAGTGATCTGCCACGCGTTCGTCAGGTTGAACGTGTCGCTCGTGCAGAACGCCGCCGCGTTGCGGTACCAGATCTGGTAGACGCGCGTCGCGCCCGGAGTGCACGAACCCTGGACCGACACGCTCGGATCGCCGCCTTGCGGATACGTCGAGCTGCCGAGCGAGTTCGTCTTCGTGTCGAGTCGCGTCACCGTGCCGCCCGCGCACCGCAGACCGTCGCCGAAGACTGCACCCGCGCCGCCGTTCACGAGCGTCGTGCCTTGGAAGTAGAGGCAGGCCGCATCGGGCATGCCGCTACCGGAAAGGAGGAGCGTGTCGCTCGAAACGCTCGCCGTTCCCGTCGCCACGAGCGAACCGCCCGTGCCGAGCGAGTTGAGGCAACCCGTGCCGGCCACGCTGTTGTTGGCGCACGGGCACGCGGTTCCGAGGCCGTCACCCGAGCAGACCGACGACGAGCCACCGAGCGGACCCGGCACTTGGGCGGCCGCATCCGCCGAGTTCGGCGAACCCGCACGCCACAGCCCGATCGTCGCGTTCCCCGTGGTCGGCGCGACGTCGCAATCGAAGCGGAAGTTGTAGGTCGTGCCCCAGCGCAACGCGTTCGCGTTCGTGTTCTGCGCTTCCGTCTGCGTCGACCACGTCGCAACCCCCGCGTTCACCGCGAAGGCCCAATCCGAGCTCGACATGTTCACGTTGCCCGGACCATCGCCGTTGCGATAGACGACACCGTGGAAGCCCGCGTTCGTGACGTTCGCGCCGACCGGCACCGGCACGGAGAACGTGCCGCCGCTCCGGTGCGAGTTCATGTTGTAGACGGCGTATTCGTAGCGGTGTTGGCCGCCACCGAGGTCGTACGCGCGCGAACCGACGATGAAGAGACCGTCGCTCGGCACTTGCACGTTCGAGAGCTGGACCTGGTTGTCGAACGACGCCCAACCCTGAATCGCGGCCTGCTGCCGGTTCGTTACACCGAGCATCGTGAACGTGTAATTCGCAGCCGTCCCACTGACCGTCATCTCACGCCAGCTCGCATTGTTGTTCTGGTTCCCGGCAGCCGCGTCGTCGGGCGTGACATACTGACACTCGCCGAAATAGCGCGGTCCCCCCGGCCCGCCGGAGGGCGTCAGGTCCGTCAGCAGGACCTCGATGCGGCGCGCGGTGGACCCGCTCCACGCCGGATTCGCCGGCGGATACGTGAACACGCCGGTCTTGGCGTTGACTTGCCAGCGGGGCCCGAGCCCACCTTGGCTACCGTTCAGACCCGACGAGTAGGGATCCGAGCAGCCGACGCCGAGCGCCGAACCGTTGCCGCTACCCGAGCACGTGCAGCACACATTGCCCTGCAAGGCCGCGAATCCGTGCTTCAGCCAGCTCTGACCGATCTGTTCGAAACGCTGAGCGCCGTCGACCGTCGTGTAGCGATACAGGTTGCCGCCGATGACCGGGTGGTTCGGCGTGCTCGCGACCCAGCTCAAGTTCGCGTCGCCCACGTTGCACGAGGTCGTGCCGAGCGCGATCGCATCCAAACCGCCGGCCACCGCATAGTTTCCGACATCGCTGACGTCGCCGACGATCACGTCGGGTCCGGAACTCGGGCTCGGGCATCCGCCGCCGCCGCTGCCAAGAGGACCGAAGATGAAGCTGCCGGCGCCGCCCACGCCGCCGTTGAACGACCCGATGCGGATCACGTACTGCACTCCGCTCGTCGCCGTGAACTGGCCTTGGCTGATCAGGCCACACGAGTCGTCGTTGCACAGGAGCGGCGCGCCGGCCGGGCAGGTGTTGCCCGCGTAGACCGCGACGACCGGATCCCAGCCGCTCGTTCCCGCGCACAGCGAAATCTGGACGCTTCCAGTCGTGTTCGAGGTCCAGACCCAGAACAGGTCGCGACCCTGACCGGCGCAGGTCGTCCCAGCCACCGTATTCGTCGCTGCGGACGTGTTGAAGGCGAAGGGTCCATCGCTCGAGATCGGGGTCGGAGTCGTGCAGGCGTCTGTGCCTTGCGCGAAGGAAGCCGGGGCGAACCCGACGAGGGCAGCC
>CAZKIY010000528.1:0-2453 GCA_964552875.1 uncultured Planctomycetaceae bacterium
TCGTCGTGCTGCACGCGCTGTAGCTGTTCCAAAGCACAAGGCTTCCGACCGCGGAGAGTGATACGCGCCGTTCGTCGAGAACGCGCTGCCGACGCTCGAGCGGGTGCCCACCGTGTCACCTCCATCTCGAGCCCGATGTGAGCGAGGATCCTGCGCACGACCAAGCCGCCGGACGCAATCCGACGTCGCACGGACCCTGCTTTCGTGCTCACGGTCGTCCGCGCCACCACGCTGGGAATGTTCCGCAGGCGTACTTGTCCCACGGCGAGCACTCGGCCCCAAAATCGCAAGAATCGCGGCTTCCTACGGGGCGATCACGCCCCTCGCCGCGCTGCACCTCGAACCTCGCGACGCCGCGAGCGTGATGGTTCCACACCCGCAATTCGTTCGATAGGCAGGCTGGGACTCACGCTGCCGATCTGCCCTCATCCCGAATCACGTATGTAGAAATCCTGGGATCTCCCGATCACGAATGTAGACATCCAGGCCGAAGTGGGCGGCAAGCCGAGCTCGAACAGCGCGTGAGTCCATCTGCGGAGGCGGGCCCACATTTGATGGAAGGAAGAGTCGCCACTCATGCGTTGCATGAGCGCAAGGCGATCTCAGACCGGCTTCTCGAGAACGGATCGGATTCCTCTTGTCCATCAAGCTCACGCTCGCTGCGCTCGTCGCAGCCTCCAGCCTCCCGACCATCGGGTTCGCCCAGATCGGCTTCCAGGGCGCCACGAACTACCCGCTCTTCGGCCTGCGCCCCGACGGCATTGCCACGGGGGACTTCGACGGCGCGAACGGCATCGACTTCGCTGTCACCAGCAGCACGGTCTCGGGCGGCGGCGGTCCGGACCGCGTCGAGATCTTCCGCAACCAAGGCAACGGTAGCTTCGTCAACGCCCAGACGATGGTCATCGGCAACGGCTTCAGCGCGGGGGAACTCGTCGCGGCCGACCTCGACGGGGACAACGACCTCGACCTGGCCGTCGCGCTGCACGGCTCGAACACGGTCCGGATCCTGATCAACCTGGGCGGAACGTTCTTCATGGGCGTCAGCACGCCGTCCGGCGGAAGCGAAACGCGTCACATCGCGGCGGCCGACCTCGACGGCGACGGCGACATCGACTTGGCGGCATCGAACCGCGGCTCGAACAACATCTCGTTGTTCATGAACGGCGGCGCGGGCACGTTCACGATGAGCGGCCTCCTGGCGACCAGCCTCGAACCCTACGACCTCGCGCTCGAGGACCTGAACGGCGACTGCCGCACGGACATTGCCGTCGCAGCGCACGACGGCCGCGTCGTCGACGTGATCCTCAACCAGGGCGCCGGCACGTTCGGCGGCTTGATCAGCATCCCGGTCCCGGGCAACGAGAAGCCAGCCGGCATGGTCGCGGCCGACCTCGACGCCGACGGCGACATCGACCTGGCCACCACGACGGACAACAACAACTTGGGCGTCGTCGTCGTCTTGCGCAATTCGGGCACCGGTGCGTTCACGAGCCAGAGTTTCTCGAGCAACGGTCTGAACCCCGGCGCGATCGTGGCCGGTGATTTCGAAGGCGACGGCGACAAGGACCTGGCGGCGACGGACGAAGACGCGAACCAGGTCAGCGTTTTGGCGAACCTGGGCAACGTTATCTTCGGCGCGGCGCAGACTCACTCCGTCGGCGCCTTCCCGGAGGGCATCGCCACGGCCGACTTCGACGGCAACGGGTCGCTCGATCTCGTCGTGTCGAATCGCGACACGAACTACGTGTCGGTCCTCATGAACAGCACGAGCGGCGGTACGAGCAACTACTGCATGACGACCCCGAACTCGCACGGCTTCGGCACGCGCATCGACTCGACGGGCTCGCTCCGCATCGCTGCCAACAGCTTCACGCTGCTCGCGCGCTGCGCGACCACGAACTCGGTGGGCCTCTTCTTCGTCGGCAGCGCGACGCAGAACGTGCCCTTCGGCAACGGCCGCCGCTGCATCAGCGGTCAGGTCATGCGCCTGGGTCCGCCGATGACGACGGACGGCGTGGGTCGCGCGGTGCGCCCCCTGAACTTCACGACGGCCCCGGCCAGCAGCATCACGGTCGGCTCGACCCGCTTCTTCCAGTTCTGGCACCGCGACGTGGCCGCGGGCGGCAGCCTGTTCGACCTGAGCGACGGGCTGCGGGTCACCTTCCGTCCCTGATCCGATCGAGTTCCCGGAGGGAAGGGCACGCGCGGGGCCGCGAGGAGACTCGCGGCCCCGGTCATGGCGAGCCTCGTGCGCGACGCGCGGCGACCGGGCCGTCCCGGTCCCCGCGTCTCGTGAGCACATGCCGGCTGGCTCCTGATACCGACGAACGCGCTGCGCATCGGCGTGCGGCCGTGAGACGGACAGCGAGCAGAATTCGCGGAGGCGGAGGCCTCAACGCGTCGGCGACGAGTCACCCGCGCACGCGCACGAAGTCGATGAAGCCGCGCTC
>CAZKIY010000529.1:0-2452 GCA_964552875.1 uncultured Planctomycetaceae bacterium
GCTCGAACTCGTCGATGCGAAGGGTCGGCGGCACACGCTGACCTGGAACGAATCCTGATCGGTTGGTCTCCAGCGCCATAGGAGAGCGCGGCGTGTGGAGACGGCGACGGCCGCTATCCCGCGCGGGGCAGCGGCCGTCGTGTCTTTCGAGTTCGAGTCGCGGGGCAAGACCATCTCCCGGCGACGGGCGTGGCGTCGACGTACAACCGGCACGCACTCCGCTCCGATTCCCGCGCGGCGCGCGCGGACCGAGGATGCTAGAAGCTCGGTCCTCGGCAGTCCTCCGCGGTTTTCGCTGCAGGTCGCGAAAGGACCAGCGGGCCGCTGACCTTGCCCATGATTGCGCGCAAGGAATGGTCAGGTTCACGCCGTGAATGCGACGTTCCGCGACCGAGGCGCGCGCCGCGTGAGTCCTGGTCGCGGTCGTCTCAAGGCTTCCGCGAACGTTCCGCCTCGCACGCGCTGATCAGGTCGAAGGCCTTCTTCACGTCGGCGCTGTCGTACCCCTGCGGCGACAACGCGATGAAACGCTCTGCGTCGGCGATCGCCTTGTCCCAGTTGCCGAGATCCCGTTGCACGAGCGCGCGCAGCGCGTGCAAGTCGGCGCGATCCGGCGCGAGTCCTATGCCGGTGTCGAGCTCGTTCATCGCCTCGTCCTTGCGACCGAGTCCGTACTGCGTGCGCGCCGCGTGCATCCGCGTCGCGACTTCGAGGTTCTCGTTGAGCGCGATCCGCTCCCGGATCTCCTTCTCTTCGCGCTCGCCCTGCACGCGCTTCAGGAGCTGTTCCCAGAATCCGCGGTCGATCGCCAGTTCTTCGAGCATCTGCTTCGAGCGGGCCAAGCTCGCGTGGGGCTTGCCGAGCAACGCTTCGACGCGCATGAGTCCGTTGAGCGCGTCGAGGTTCGACTTCTGGATCTCGAGCGTGTGTTCGAACCACTGCTCGGATTCGGTCCACAGGGCGACGCTCCGCTCCTGGAGCTCTTGCGCGCGCTGCGCCGGATCCGAGGACTCCGTGATGCGCTTCCCGCTGCCCACTGCCTCGGAGGCCTCGGCGTTCGCGACACCTTGCCGTTCGAGCGCAGTCGCGAGGCCGAGCGACGCGCGGTAATCGCCCTCGTCCACGACCGATCGGAAGACTTGTTCGGCGCGTAGCACGTCCTCGGTCGTCCCGCGCCGCTGCAGACTCCAACCGAGGATCAGCTTGATCTTCTCGTTGTCGGGATCGAGCTCGAGCGCCTTGAGCGCCTGCCCGACTGCGCGATCGTGATCACCGAGCTGGTAGTAGGACTCCGCCGTGTTCAGGTAGATCTCGAGGAGCTTCTCCTCGCGCTCGGCCTCGGCGGTCTGGCACGACGAGGGGATGAGCGCCACGGCGGTGGCCAGGAGCGCGTGAAGGAGCGCGCCCGAGGCGAGGGGACGTCGGGGGGCGGAACGTCGATCGGTCGTGCAGTGCGGCATGGGTGAACCAGGGTAACGCGGAGCCATTCAACCGACAGGCGGCCGATGCGTGCGCAATAGACGCTGCAACCGGTCTGGTTGCATGCGGAGTTCGAGGATCCGCCCGCCCGACAAGGTCACGAGCCCGGGCTTGGCACCACGCGGCTTGTGGACTTCCTTGCGGCGCGCGACGTGCACGCGCGCCTTCGTGGCGCCGGCGATCGGCGAGAAGTGCACAGCCAGATGCGCGGCGTCGAGCAGTTCCTCGGGATGCGGCTCGGCGCCCTTCTCGACGACCAGTACGACGTGACTGCCCGGCGTGTCGGCCGTGTGCAACCAGACGTCGTTGCCGCGCGCATGGTGAAAGGTCAGGTCGTCGTTGTCGCGCGCGTTGCGACCGACGCGGATCTCCGTGCCGGCGTAGCCATCGAACGTCTTGTACGGCAATCGCGGCGCGACCTTCTCCTGTCGCCCGTCCACCGTCGACTGCGGTGGGTCGAGGATCTCGCGCGCGATCGCGTCGGCTTCGAGCGCCTCGAGGTCCGCGCCGTCGGTACGCGCCAGAGCGACGAGGGTCGCGAGTGCTTCGATGCGTGTCGAGACCAGCGCGATCTCGCCCGCGACCGCGTCGCGAGAACGCTCGAGCTTCTTGGCCTTCTCGAACAGGCGCTCGAGGTTCTCGCGCGCCGAGAGCTTCGGATCGAGCACGATGCGACGCGGCGCGAGATCGGGATCGTAGAGGTCGTCGACGACGATCTCCTTCATCCCGCGCGTGATGCGACCCAGGTTGGCTTTGACCAACTCCCCGTCCTCCTGCACGCGCTCGGCTTCGCCTGCGGCCGTGCGGCGCTTCTCCAGTCCCGCGAGGAGCGATCGCGCGTTCTTCAACTTGCGTTCAGCACGCTCGAGTAGGTTGCGTGCCACGTCGTCGTGGCGCGCACGTTCGGCTTGCGAGCCCAGCGCGTTCTCGACGATCCACGAGAGCGGCGCTAGGTCGACCGTGGCGCTGCGCT
>CAZKIY010000530.1:0-2446 GCA_964552875.1 uncultured Planctomycetaceae bacterium
CGCTCGCCGATGCGCTCGCTGACTCGCTCGCCGATGCGCTCGCTGACGCGCACGCCGATGCGCTCGCTGACTCGCTCGCCGATGCGCTCGCTGACTCGCTCGCCGATGCGCTCGCTGACGCGCACGCAGACGCGCTCGCAGACGCGCACATTATGCGTGCGCGCCCCGCGCGGGTCTTGGATCCGAACACCGCGCGTGGACGCCCTGGATCCACACAGAGCACCGGCGCCCGAGCCGAGGTCCGTGAACGCGGGGTCTGCGGACCAGCACGGGCGCACTGACCCACACGAAAGCCGGATGCGCCAGATTCTGAGAGCCCGATTTATTCGCGCATTCCCATCGAGGGTTGCACGCCCGCAACGGAGAGAACGCGCGGCGCGCGGGCTCTCGGAAGTCGTAGATCAGTCCTTCGTGACGGTCAGCGTGTGCTTCGTCTTGCCTTCGAGTTCGAAGACCTGACGCACCTCGGCCTTGCCCTTCGGCGATTCGATGCTCCGCAAGGACGACAGCACCGTGCGCATGTCCGCTTCGATCGAGTACTCCGCGAGCCGGCCCTCGGCCATGTCCCACAGGATCAGGCCCTCGTAGTCGACTTCGGCCTCGACCGTGCGCTTCTCCGCGCCGCTCTCGGTCTCGCCGTCCGCCTTCGACGTGAGGTGAGCCTCTACGGAGAACGCGCCGACTTGTCGGCCGTCTTCCTCGCGCACGCCCAGCCACACCGCCTTGCCCTGGCCGGCCAGGTTCTCGGTGAGCTCGTCGTTGATCTCCTGCGTGAGGGCGTCCGGGTCCTTGCCGTCGATCTGCGAGTGCAAGTCGCCGAGCGGGTATTGCACGCGCTGGAAGACCTCCGCGGGCAGCTCGAACGAGGCGCCCTTCTCGCGCGGTCCGTCCTCGAGCAGCGGCAACCAGTCGGCGTCGGCGACGAGGCCCTCGAGCAGCGATGCGTCGGCCTTCGCCTTCTCGCCGTCCTGCGCGACGAACGCGCGCTCGTACTCTTCGTCTTTCGCGTTCCAGGTGAAGCGCACGACTCGATCCTTCAACGGCGAGGTTCGTTCGCGCGAGTTTTCCTTCTCCGTGGCATCGCCGCCAGGCGGCTGCGCGATGACGGTCTCGACGCCTTTGTTCGAGAACTCGCGGTAAATGCGCTCGAACTTCGTCGGCCGACCTTCGGCGACGGCACCGATCTCGTCCGCGACCTCCAACCGGCTGTCGGCGGTGACGCGCAATTTCAGCGTGCCGTGACCCTCGGCCGGGACCTCCTCGCCGTCGAGGAACATCTTCGCCGGCTCGGACTCCATTTCGGTCGTGCTGACCCACACGCGCGTGAGCGTGGTCTCGGGAGCGACCGCGTAGGTCGGGAATCCATCCTCGATCGAGGTGGCGCTGACCCCGAAGAACGCGATGCAGAGAGTCGTGCGTGTGAACAAATCAGGTCTTCTTCTTCTTCTCGGCCATCTTGATCTCGAGCGGCGCGCATGTGCCGTCGTCCTTCACGACGACCTCGGCCTCGGCGCGACCGAGCTTCTCGTGCCACAGCTTCGCCTTGTACGTGCCGGCTTTCAGCCCACGGATCGCGAACGTTCCGTCCGCCGCCGTCACCGCGTGGTGCGGCGTCTCGGTGACGAAGACGATCATGCTCATCCAGGGGTGATAGTCGCAGCCGATCATGACGCGATCGGCCTTCGCGAACGTGACCTCCTCCTTGCCGCCGGGCGTCATGACCCAGTTGAACGAGTCGTTCTTGAGAGAGCTGGCGCGCACGTTGTGCGTGACCGCGTCGCTGTTCGTGAAGCGCACCTTGGATCCGGCGTGGAGCACGACGACGTGCGGCTCGAACACGCAGCGCTTCTGATCGATGACGAGCGGCTCCGCGGCGGGCTCGACCTTCACGCCTTCGACTTCGATCGTGACGACGACGTTCTGCAGGCCGCCCTTCGCGTCGATCAGGAACGTGGGATCCGTCAGCGGGACCGCGGCACCGTCGGGACAGCAACCCTTCTGCTGCTCGGGCGTGCCTGGAAGCTCCTTCTTCGCCGGGATCGCGCCGTCGAACACGACGCGGCCGGTGACGGCGGGCTTCGGGAGGCTCGCGTCGTCCAGCGGGAGGCCGGGCGCGAACACGACGAGGAGTGCGGCGAAGCCGAGGGACGTGAGCGTCATGGGCGTGAAGATACAGGGCCGGAAGCGCGGCGAGTGCGGACTCCGAGAGCCGATCGCGCGACCTGCGCACGCTCCCCAGGCCGGAATCGGCGGCGGAATCGGGCAGTTCGAGCAGCGCGTGGGAGCCCCGTCGCGTCGCGCGGTCCGGATTGGATCGCGGGCGTCCGTCGCGTGGCCCGCGGCACTCTCGGAAGGGTCCGCGCGGTCTTGGGGCCGGCGCGAAATGGTCCGCGCGGTCGTATTGCACGCTCCGGCAGCGCTCCCTACACTCCCCGCCCCTTCGGTG
>CAZKIY010000531.1:0-2433 GCA_964552875.1 uncultured Planctomycetaceae bacterium
TCTTCTCGTCCGCACGCATGTCCATCAGGACGTCGCCGTCGTACACGGCGCGCGGCTCGATCGTGTCGAGCAGCAGGGCTCCGCGGCGAAAGCGCACGGCCCGCATGGACTGCGCGACGCGGTCTTGGATGCGCAGCTCTTCGTCGAGTCCGGCGACGGCCGCGAGACGCGGCGGCGGCGCGGCGCGTCCGTCGAGCCACGCCGCAACGGCGTCGTAAGCGAGCTGCGCCTTGTTCCGGACGATCGCGCGGTAGACGTCGGAGTCCGTCACGGTTCCATCGCTCGTGACCGTCATCTCGACGACCATCGCCATGCGGTCGCAGTCCTGATTCAGCGACGTGAGGTCGGTGGACAACCTCTCGGGCAGCATCGGGAAGATCTCCGCCGCCGTGTACACGGACGTCGTGTTCGTGCGCGCGTGCTGGTCGATCGGCGTGTCGCGCTCGACGAGCGCGTCGACGTCGGCGATCGCGACGAGGATCCGCACGGCCCCGTTCGCGAGCGACTCCGACACGCTGAGCTGGTCGAGGTCGCGCGAATCGTCGTTGTCGATCGAGCACCAGAGTCTGTCGCGCAGATCGCGGATCGCGGGTCCCGATTCGAGCGCCGCGCCCCGGAACGAACGCGCCTGGGCCAGCGCCGCGGGCGAGAACTCGGGCAAGAGCCCGCGCTGGATCATGACCCGGTGCGCGATGTCGCGTAGGTCGCTGCGGTTCGGTCGGCGTCGCTGGCTCATCGAAACCGGATGGTAGAGCGGCGCGAGGCGGCGACCTCACTCCGTCGTTCGCGAGATCGCTCGAAGCCCGAGCCGATGGTTCACGAGAGCAGGCTCGCGCGCCGGGCCGAGACGCCAATTCGCGCGCGGCGGCCTGCTCGAGCGGGCCTCCGCCGCGACGCCCCTGTCGGGAGCCCGATGTGCGCGAGGATCCTGCGCACCCCCAAGCGCTCGGTGAGGAACGCGATCAGCTCGCACGGTGCGCCGCGTACGTCACGTACAGCGTGCCCCAGCTCCGATCCAGGTGTTCGTCGCGCTCACGAAGTTCCCGTGGCCTCGAACCGCATTCGGCACGGGGGCCGTCTGCGTCCACGTGGCGCCGCCTTCCACCGCGCGGAACCACGAGTTCGACCAGGACACCTTCTGCCCGAGGATCCAGCCGTTCAGCCGACCGTTGAACGTCACGCCGACGAAGCTTCTTTCGCTGTACACGGGTCCCGTGAGCACACGCTCGTGCCTCGTGATCGCGCCGTCGGTCGTCTCGAGAAGTCGCGTGCTCGAACCGACGATGTAACCGCGCGGGCCCGAGAAGGCGATGTCGTCGATGTTCAGCTGCGCGGGATAGGGCAGCGGACTCTGACGCGTCTAAGTCCGGCCGGCGGCGGAGACAGCGACGAAAGCGAGTGCTGCAGTGGCGCCCAAGATGCGTGCGAGGAGATTCATGGTGAGGCTCGAGATTCGGTCGTGACTCAGTCCCTTCGCTTCGTCGAGTCGAGGTCGTTCATCCGGCGAAGTTCCGCGACGAGCGGCTACGTGTTGCGTGAAGCCGTCGCTCCGAGGCGTGCGTAGAGCGTGGAGCGTGAGATCCCGAGAAGGCGCGCGGCCTCGCGCCGGTCACCGCCCGTCTCTTCGAGCGCCAAGCGGATCGCCGCGCGCTCGATCTCGGCGAGCGGAGCCACGCGGGTCAGCAGCGGAGCTTCCGCGCCGAACGGGCGCGGCTCGGAAACACTGGGCAGGGGGCCGTCGATCTCGTCCTGCTCGCTCAGAGAATACAGCGCGGTCACGCAGTTCTTGAGCTCGCGCACGTTGCCCGGCCAGTCGTGTCTCTGCAGGCGGTCGAGCAGATCGCGCGAGTAGCGGCGCGTCGTGCCGTACTGCGCGTTCAGCTCGTCGAGGAATCGCGCTGCAAGGAAAGGGACGTCGGCCGGGCGATCTCGGAGCGCCGGCACGCAGAAGCTTGCGCCCGTCAAGCGGAAGAGGAGGTCCGCGCGGAAACGTCCGGCACGCACGAGTTCCGCGAGGTCGTGATTCGTGGCGCACACGACGCGCACGTCGAACGGGATCGAGCGTTCGCCGCCGACGGGACGGACCCGTCGCTCTTCCAGGACGCGTAGCAGCCGCGCCTGCATGGCGCTCGGCATATCGCCGATCTCGTCCAGGAAGAGAGTCCCGCCGTCGGCGAGCACGAAGAGACCCGGTCGGTCGCGATCCGCGCCCGTGAACGCTCCGCGGACGTGCCCGAAGAGGATGCTCTCGGCCAACGATTCGCTGATCGCGGAACAGTTCTCCGCGATCCAGGGTCCGCCCGCTCGGCCGCTCGCGGCGTGGAGATAGCGCACGAGGACTTCCTTCCCCGCGCCGGTTTCACCCCGGACGACGAGGTTCAAATCAGTGCGGGCGAGGCGCTGGGCCTCGGAGAGGAGGCGCTTCATGGCCGG
>CAZKIY010000532.1:0-2406 GCA_964552875.1 uncultured Planctomycetaceae bacterium
GGGCGCGCAGTGCGGTCGTCAACGTCGCACGAAACGCCTCGAGCGCGCCCGCGGGGTCACCCAGCTCGCGCAGGCACTCGGCCAGTTCGTTCCCGACCTCCGTCCTGAGCTCCGGGTCCTCTGTGCGGCCATCGAGTGCCGCGAGTGCCGCGCGGTAGTGCTCGACCGCGAGTTCGTGCTGCCCCTGTTGCTCGGCGACCCAGGCCAAGTGCCGGCGCGTCGCGCCCACGTCGGGGTGGTCCATGCCGAACAACGCGCGGCGCATCGCGAGCGCCGTCTCGAGACGTGTCTCGAATTCCTCGAACTGCTCTCGGCGATAGAGGATCACGCCCAGGTTGTCGAGGGTCTGCGCGAGCGTCTCGTGGTAGCCCGCGAGCAGACGCTCCTCGATCGCCAGCGCGCGGCGCGTGACGGTCTCCGCCGCCGCGTAGTCCTTGGCGTCGGTCAGCGCGCCGCCCAGGTTGTCGAGCGCGATCGCGAAGGCGATGTCCTCGGTCACCAACGTGCGCTCGTGGATCTCGACCGCTTCGCGCGAATAGACGACGGCCTGACCGAACTCGCCCTGCTTCTGCCGCAGCCAGGCCAGGTTCTGCAGCGTTTGCGCCACGTCCGTATGGCCGTCGGGGAAGAGCCGGCGGCGCATCGCCAGCGCGTCGGTGAGCATTGCGCTGGCGCAGGCGCGGTCGCCCAGCGCGTCGCAGCGTGCCGACGTTGTTCATCATCGTCGCGGTGCCGGCCGAATCCTCCGGCACGAGACGGCGTCGCATCGCGAGCGCGTTCGTCGAGATCGGCTCCGCCTGGGCGAGGCGTCCCGTCTGCTTCAGCAGCAGCGCGTAGTTCGACTGGTGCGTCGCGAGCTGATCGCGATCCCCGTGCGCGCGCGCCAGGCGCACATCGAGCGACGTCGCGTACTAGCGCAGCGCCTCGTCGGCGAAGCGCGGGCCCGCGTCGTGCAGCATGAAGGCCAGCTCGTAGCGCGAGTTCGCCGTGCGCGGATCGTCGTCCACGAATGCCCCGCGGGCGGCGGCGAGCGCGGTGCGGTGCAATTCGATCGCCTCGTCGAACCCGCCGGCGCGCTGTTCGGCGAGTGCGAGGAAACGCAGCGCGCTCCAGCGCACGTGCGCGTGCGAGCGGTCGCGCGGCGGCGACTCGTCGACGGCGATTCGCGCGAATTCGGCGGCGCGTGCGTGCTCTTCCTCTTGGGCGAGGATCTCGGCCACGAGGAACGCGCGGTCGGCGATCGCGGTCGTGCGCTTTTCCAGCGCAGCCGGAGTGCGCGGCGCGTTCCAGGCCTCGAGCGCGAAGTTCAGCGCCGTCCCGATGTCGCCGCGCGCGAGCTGCAGGCGCGCGAGCTCGGCCCGTGCATTCGGCGCTTGGTCCGCGTCGGGGACCGTGCGCCCGAGGAGTTCGTCCCACAGGCCCGATCGGGCGGCCAGCGCGGATCGCAACGCCCACTGGAGACGCGACGTCGCCGCGTCCAGCTCGCCCGCGTCGCGCAGCGCCGCGCCGACGCGGATCGAGACCGCGATCTCCTCCGTGGGCGCGTCGGCGTAATCGCCGCGCGCGACTTGTGCTTCAGCCAGACCGGCCGCGAGCGCGAGGGCTTCGGGCTCGTCGCCATCGAGCTGCTCGACGATCCACGCCTCCTGGAGGCGCTGGAGATCGCCGTCGAGCACGAGCGCCGCTGCACGTGCCGCGCGCGCTCGTTCGCGCAGATCGCGGACGTGGCGCAGCACGATGATCGCGCCGACGCCGAGGAGGAGCGCGAAGATCAGCGCGACGAGGGCCCGCCAGGGTCGGCGCTGCGGTGCGCTCGACGAGACGGGAACGGGGGCGAGCGTCATGGGCGCCGCATCCTAACCGTGGCCCGCGTGATGCCGATGCTGGTGTTGAGCGGCGAGAAGGCCGGCGGCACGCGCCCGATCGAGCAGCTGAAGCTCGTCGCCAACGACGTGAAGGGTCAAGTCGTGCCGATGGGCCGATTGAAGCAACGCCGCAGGTCGTGATCCCGGCGCAGGTCGACTTCCTGCCCTGATGCGTGTCTGCGGAAAGGACTGTCCTCCACCGCGCGTGGCGGAGACCGTCGGTCTGGACGACGACCTCGACTCGTTCGATCGAGCCCGCCTGATCGCTCGAGTGCAGCGCTTGCGCGCCGGGATCCGCGCACATCGCGATGCGACGGAGCACGAGCTGTGCTGACACCATCCGCGGCTCAGGGGTCTGCTCCCCGAGCGGACCGATCCGCAGCCGGTCGTGCCGGAATGGCCCCGATTCCAGCGTGGATGCCTGCGCTACCAGCAATCGCTCGACGGGCAGTCGCCGTCGAGCGCGCGCACGTCCACCGAGTTCGGCGGCGATCGATCGTGAAGTGCGCCCGTCCTTCGACGCGCGCGGCGCGTCACGCGT
>CAZKIY010000533.1:0-2403 GCA_964552875.1 uncultured Planctomycetaceae bacterium
TCGAGGAGGAGTTCGAGATCGCCGGACTGTCGGCCGAGGCTGTCGTGCTCGTGGTACGCATCGACGGCCTCACAACGGACCCGCGTTTCACCTGACGCTCGCGATTTCGGATTGGCGTCGAGCCGAGCATGCCGCGAGCGTGGTCAGCGGGTTCCCTCGGAAACGGCGGCGAATCGTCGACTGTGCCGCACCTCGCACGCACAGCGAAGAATCGGATGCTCTCGACGGAATGGGCTGGAGGTCCGCACCCGATTCCACCGTGCTTCAGCGCTCTCCGACTTCGGTCCTCCCACCGAGAGCGAGACGGAAGAGCACGTACGGAGCCACACGCCGGTCCTGGCCGGAATGAAACATCGGCTGACGCGCGAGTTGGTTGCTCGTCACGTAGAGGAATCCTCCATGCAGCGCGAATGTGTCCGGCCACAACATGCGTTCGTCCTGCGACTCGACCTCGACGTGACCGCTCGTCGGATCGATTCGGCGGATGCACTGATCCTCCCAGTCGCTGGAATACAACCGCCCCTCTGCGTCGCAGATCAAACCGTCGTTGCAGCTCGGTTTCGTGACCAATTTCCGTACGTGTTGCGCGACCGCGGCCTCGTCGAGTGAACGATCGGAGAGAGCATCAGTCGGAACGGCCCATATGTCGCGGCTGGTGAGCGTCGAATAGTAAAGGGTCCGCGCGTCGGGGCTGAGCGCGATGCCGTCCGAGCGGATGTCGGGCGCCGACTCCTCACCGTTCCTCGGACGCTTCACGAAGGGTTCGCCTTCGGACTGCATCTCCAGGCCCGGCGTCGGGTTCACCGACGGATGTCCGTCGAGTCTGCGCCAAGACGCGCCGCTCGCGAGATCGATCACGATGATGCCGCCCGCTCCGCTGTCGGTGACGAACGCCGTGCCTTCGATGCCGCGCGCGAGGTCGAAGCGCACGTCGTTCAAGTACGTTTTCTTGAGTACGACGTCGTTCGGGAAAGTGATCGCCTTCACCCGTTCGCGACTCGCGAGGTCGTAGGCCCACAGTTTCGGCGCGCCGCGCAACGTGGGTCCGAGTTGAACGCTGCCCGGATCGAGCAACCACAGCCGGTCCTCGGCGTCGACGACGACACTCTGGACGCTGACGAGATGCGTAGCCGGATCGTGCAGGGCCGGATCTTTCGGATCGAACGCGTTCGTCGCGGCGTCGGGGAACGGGACGAGTTTGCCCTCGCTGAGCTCGACCGCCGTCCAGGCAACTGCGTCGCCCCACCGCGGAAAAGACAGGAAAATGCGCCCTTCGCGCGACACCGTGAGACCGGTGGGCATCGCTTTGCCGGGGAACAGCGCGACGATTTCGAGCCCCGGATCGCGCTTGCCCACGGCAGGACCGCCACGCGCAACTGGAAGTTGATCCGCTCGGAGAAGGGCTTCGCTGCCGGCTGTGACGTCGACGCCGTTCGCAGGCGAGCCATGCGTGTTGGCACAGTCGGAGACTGCGCAGAGCACCGCGCCGAGCGCGCCGGTCCGCGCGAGAATGGCGACGCTCATGGCGACTGTCCTCGCATCCCGTGGTTCAGCACGAGCGCCGTGCGCTCACCGCGGAATGCACGCACGAGCCGTTCCGCAGCGAACTCCTGTGCCTCGAGCGCGTCCTCCAGAACTGCGCCCATCCCGAAGAACTCGTGCGTCACACCGCTGAAGTCGCGGGTGCTGACCGGGACCTGGCTGGCTTCGAGCTTCTTCGCGTACGCCATGCCTTCGCTGCGCAAAGGATCGATTTCGGCCGTGATCACGGTTGCGGGCGGCAAGCCCCGCAGTTCCTCCGTGGTCGAGCGCAAGGGTGAGACGAGCCTGTTCAGGCCATCCGCGGGACTGTTCAAGTACTGCCCGAAGAACCACTTCATCATCGCCCGATTCAGCGGCCGTGCCTCGGCGTTCGCGAGGTAGCTCGCCGTGTCGAACGCGTAGTCGGTCACCGGATAGATGAGCAACTGGTGAACGGGCATCCGTCCCTCGCGATCCTTGGCCATCCGGCACGTCGCAGTAGCCAAATTGCCACCGGCGCTCTCGCCCGCGACCGCGACGCGAGCAGGATCGCCGTCGAAGTCAGTCGCATTCTGCAGGACGTGCTGGAGAGCCGCGTACGCATCCTCGTGCGCAGTGGGAAACTTGTGCTCCGGCGCCTGTCGATAGTCGATCGAAACGACGACGGCCCGCGCGCGATCCGCGAGTGCTCGACACGAAGCGTCATACAGGTCGAGGCTGCCGATGACCCAACCTCCGCCGTGGAAGTACACGACGACCGGAAACGGCCCGGTTCCGTTGGGCGTGTAGACACGCGCCGCGATCCGCGCGCCGCCATGACCGGGTACCTCACGCGTCGCGACCTTCGCGAGGGCGGGCTTCGGTTCGGGCGCGAGCTCGCCG
>CAZKIY010000534.1:0-2390 GCA_964552875.1 uncultured Planctomycetaceae bacterium
CGCGTTCGGTGTCCATCGCGAGCTCGGCGGATGAGCGCTCGAAGCCGATGTCGGCGGCGACGGACCCGATGAACTGCACGGGCGAGGAGCCGGCCAGTCCATCGAACGACCCTTCCGACACGGCAAGCATCGCGCTCAACGACCCACCATCGCCGTCGGCGCCGGTCGCGCTGGCCGCGAAGAAGCGCGGGTCGTCGAGGATGCGCGCCGACACTGCGATGTCGTTCGCGCTACTGCCTTCGAAGAGCGAGTTCATGCCCAATGCGGCGAGCACGTTGGCCGTGTCACCGTCGGCCACCGCGTGCAGCTCGAACGAGTCGCTGTTCGTGATCGCGCCGAGTCCGAAGCTTGCTTTCAGGCCGTTTCCTAGATCGAGCTCGGTGCCCGGAACGTAGCCCGCTCCGACGTCGAGCGTCGCGAGGCGGTCGCCGCTCTGATCGAACACGTCGACGAGCAGGTTCGCGGTCGCACCGACGTCGCCGGCCGATCGCGGTCGGAACGTCAGGTCCGACGCGGCCTCGCCGGCGTAGCGACCCGTGATTCCGACGGTCGAAGCACCGATCGTTCCCGACGTTGGAAAGCTGCGTGCCGCGAAATCGAAGCCGTAGCCCTCGGCCGCGCGCAGGCTCAGGAACCCGTCACCTTCGATGACGGCCGTCAGTTGTGGTATCCCGTTGAGCGCGCTGACGACGTCGCCGACGGTGGTTTCCTCGGCGTCGATGTCGATCTGAACGGTCTCGATGTCGCCGGTGACACGATCGGTCACGCTGATCGAGAGTTGACCGTCCTGGATGTCGAACGGAAGTCCCGATTCGGACAGCAGCTCGTCGTCGTACGCTCCATCACCGTCGCCGTCCGTGATCGCGTGCGTGCTCTCGAGCGAACGAAACGGGCCGTTCGCGGGAACACCGGTCGAATGCGCCTTGTTCACCTCGTGCACGAGCGTCTTCGCCAGAGCGTTCAGCTTCTCGATCTGCTGCGGCAAGACCTCGTTGACTTGCTCGAGGAACGCGGCGATCGACCCCCCCGTCGGCCGCAGGGTCTGATCTGAGCCGCGCACATGCAGGATCGATTCGCCCTGTTTCGAGACGGTGCTCTCGAGTTCGAAGTTGCGCGTGCTCGACACGAGGATTTGCCCGCGAGTGGACACTGCGATCGATCCGTCGTGGCGTTCGACCACGTTGACGTCGATCAAGTCCGAGAGCGATCGGAGGGTCTCGTCCCGCGTGTCGCGCAAGTCGTTCGCCTGGTTGCCGCCCAACTCGGCGGCCGCGATCGCGCGGTTCAGGGTCGCGATGTCGCGCGTGAACGTGTTCACCTGCTTCACTTGAGCGCCGAGACGCGCGTCGGCGTCCTTGCGGAGCTTCTGAAAGCCGGTCTCGAGCGCACGGAACCGATCCGCCATGTCGACGCCGGCGCGCAACGCGTCCTGGCGCAACACCGGATCGCCTGGGTTCGCGGAAAGGCGCGAAACGCCGGTGAAGAATCCCGACACTGTGCTCGAGAGCGACCCCGACCCTGGTTCGCCCATGAGCGATTCGATGTCGGACAACGTCGATGACTTCGCCTCGAGGCGACCGAGGAGGCCGCGCTGCGAGAGGATGCGCCGATCGACGAGGAGATCGCGGACGCTGACGATGTCCTCCGCGCGCACACCCGTTCCGACGAGCCGGCCAGCGAACCTCTGCGTCGGGCCAGCGCTGATGAGGACGCTCTGCCGCGAGTAACCCGGCGTGTTCGCGTTCGCGATGTTGTGGCCGACGGTGTCCAGCGCGGTTTGCGCCGCGAGCAGACCTTCGATCCCGATATTGAGCGCGATGCTGGACATGGATCAGGCCTCCGCGTCGACGAGTGAGCCGCGCCCGAGCGGCGCTCCCGACGGATCCGGTGAGAGGTATCTGCCGAGCGCTTCCTCCACGAGGCTCGTATGGCCGCGCACGAGCGACGCGACGTGCCGGCTCTTCTTCAAGGATGCGGCGCACCGCGCGCGCAGTTCCGTGCGACGTGCTGCGAGCGTGCGTCCGCGAGCACCCAGTGCTGTCGCGACGTCGCCGACCCGCGACGTCGCAGGCAGTTCGAGCGCCCGAGTCAGCTCCGAGAGGGTCGCCGCTCGTTTCGTCGCGCGCTCGATCTCGCGGTGAACTTGGAGTTGCAGCTCGTTGGAGGCCAGGGTCAACGCATCGACGTCGCGCGCCGCGATCGCCTGCTCCTGGCCATCGAGAAGAGCGATCTGGGCGTTTTTCGCCCCGATTTCCGCCTGGAGATTCGCCTCCAAGGCGAGGACGAGATTCGTGATGCTCACGGGATGTCTCCGGCCGCCTTGGCCTTGCGCTCGAGGCTTTCCTTCAACACGCCCTCGATGTGGAGCGCGTCGCGATCCGCCAGCGACT
>CAZKIY010000535.1:0-2385 GCA_964552875.1 uncultured Planctomycetaceae bacterium
CTCGCACCCCGAGTTCGATCGCTCGATCGGCCGTGCCCCTCGCGTCTTGGCGCGGCCGGTGCGCGTCAGGCCGCGACCGACATGTACGCGGAATCGAACTGCGCCGACAGGACCTCCCCTCGCGGGGCCGCGCTCCGCACGCGGCTCAGATCGCGAGCGCCGCGAGCCGCGCGTAGTGCTCGTGACACTCCGCCAGCAATGGTTTGAGCCGCGGCGGCACGCGCGCAGTCTTCATCACGTAGGGCTGGAATCCGCGGCTTTTGTGCACGTTCGCGTACCAGAAAGGCGCCCACACGCCATCCTCCGGTCGCGCACCCGGCTCCCACGCGAGCATCGCGCGCTCGAACGGCACGCCGATCCGTTCGCACAAACGCGTGAGCTGATCCTCGGGATCTTGCAACACGCGGTGCGCGACGAGCACTGCGGGTTCGACGCCGCTCGCGCGCAAGCTCGCGAGGATCTCCGTCTGCGCCGCATACCCGGTGTCGCGCAACGTCGGCTCGGGGATGTTCTCGACCAAGGACGTCAGCATCTCCTCCGGCTCGCGCGTCAGCAGCACGTTCGTCGTGCGGCCGAGGAATCCACGGTCGAGCTCGACCAGGTGATGCGCCATCTGCTTGAACATGACGAGCGGGCGATCGCACGGTCCGAGGATCACGTCGCGCACGACGTTCTCGCCGTCCTGGTCCTGCGACCCGAGCACGAGCTCGCGCCCCGGATGCTCCGCGCCGGTGACCCGCAAGTAGTGCGCATAGAGAGGCTCGTCGACCACGCGCGTGTCGGTCCGCTGCGCGAACGAGTACATGAGCGCCGTCGACACATTGCGCGGCCCCGACCACACGTTCAGACGGATCCTGGGATTGGCCGAAAGCGCGCTCATCGTGCCTCGGATCCTAGCGGCCGCTGGATCCGACCAGGAACGACCGGTAGAAGGCAGGACACCATGGCCTCCGACAAGAAAGCCGACAAAGCCGCCGCGAAAGCCGCCTCCAAGCCGTCCGCGAAGGGAACGGGCACCGGCCCGAGCTTCGGCCTAGTCCTCGTGCGGATCGCGACGGGCGCGCTGCTCCTCTACGCGGGCTTGTCTCACCTCGAAGCTGGAATCAGCGACGATTTCATCTCGCGGACCGCTCCTGCTTGGGCCGCGAGCCCGGACCTCATCCGCTCGTGGGGCGAGAACGTCGTGCTGCGACACCCGTGGTTCTTCGCGCAATTGGTCGCCTATGGCGAGCTGGTCCTCGGTGCCCTTCTCTTCCTCGGGCTTCTCACGCGACCGGCCGGGATCCTGGCGGCATTCCTTTTCGCGAACGCGGTCTTCGCCGTCGATGGCTCGCAGAAGAGTCTCGCCGCGCTGCTCGGCGTGTGCTGTCTCGCTTGCGCGCTGTCGCGCGCGGGAAGATCTGCCGGAGCCGACGTCTTTGCGGATGGCGCCCTCCCCGGTTGGTTGACCTGGTCGCGCGGCTGAATCCATACGAGGATCGTGCAGCGGGTCGTGCACCGATCGCGGCCTCGCCGCATGATGGTCGCGAAGATGCGCGCACTCCTCCTCGTGACCGCGGCGCTCGGAGGGTGTGCTCCCAAGGCGACGACGCCCCGCTCCCGCGAAGCCCGCCGAAGAACGCGACGTCCGCGTCGGAATCGTCGAGATGTCACCTAGGCCGTTCGAGCTGCGGGCGACCAACGAAACGCGGGCGGCTGAGTCGGCCACGCTCGCCGCAAAGGTCGCGGGTCGCATCACGGAAGTCACGATCGACCTCGGTTCGCGCGTCAAGACGGGCGATGTCGGATCGAAACGCGCGACCTCGAGCTGCGCCCGGCACAGGCCGAATCGGCGTTGGCGGCCGCGCGCACGCTCCTCGGGCTGCCCGCAGATGGCGACGAGTCGGGTTACGACGTCGAGCGCGTTCCGGGGGTGCGCAGCGCACAGACCGAGCTCGACGACGCACGCCGCGAGCGCGATCGCTTCGTCGAGCTCTCGAAAGCCGGTGTCGCGACGCAATCCGATCTCGATCGCTCGAACGCGCGTCTCGCGACCTCCGAAGCCGACCTCGAAGACGCACGGCACGCCGGAGCGAACCGCCGCGCGATCGTCGATCAGCGGTGCACAGACTTGGCCCTCGCTCGCCAAGCTCTGGACGAGGCCGTGATCGTGGCCCCTTTAGACGGTGTCGTTGGGGCGCGACTCGTGAACCGCGGCGATTACCTCGGGATCGGTGCTGCCGCCGCGCGACTCCTTCGATTCGATCCCCTACGCATTCGCGTCGACGTGTCCGAACAGGAGGCTCACCTGCAGATCGACCACACGAACCAGCTGCGCGCCGGTGGGATGGAACGCGGGAGGGCGATCCTCCAAGCGAATCGCGACCGCCTGCGACCGATCCTGAT
>CAZKIY010000536.1:0-2373 GCA_964552875.1 uncultured Planctomycetaceae bacterium
CTCGACGAGCGCCGGTCTCGACACGCGTTGGTCTCGACACGACGGCGCGGCCCGCCGGAGGACGTCCTCCGACGGGCCGCGTCGTGCTCGCGAGCGTTGGCTTCAGGGCAGCCAGACCACCTCGAGCCCGTTCGTCAGGTTGAACGTGCTCACGGTGCAGAAGCTCGCCGCGTTGCGGTACCACGCTTGGTAGACGCGGATCGCGCCCGCGCCCGGCACGTTGCCCGCGACCGAGATCGGCGCATCGCCCGCTTGGGGAATTTGCGACGAGCCGCCGGGGCTCTGCTTGGTGCCGAGTCGCACGACCGTGCCGCCGACGCAGCGCAGACCGTCGCCGAAGACCGGGCCACCAAGGCGCGCCGTGCCCTGGAAGTAGAGGCAGGGAGCGCTGGCGAGACCGCTGCCGTAGAGCACGAACGAGTCGTTCGACACGCGTGCGTCGCCCCCGCCGAACAGGTTGCCGCCGGACGAGTTCACCGAGCTCGCGCACCCGTTGCCGAACGCACCCCAGTTGCCGCACGGGCACGCGCCCGAGCTGCCGTCGCCGGCGCAATACCCCGTCGGCGCGACGCTCACAGGCGTGTCGTAGAGCGCGCCGTGAATGTCACCTGTTCCACTGGTGAAGCGGCGCGTCCACGTGCCAGCGACGCGCCCGCCGGGCGTGCCCGCGCTGCCGATCGCCGCGATCTGCGGGTCGATGCTCGAAGCGCTCGAGAAGTCGAGGTTGTGGTGGCCTTCGGAGAGCCCGAGACGTCCGTCGACGAACCACATCGACGCCGCGTAGACGTCGTAGTCCGAGAGGTTGCCGTTGTAGCTCTCGGCGTACGCGACCACGAACTGCTGGCCGTCGGTGTCGATGTCGGGGTGCGTCTGGTCCTCGAGGCTCGTGCCGGCGGCTTCGAGCGAGGTCAGCGAGTCGTACGCGATCACGCTGGTTCCCAGGAGCACGTTGACGTTGATGTCGTGGTCGTACGTGCCCCACTCGTAGCGGAAGGCGACGGCCCACGGACGCGGACCGGAGCCGCCATCGAGCGGGGGTGACGCGACGGCGAAGTCCGTGTCGCCGGTGCTCTGCACGAGGAACGAAGGCGTCGCGACGATGCCGTCCCACGTGAGCTGCGCCGCGCGGACGTCGCGCTCGTCGCTGCCCGGGTTGTAGCGCGTCCACGCGACGTTCCAGCGCTGCGAGCTGAACGGCGGGTTGCCGTCGGTCTTCGACACGTTCGGCGCGTAGTCGAGCGACGCGCTCGTGTTGTCGATCAGGATCGTGCTCGAGCCGACGAGCGCGCCGTTCTGCGTGACGAGCCGCGCGTGCACGTCGCTGTCGAGCGCGTCGTAGTTGCGCTGCCACACGACGAGGAAGTACGTCGGCCCGACGAGTGCGGGATCACCGCCGACGTCCGCCGCGAGCTTGCCGCCGACTCCGCTGCTGACGACGAGGGGCGCGCTCATCGTCATCGAGTTCGAGGCGCGCGTGCGCACGCGGATCTCCGTCTGGTTCGCGCCGAAGGCGAGCACCTGGCCCGCCACGCAGAACGTGCTGCCGAGCGCGTTCGCCGCGACACGCGGCTCGAACCACGAGTCGCTCGACGAGTCGGCGTACGTGCCGAGAAACGACGCGATCGAGCCGTCGGCCTCGAGGACGTACCAGTAGACGTCGTGGTCCGCGGCGCTGAAGGGCTCCTCCATCACGACGCAGTAGCGGTTGGTCGTCGCGAGGTAGGCGATGTCGGGGACGTAGTCGTCGTACGAAGGCGAGTCGTCGACGACGAACGCGGACACGAACGGATCGACGACGAGCGGGTACGCGGCGTCGGCGAGGACGCTCGCGGGCACGTCGATCGCGATCGCGCCGCTCTCGAGCCTCGTCGCTAGCTCGCGACGCGCGCCGCGCGCGTCGACCGCGAACGCGCGGCCGTAGCGCACGCCGCCGAGCTCGTTCTCGAACGCGAAGCCGTCCGCGTCGGCGCGCGGGGCGAGATCGGTCGCGAACGCGACGCGCAACGCGAGATCGCCGGCTCCGGGCCGCGCTGCGAGCACGAACGTCTGTTCCGCGCTCTCCGGCGCGAGGTTCCACACCTCGTCGATCGCCCCGTGGTCGATCACGACGCGGTCGCCGTCGCGCACCGCACGTTCCGCCGCTTCGATCGCGACCGGCGCGCCGCCGACGCTCGCACTGGCGAGGCGCAGCTCGAGCGGGAAGTTCCGCGGTGCGCGCGCGCCGAGGTAGGGGATGAACGTCGCTCCGCTCGCGTCGAAGCTCATCTTCCAGCTCGCGCCCCGCGTCCAGAGCGTGCCGTCCGCCGCGACGTCGTGATGGAGGCGCGTGCGGTCGATCGGAGAGGTCGCGGGCAGCGCCGACGTGCCGTCCTG
>CAZKIY010000537.1:0-2364 GCA_964552875.1 uncultured Planctomycetaceae bacterium
ACAAGGCTGCGGCCGACGCGCTCCTCGCGGTGGGTGGCGAGAGCCTCGAAGACGAGTTCCAGCGCGCGTTCCATCTCGGAAAGGCCGGTCTCGACGATGCGTTGCTCGAAGCCATCCCCGATCTACTGGCGCGGCTCCTGAAGAACGGCCAGACGCAGCGCGTCCTCGCGGTCTCGCGCGCCGGCCTCGAAGCGCTCGACCGCCGGCCGCCCGGCGCGGAGCGTGAACGTCATCGCATCGAACTTCTCGAGGCGGCGGCCGACGCCGCCGATCGACTCGGGATGCGCGAGGACCAGCGCGTCGCGCTCGATCGTCTATCGGACTCCGCGTTCGACCCCGAGGTCGATCCGCGTTCCGCAGGCCGCGTGTACTTGCTCCATGCGCGCTTCGCGACGAGCACGGGTCAGTTCGGACTCGCGCGCGGTCTGCTGAAGAACGCCGTCGACTTGTTCGAGCGCGCCGCTGCGCGGAAGGAACTTTCGGAGTCGCTGCGCCGCCTCGCGCTCGTCCAGGCGCACGTCGGGGACCTTGCAGACGCACGCCAGTACGCCGAACGCGCGTTGGCGCACGCCACGACGCCGCCACAGGAGGCGCTCGCGCACTTGGCGCTGGGGATCGTCGACGTGCTCGAGGACCGCGTCGAGGATGCGATGGAACACGCCGATCGCGCGATCGACATCCTGCGCGACGACGACGAGCACGCGCGTCCGGGGATTTTCGGCACCGCGTACCTCTTGCGCGCGCGGATCTACCGCAGCTCGGGCGAACCCGGTCGCGCGCTGGCGTCCGCGGCACGCGCCGTGCGACTCGCGCGCGAGGCCGGCGAACGTCGCCTCGAGGCCGAGGCGCTGGCGCGGCTCGGGCAACTCCATCTCGACGTGGATCGCATGGTGGAAGCCGAAGCGCAGTTGCGGGAGTCACTGCGCGTCGCCGAGGAGATCGAGGATCGTCGCGGCCAAGCGTTGGCGCGCACGTTCCTCGGGATCCTCTTGTGGGAAAACAGCGACCCCTCCGCGGCCGCGATGCTCGAACGCGCGGCCGCGCTCTCGGGCGAGATGGGGTTGAACCGGATCACGGCGCTCGTCTCGGGCGTCCGCGCGCGCATCGCACTGCTCCAAGCGCACGATCACGCCGCAGCTCTCGCTTGGAGCGCCGCAGCCGAGGACCTCGTGCGCCGATTCGGGGCGGAACTCGCCGACCGCATCGTGATCCTCGGGACACGCGCACTCGTGCTCGAGACCTCGGGGCTCGTCGACGAAGCCCGCGCGATCGAGCGCGATCTCCTCGACCGTCTCCAGCGAGAGAACACGCGCGTGCGCTCACCGTTGCGTCGCCTTCGACAGAGCCGAGCGGGCCAGCGCCTGCTGCGAGCGGTTTCGTCGGCCGACGGTCCGCTCTATCCGCGCGTGCGCATCGAAACGTCCGCGTCGGAATGATCCCGTCGCTCGGGTTCGCCGCGAGCGCGTGAACTCGGCACACGTGCCGAACGGTTTCATCCGCGATCGAGGAACCAGGCGATGCGATGCCAGATCGCGCGGCGCGCGTGGGCTCCTCGGATCGAACGCCACAGCTCATGACGACGGCTGCGATCCGATTCGTAGGCGACGAGGAAACGAGCCACGTCCGTCATGGAGAGAGCACGGCCATCCCGGCGCTCGCGGCGATCGACGAAGCGCCACAGTCGACGCAAGTTGTCACGTCGGTGGGACTCGGACAGCGGCAACTCGACGCGCGATCGATCGAGATCGAGCAACCACAGTCGTGACGATCCGTCTTCGCGGTCCTCGACGAGAACGTTCTTCGGCGTCAGGTCGGCGTGGAGGAAACCGAGTCCGTGGAGGCGACTCACGAGTGCGCCGAATGCGCGCACACTGGCGCGCAAGCCGAACTGCGCACGCCGACCGTCACGAACCAGGGCGAGGAAGGACTCGAGGTCGCGCGCCCCGTCGATGCGGCGCGTGGCGAGCGCGAGCTCGTGCCCGAACAGGAACGCCGCGCGCGAACGCGCGGCCGCGACGGGTGGCGTGTGCACGCCGTGCCCGGTCAGCCAGGTCGAGAGCGCCAGCTCGGTGAACGGACGCGCGGCGTCGTGGTACCGACGGCGCGAGAAGAATCGCAGGAGCCCGCCGTGCGTGAAACGACGGATGAGGATCGATCCATCGGGCGTCGCGTCGAGAGGCTGACGGCCGCAGAGGTCACTGGGAACGAGCGCGCCGTCCGTGTCGAGTCCGAAACCCGCCCCATCCAATACCGGCGCAGCCCACGCGGCCGTCGCCAAGCGCGCGCGCGCGTTCGACGTGACCCGGTATCCGGGTGGGATCGCGTGGAGGTCCGGTCCGTGCACGGGCAGCACTGGCGCCTTTC
>CAZKIY010000538.1:0-2356 GCA_964552875.1 uncultured Planctomycetaceae bacterium
TCGCCGCTTGGCTCGTCGCGAGCCTGGCCTTCCTCGGATGGA
Organism: uncultured Planctomycetaceae bacterium; assembly: GCA_964552875.1. Lineage (GTDB taxonomy): Bacteria > Planctomycetota > UBA1135 > UBA1135 > JAEUHZ01. The sequence goes on from CAZKIY010000538.1 coordinate 43, forward strand.
GCGCGACGCGGCTCCGGGCGGTGATCCTGTGAAGTCGTTCACCCTCGAACTGCGGCTCTTCTTCGCGGAGCGCGCGACATGGGTCCTGCTCGTGCTCTTCGCGGTCGTGCTCGTCTACGGCCTCGCGAACGGCGCCGCTGCGGGCCGTACAGCGCGAGATAGCGCCGAACTCGTCGAGAAAGACACGTTCCAATGGGCGACGCAAGTGCGCGAGGCGTTGGAGCGCCAAGCACTCGATCCCCGCCAAGTCGCGGGTCGCCCGACGTCCGCGCTGTTGCCGCCGGCGCCGATGCCGGCGCTCGCTGTCGGCCAAGCGGATCTCCTCCCGGCGCACGAACAAGTCAGTTTGTGGCGTCTCGAGAAGCCGTCCGAAGGCCGTTCCGAGCTGGAGAATCCGTCTCGACTCCTCGCCGGTCGCTTCGACCTCGCGTTCGTGCTCGTGTGGCTCTTGCCGCTGTTCCTCCTCGCGGCCGCGTACGACCTGTGCGCCGGTGATCGCGAGGCGGGAACGTTGCGCATGGTGCTCGCGCAAGGTGTTTCGCCGCGCGTCTGGATCGCACGGCGCGCGTTCGCTCGCGGCGCGCCCGTCCTTCTGATCGCCGTGCTTTCCGTGCTGGTCGCGGGCCAAATCGGCGGGGCCGAGGGCGTCGGAGCACGCACCGGTTTCGCGGTGCTCATCGTGATCGCGTACGGCGCGTTCTGGCTCGCGCTCGCGGCCCTCGTGAACGGCTACGCGCGCTCCGCGGCTGCAGCGGCGACGGCACTCGGATCGATCTGGGTGCTCTTCGTCTTGGTCGTTCCGACCCTGCTCAACGTCGTCGTCGAGAGCCTGCATCCGAGTCCGTCGCGCGCCGAGCTCGTCGCGGAAGCACGCGCGGCCGCCGCCGTCGCCGAGAAACGCGGCCAGGAACTCGTCTCGTCGTTCTATCGCGATCACCCCGAGCTCGCCCCCGTCGGCATGCAGGGCGACATGATGAGCCGAATGCTGGCGGTCCAGGACGAAGTCGGCCGCGCGATGGACCCGGTGAAGCAGCGCTTCGAGAGCGCAATCCTCGCTCAACAAGAAGTCGTCGACCGTTGGCGCTTCGCTTCACCCGCGATCGCGATGCACGAGGCTCTGACGGATCTCGCCGGTACGGGCTATTGGCGCCACCGCGCGTTCCGCGTGCAGGTCGAGACCTTCAAAGATCAGTTGCACGCGTACTACAGCCCGAAGTTCCACAAGCGCGCTCCGCTCACGAAGGCCGACTTGCCGAACTTTCCGAAGTTCGAGTTCATCGAGGAATCGTCGGCCGCTTGGCGGTCGCGCGTCCTCGCCGGACTCGCGGGAATCGTGGCCTTGGCGATCGCAGCGGCCGTCGTCGCCGCCGCTCGTCTCTCGCCGCGCAAGCTCGCGGCGTGAGCACCATCGCGCACGCACTGCTGCTCGAATCGCAATCGATTCGACCTCGAAGCACGCGGTCCGATCCCTCTACTGACGTGCCGCCTTCGTGTCGTTAGTCTCGACAGCCTGCGATTCTCGACCTGAATGGCGCGCGGACTCTCGACGCGAACCTGGCGCGGACGACTACGCGGTTTGCATCGATGCCGCCTGGTCCTCGCCGCGCCCTCCTCCGAACGAATCACCATGAACAAGCTCTCGATACTCGCCCTCACGATCGCGGCTTCCTGCGCCGGCCCTTCGCGCCAATTGGCGCCGATGCCCGATCCGAAATCGGCCGTGCGCGCCGACTCGACGCGCATCTACGTCGGCCGTCGCGAGCAGACCGCGGGCTCGTGGCGCAACGTCCGCGTGTTCGACAACGATCGCGAGATCGGCGTCCTCGGTCAGGACGAGTACATGTGTTGGGATCGGCCAGCGATTCGAGGCGCAGCGCGCTTCATCTTCGAAGGTTTCGGCTTCGACCAAAAGGCGGTCGAGGGCTTCTGCGAATTGCCGCCGGAACCGGGCGCGACGGTGTATCTCGGGATCACGATCGATCGTGCGGGCCACAAGCCGGTCATCGAGCGTGTCACCGATACCGTTGGGCACGCGGCCATCAAGGCGCGCAAGCCGGCCATGACGGGGCCCTGACGTCTTCGAGAGAACGATTCAGGCCACCCCGTGTCGCACGAGGTGGCCTGATCGTTTTCACCTGCTGCAGAAGCCGAGTTCGGCCGAGCGGATCACGCGCTCCAGACGAAGTGGATCCCGTTGGAGAGGTTGAACGTCGAAGGCGTGCAGAAGGCGGCGGCGTTGCGATACCAAGCCTGGTACGTGCGCGATCCCGGCGTGGTCACACCGCCGCGCACCGACACGGAGACATCGCCGAGG
>CAZKIY010000539.1:0-2347 GCA_964552875.1 uncultured Planctomycetaceae bacterium
CTGCGACGAGTCCGCTCGACGAAGTCGTCGCACGCGGTCGAGTCAGACCCAACCGCCGACGCCAGCCATAGAGGGTCCACACCGAGAGGCCGCGGGCGTCCGCGAAGGAGCGCAGGCTCCCTCCGCGGTGCTCGTGTTCCTCCAGCAAGCCCAGGTAGTGGGCAGCCCGATCAGGGAGTGTGGACGTGCTCGAGGGCTGCTGCTGGATCATCCGAGCAGAATCGAACGGCGAAGGACGCGGGGCCAGGGCGGAGGCTTGAAGGCGCCCGGACGCTTACTGAATATCCGAGGACGGACGCCCGGTCAGAGACAGCACAGCTCTTTCCGCCTTGAACAGTCCCGTCGTGTAAAAGATCTCGACATATTGGCTTAGCGAGATCAGCCCGGATGCCTCGACCACAAAGCAGTCGGTATAGCCGCCGCCATGATCATGTCGCCGCAGGAAAGCCTCCGCAGGGAGTGCACAAGATCGAATGGTCACGATACATCTCCAGCAAGATAGCATACTATTTGGTATGGTATTCTACGAATTTTTGATAGTCGTCAAGACCTGCAGAACCGAATGAGTTCATCAAACGCACATCGCTGAGCGCGCGGCAAACTGAGGATGCGATGGATGCTCCGCTATTGGATTTTCGGCATCCGGATTGTCACATTGCCTACCTTGTGACCGCTGTCAGCGGCCGCATGGGCGCGGACGATTTCGGCCAAAGAAAAGCTCTCGCCCAGAAGCGGGCGATAGGAACCCGCAGTGTATAACGCGATCAGCCGGGCCATGGCCTCCGGCGTCTCTTTGATAACGTTCGCGCAGATCCGGCAATCGCTGTCGCGACGGGGCCGGATCATGGCACCCAGCAATTGACCGAGCGAGGCCGTGACCAGACCCAACCGCCCGCCCGGCGCAAGTCGTGCAAGCGCGTTGGGAAGCACACCTGGCACGTCCAGGATCACGTCGAACGGGCCCATCGCAGCGTCTAGCCGGTAATCGAGCGCCTCGTCGGAGCCAAGCTTGCGAGCCAACTCGAGATTGGCCTTACTGGCCAGTGCAGTGACATGGGCCCCGTGATGGTGCGCGATCTGCACTGCAGCAGAGCCCACCGCCCCGGTAGCACCCACGACAAGCAAGCGTTCGCCGGGTTGCAGCTTGCACTGATCAAGCAGGAAATCCGCTGCCGTCAGGCCGCCGAAGAAAAACGCCGCTGCTTCCGGCACGATCATGCCGTCGGGGCGCGTCCGGATCAGGCCATCAGCACGGACAGCGACGCGCTCTGCGTGCGCGCCAAGGCGCATCCCGTCGGTGATCCCAAAAACCTCATCGCCCAACCGAAACCGTGAAACCCCGTCCCCCAACGCCACTACCCGCCCGGCATATTCGCGACCCAGAACAGGGCGACGCGGGCCGGTCAGGCCAAATGCAAGTCGGATGAAGGGCGCAAATCCGGCTGGTGCGCGTGCAGCGCGTATGCGCGCATCAGCCGAGGTCAGGCCCGCGGACTCGATGGCGATCAACACCTCGCCGCGTCCTGGCAGCGGTTCAGGCCGGTCCTCGATGGTGATCACGGAGGGCGGACCATAGCGGCGGCAGATTGCGGCTTTCATGCCTGTGCTCCTGATATATTTGCGGGTGGGGCAGAGGCCAGCACGACAAGAACCCCTGTCATCATGGCCTTAATTCGTTTGTGTTTTCCGCCGAATGTCATGTGCTCTCTTTCAACGGTGCGCATTCCGACGCATCCGGTCAACTGTTCCGACAACATCCGGTCAGTCATTCCGGGGTATCCGGTCACCTGAGGATCGTTGCCGCGTAGGCATGGGTTTTTGATGTCAGGCCGGGCGGCCTTCGTCAACTTTTTCGGCAGGGCGGTCGGCGGTGCGCCGCATGGAATGCCCTTCGAGTTCGAGCCGACAGGCGTTGTGGAGTGAGCCATTGATGCGCCATTGGTTCGAGCGCAATGGCGAACGCGGTCGAGGATGGCATCGGCAAAAGTAGGTTCGTCGATGACGTCGTGCCATGCTGTGACCGGGAGCTTGGCCTTCCTCGAGCGACTCGCGGCGCTCGTGCCCAGACCGCGAACGCACCTGCTGACGTACCACGGCGTGCTCGCGCCCGCGGCGCAGTTGGAATGCCCCGGTTCGTCGCGAAGCGACGAATCGCGACGACGCATCAGCGTCGTTGCGAAGGGGATCCCGACCGGATCGTGCCCGGGCCGCGGGCGCCGACCGAGTCGCACCACGGTTCGACAGAGCGCAACGGCGGCCGCTCGGACTCTCCCGACTTCCATGGCGCGCTCCCGAACCCAGCCAGAACCCGCAGGCTCCGTTGGGCCGAGCTCACAACGCCCGAGTT
>CAZKIY010000540.1:0-2347 GCA_964552875.1 uncultured Planctomycetaceae bacterium
CGTGGCCGCGCGTCGACGCATCGAACCGAAGCGACTCGGCGTGCTCATGCGCGGCGAGCTCGACTGGATCGTGATGAAGGCGCTCGAGAAGGACCGCGCGCGCCGCTACGAATCGGCGCACGGTCTGGGCGAGGACTTGCGGCGCTACCTCGGCGGCGATGCGGTCGTCGCTGCGCCGCCCAGCGCGCTCTACCGGCTGCGCAAGTTCTCACGCCGCAATCGCGGGACCGTGCTCGCGGCATCCGCTGTCGCCGCGGCGCTCTTGATCGGCCTCGTCGCGTTCGCGTGGCAAGCGAACGTCGCGCGCCACGAGCGCGACGCGGCGGTCCTCGCGCGCACGGCCGAGGCCGAACAGCGCCGCATCGCCGACGAGCAGCGCGCCGAGGCCAAGCGGCAACAGGGACTCGCCGAGGCGAACGCCGCGGCCGAGAGCCTCGCGCGCAAGCGAGCCGAAGCGACCAGCGAGTTCGTCACGGATGCGCTGCACTCGGCCGACCCGAACTACGGCGGCGAACAAGGGATCACGGTCGCGACGGCCATGGAGCAAGCCGCGAAGCTGCTCGACGAGGGCGCGTTCCGCGACGAGCCCGACATCGAAGCCAGCATGCGCCGGGTCATCGCGGACGTGCTGAGCCGCAACGGTCGCATGGCCGACGCGCTGCCCTTGGCCGAGAAGTCGCTCGCGATCCTGAAGGGCTTGCCGGGCGATCACGAGCAGGAGATCGCCACGGCGACGAACCTCGTCGCGACGATCCAGCAGGACCTGGGGCGCGCCAACCTCGCCGAGCCGATGTTCGAACGCGCGCTCGAGATGCAGCAGCGCTTGCATCCCGGCGATCACGACGACGTCGCGAAGTCGTTGAACAACCTGGCGATGGCCCGCGTCCATTTGCTGCGGCACGCGGAGGCCGAACCGCTCCTCGTGCGGTCGCTCGAGATGCGCGAGCGCATGAACCCCTCGGGCGACGACGCGGATCTCGCGATGTCCCTGAACAACCTCGCGACCATCACGGATCAGCTCGGGCGCCGGAGCGAGTCGATCCCGATCTACGAACGCTCGCTGGCGATGTACGACCGGCTGTACGACGCGCATCCACAGCTCGCGATGTCGCTCTACAACCTGGGCCAGGTGTACATCTCCACCGGCCGATTGGCCGACTCCGAGAAGAACTTGGAGCGAGCTCTCGAGATGTACGTGCAGCTCTTCGAGAGCGATCACCCCGACGTGGCGCGCGCGCTGAGCGGCGTCGCGAACATCCGTCGCGTCATGGGTCGTCTGGCGGAGTCGGAATCGATGGGCGTCGCCTCGCTCGACATGCGCAAGCGCCTCTTCCCCGGGGATCACCGCGAGGTCGCGCTAGCGATCGAGGACCTGACGCGGACTCAGAAGGAGGCCGGCAAGTCCGCGGAGGCACTCGTCAATGCGGAGGAGCTCCTCGCCATGCGCCGTCGCCTCGCTCCGAGCGGCAATCCGGATACTGCGAAGGCGCTCGACCTCGTCGCCTCGATCCACGAGAGCCGCGACGAGCTCGCCGCCGCCGCGCCGCTGCTCGCCGAGGCCGTCGAGATCTACGTCGGGTTCTACGGTCCGGACCACGTCGACGTGGGTCGCGCGAAGAACCGGCTGGCGTACGTCCTGGTTGGACTCGGCGAGGTCGACGAGGCGATCGCGACGTCGAATGAGGCCGTCGCGATCCTGCGGCGCGCGGTACAGGGCGATTCACCGCTGCTGGCAGCAGGGATGGCGACGCTCGGCTTGATCTACGACACGGCGAAGCGTCCCGCGGAATCGGAGGCGCAGTTGGCCGAAGCCCTCGCGATGGTCCAACGCTACTGGAAAGGCGACCACTGGGACATCGCCCAAGCCTTCGCGAACCACGGGCGCGCCCTGCGCAAGCTCGGCCGCAAGGACGAAGCGCGCCAAGCCTACGACGCAGCCGTCGCGATGCACCGCCGCCGTACGCCGGGCGGTTCGACCGACTTGGCCAGCGCCTTGAACAACTCGGGCTCGGCGCTCCTCGCCATGGACGAACCGGCAGCCGCGCTGCCGCTGCTCGAGGAAGCGCTGACGATGGCCGAGCGCTTGTACGGAGCGGCGAGTCCGCGGCTCGCGCGCTATCAGAAGTCGGTCGAGGAGTGCCGGACGAAGCTCGGGCGGTGAGCGTTGGGCCCACTACCATTCTCGACGTCGATCGCGGTGTCGTGCATGCGCGTCAGGAGTTCGCAGGCGAATCGGTTCCCGAAGTCCCCGCTGCGGATGCGTGACGTTGACGTGTGTGCCTGACACCAACATCGCAGGCGAATCGGTTCCCGAAGTCCCCGCTGCGGATGCGTGACGTTGACGTGT
>CAZKIY010000541.1:0-2346 GCA_964552875.1 uncultured Planctomycetaceae bacterium
CAGCGCGACGCGACTACGCGATGGTGCTCGTCATGCTGAAGGCGGGGCTGCGCGTGGGGAGCGTCGTGGCGCTCGACGTGGAGGATCTCGTCGGCGACCAGCTCGCGCTGCGGCGGCTGAAGGGCGGCGGCGACGACTCGGTCTACCTTCCGCGCGAGGTCGGCGAGGTGCTCGTCACGCACATCGGCGAACGCCGCGCGGGTCCGATGTTCGAAGGACAACGCGGCGAACGGATGACAACGAGGCAAGTCGCGCGACGGTTGGCCGAGCACGCGAAACGCGCGGGGATCGCTGGCGCGAACCCGCATTCACTGCGGCACGCGTTCGGGATGGCGGTCTTCGAGCGAACGGGGGATCTGTTGATCACCGCGCGGGCGATGTGCCATCGATCGGTCGCGAGCACTGCGGTCTACGCCCGGCCCGCAGAAGCGCAGTTGCGGGCGGCGGTGGGGGCGTGACCGATACCGCGCGATCCGAGTATCTTGGAGCGACCATGCCGTCTGCCTCGCGCTCCGAGGATCAGCCGTACGGGCTCGCGGTGAACGTGTTCCTGGTGATCCCGCTCGCTTGGCTGGTCATCTTCGGAACGCTTATTCTTCGGGCGCGCATGCACACCCGCGTCTGGCCGGTCGCGAGGCACGGCAACCCGTTCGATGGCAGCTACGTCGACACGACGATCGACCCGAACGTCTTCCAACTGCACGGGGCAGCGGTGTGGGTTGGTTTCTTAGCGTTGCAACTCGTCGTCCCGCTCTCGGTGATTCTGCTCGCGCTCGGCATCTTCTACCGCCCCATGCGGACTTCGGTCGGGATGTTCCAGTGCTTCGGGGCGTCCGTAGCCTGCATCTTGGCGATCGTGCTGTTCGATCCGGGCGGCTACTGGCGGTGGTTCATCGACTGAGCATTCGCGCTACTGGTTCGCGAGGTAGCCCCAGGCGCGGGCCTCGAGGTCGGAGATGTCGGCGTCAAAGACTTCGAGCGTTGATCCGCCCTGCACAGTGAACCCGGCGGGAACTCCTCCAAACCCGCCAGTGGCAGTGAAGACCTCCACCACGCCATTCACCTTGACGGAGACGCCGGTGCCGATCGTGAGGTTGCCAAGCGCCGTGAGCACGAAGACGCGGCCCGTCGGAACGACGAGCGGGGAGCCTTCCTTCACCTGCACCATGTCGCGCGGGTGAGGCCCGTACTCGACGCGGGCCTGGCTCGCCGGTGGGTTGGCCTGGCTCATCGAGATCAGGATCACGGACAAAGCGGCGACGCCGATGGCGATCGAGGGGAAATGCAGGCGCATGGAGAGCTCCGGGTTCAGGGGGAAGGACCCGGGCAGTTTCGCACGGCGGCCTGCGCGCGGGGAGCCCCGGCGTCCTGGCCCGGGGCGGGCGGGCCGCAACCGGGGTCACTACCGGCATGGGTGATCACCGGTCCAATGCGACTCCCCGGCCCTGACTAGCCCGCTGGCCGATCCAGCGCCCCATTCTGAAGGGAATCGGACCCTCGAAGTTCCCCGCTGGGTCCCCGTTGGCGCGCAAAACCGACCGCCAGATTGGCCGAACGAGTCTCGAAGTGCCCCAAAACGGTCCCCATTCGTTCCCCGTAGGTACACCGGAATCGGCCCATTTGAACTGAGCGCAGGTAGTGAAATCGGCCCTGGCGCTATCTAGAAGGCCGAAAACTGCCATTTTGTCGGGGAACTTTGCTTCGTGAGTGCGGCTTCTTGGGGAACTTCCCTTTGGTGAGTTCCCCATTGGTTCACCACGCGTTCCCCGCGATTAGACGCCTCCAGGAGGCCCTCTGATCACTTTGTGCACCTCGCCATTGTGGTGACGCGCGCGAATCGCTATCTCGGAGCGAACAACTCAACGCGCGGCCGAAGCAGTCCAAGTCACCATTCCAAGTCCGGCCGCTCCAACCGATCCCCAGGGATCCCGGAGCTTCGACTTGGACACTCTCATCATCCGCCGCGTCGCCCTCGCGGACCTGCATCTCGACCCGGCGAACGCGCGCCTGCACGGCGAGCGCAACCTCGAGGCGATCCAGGCCTCGCTCGCGCGCTTCGGCCAGGCCGAGCCGCTCGTTGTCCAGCGCTCGAGCGGGCGCGTCGTTGGCGGCAACGGGCGCCTCGTCGCGATGCGCAGCCTGGGCTGGACGCACGCCGACGTCGTCGAGCTGGATCTCTCCGAGACCCAGGCCACCGCGCTCGGCATCGCGCTGAACCGCACCGCGGAACTCGCGGAGTGGGACGAACAAGCTCTCGGGAAGCTCCTCGCGAGCCTCGAGGTCGACGACGCGCTCGACGGCGTGGGGTTCGACGACGACGAGCTGAAGGAGGCGCTCGCAGCGTTG
>CAZKIY010000542.1:0-2343 GCA_964552875.1 uncultured Planctomycetaceae bacterium
CGGGCTCCCACAAGGGATGTCCGCCGAGATCGCGCGGTGCCCCGCGCAACGTGCGGGGGATCGCGATCGGGAGTGGCGGCAATCCGCGCGCGAGTTGCAACACCGCGATGTCCAACGTGGGAACCTCGGGATGGAACACGAGGCGCCACGGCCCGGTCGAGAGCCGTGTGACCGGGCTCAGTTCGACGAGCGCGGCGCGCGGCTCGCGCTCCCACGCTTCCGCCGGCGCCGACGATCGAACCCACGCCGGTCGCGGACGCGCCGCGGCCTGGGGCTCGTTCTCGAGAAGTCGCACGCGCAAGCGCACCTCGGGACCTTGACGCGGGCGCAGGCCAAAGGCGCCGTCGACCAGCGAGGCCGGATCCAGTGGCTCTTCGCAGCGCAGGTAGATCGCGTCGAGAGGTTGGATTGGATAGCGCAGTTCGGGCCCGCCCTGCGGAGCGGGGAAGAAGCGCAACGGTCGCACGCGATCGGGATCGCGATCCTCGAAGCACGGTCCGCCCCGACCCTCGGCGTCGATCGTTCGGAAACTCCAGCGGTACGTGGACGCGAGAGGCGCGCCATCGATGCTGCGCAGTCCGTCCGGACGCGGGAAGCCTGCGATGACGACGTCGTAGCGCGCGCCCGGGGAGTAGCCCCCGTCCGCGAGATCGGGGGCAAGGACCGGGGCCGGTACGAAGCGCACGCGCGCACCCTCGACAACGAGGCGACCGCGCGCCGGCAGGCCGTCGGCACGAACGATCCGCACGCTGTCCTGCGTGACCGAAGTCCGATCCACTTCGGTCGAGAAGTGGAAGACCAGGTCCTCGTTGAGCCGGACCGCCTGTTCGGTCTCCGGGCGGGTCAGGCGATGGATCATCACCTCCGGCGGAGCAGCCGGTGCGGGTCCACACGCCGCGAGCGTCAAAACGCAACCAGCCACGCGCATCGCGCGCATCTGAGCACAACACCAGAGCCCGCAGAAGCACGAGCGGACCGGAACAACGCCTGGAAGGGCTGGATTCAGCGGACCGGGTCGGCCGGAAACGCGGGACGTGGGTGCAAGTCGGTGACGGTAGCAGCCCGTGGTGAAAGTTTACGTCGCGAGGCTGAACACGCTCGAGCGATGCAAGGAAGGCGACGGAAAGGCGGCGGAGGTGGCCTCTACGGCCACCGAGCACGACTTTCCAAGCCTGACGCCGCAGCGCGCGAGGGTGTTCAGCCGCAGTAGTGACTATCACCACGGGCTGCTCGTGGGGTGATTCCGAAGTTCGCGGCATAACTCAAGCTGAATGCTGCCTGCCTGGCAAGGCGCAGCGACGACGCGGGTTCGCTGCATCCCTCGGAGGAGGCGCAACGGCGCCAGGGAGACGCGGGCGGCCCGACTTTGGCTGCGTACTTCCGGCTCACCCCACTAGGGAGTGCGTCAGGAATTCGCACCCAAAGTCGCCCTGAATGCGACTCCCACGCAAGGCGGCGCGACGACGCGGGTTCACTGCGACCCTCGGAGGAGCGCCAACGCCGCGGGGGAGTCGCAGGCGGGGTGAGTTTGGGTGCGAATTCCTGACGCACTCCACGAGGCCGACGCGGATGCAGTCCGTCCGAGGGCGAAGACCGGCCGAGCTCGCTCGCGAAAGTGCTGTTGCCCTCCACGACTCGTGGGGCGAGCGACCTCACGCCACCAGCGCGGCGCCAGCGCTGGACTCACGGGCGCGGGACTCACGGGCGCTGGACTCGCGGGCGCGGGACTCGCGGGCGCGGGACTCGCGGGCGCGGGACTGACGGGCGCTGCCTGCGCCGCGCGGTCGGCGCGACGCAGCCAGAGTGCGAGAGTCGTAGGACTCCCATGCAACGCGCCGACCGTGGTTAGGCGGCGCGTCGCCTGCACAACGCGAGTGGGACTGCGCGAACTCGGGCCGCCAGCGCCGCGGGGGGGCTGTACCCCCTGCGTCGATCAGAACCGGAACGGGACCCGCAAGAATTCGATCGAGGGCACCGGCGTCGTCGCCGAAAGCGTCGAGGTGCCGAGGTCGAACGAGACACGGAAGCGGAAGAACCGCAGGGCCGCATTGTTCGGATCGGTGTTGAGGTCTTCGATGTCCGTCACCCACAGCGTCGCCGCGGCTGCATCCGGTGCGCCGAGGGCGTTCACGGAAGTCGCCTGGAACTCGAACTTGACCTGGACCGGGTCCGGGAGAGAGTCCTGGGTCCCCGAAGTGCGCACGCGGAAGAACCGCGGGCGGATCGAAACGCTGGCCGAGCCCGTGGTCGGGATCCCGTTCAGCGGCATGCCACTGTTGGCGACGAACACGCGCAGCAGTCCGCTCGTTTCGTCGTAGCTGGCCGAAGTCGCATCGAAGTGGA
>CAZKIY010000543.1:0-2340 GCA_964552875.1 uncultured Planctomycetaceae bacterium
CGCGAGTGGAAGCGCCCTCGAGCGTAGACCCCCCCCCCGTCAAGTCAAGATTCCCACGGGTCGTTCCCGAGCGAGACGCTAAGCCGCCTCCGCCTTGATCTCGGCCTTGCTCTACACGCGGTTTCAGGGGATCGACGTGCTGCACGTGCTGCCGCAACTCCCCCCGTCCGTCGACGGCACCGGGCACATCGATATGTGGCTGTACCTCGTCGACGAGGACGACGTGATCATCTCGGAGTTCCAGCCCGGGTCGAACGCGACCGCGATCGCGATCACGAACAACGCCGTGCCTTTCATGCAGGGCCTCGGATTCACCGTGCGCCGCACGCCGGCGTTCAACGTCGGCTCCACGCACTCTGCACGAGTTCGACCTTCAATCTGAGCAACGGAGTGAGCGTCGTGTGGACGCCGTGACATCGATGGACCTGTCAACCCCTGAGTGACGGGTTCGCTGTTTGGAATCGTGCGAGGCTGGCCGGCATCGGTCAGCCTCGTTCGCTTGACGCGAGTTGGTCAGGAGGAAGAGTGAGGAACGGCCGGCGTCGGATTGCTGCACGTCGGTCGGCAGTTCGATTGCGCCGAAGCCGCACCGCGTCGATCGCGCGCGATCACGAGGCGAGGCGCATTCGCATTGTCGATCGACGTTCTGACTTGAACGCATTGCGGCGGATCGCGTGAACGGACTCGCGTTCCCCAGCGACGGCCTTGTCGTGCTGCCAAGATCCTTGTCACCGGATCCACTCGTCCGTGGGCTCGAGATCTACGGGGAAGCGGCCCGAGCCGCGACCCTCCGTCGGGGGTCATCCGCTTGGAGTTCCTATCCCCCGCGAACGGCTGGGACGTCCGCTGCCGCACGCTCGACGGGACGAGCGTGGCCGCGACGTTCGATCTCTCGGAGCAGTTCCCGAGCGTCGCGCTCGATCAGATCACGCCGAGCTGCGACACGCTCCAGTCGCAGTTCGTCGTCGCCTGGGACGAGCGTCCGGCGGCCTTCGCGACGACGAGCGACATCCGCGTCGACGCTCTACTCGATCGACGGCGGGCTCGCGCTCAACGAGGGCGACTTCTCCGTCTCGCCCGGCCTCCACCTCGATGCGCGTCCGCGCATCGTCGCGATGGAAGGGTCCGACGAGTACAGCGAGCACACGTTGGTCGTGTTCGACCGCGACGCCGGCGGCCCGAACGACATTCGCGGAGCGCGCTACGACGCTCCGGCCGGCGGACCGGTCACGACGTTCTGCGCGGGCGACGGCGCGGGGATCGCGTGTCCGTGCGGCAACAACGGAGCGGCGGGGCGCGGCTGCGCGAGCTCGATGAGCGCACTCGGCGCGCTGCTGTCCGCGACGGGCGGCGCGCGCATCTACGACTCGCCGTTCCAACTCGACGTCAGCGGTTTGCCGAGCTCGACCACGGTGCTCTTCTTCCAGGGCACCGCGGCGGCCGCGGCCGGAGCGGGCACGCTGCTCGGTGACGGCAAGCGTTGCGCGAGCGGCACGGTGATCCGCCTCGGCACGAAGACCGCATCGCTCGGAGAGGCGTCGTATCCGGGCCCGGCCGACTTGCCCGTATACCAGCAGGGCTTGGTTCCTCTGAGCGGCGCCGTGCGCTTCTACCAGGCGTGGTATCGCAACAGCGCCGCGTTCTGCACCGAAGCGACGTTCAACCTGTCGAACGGCCTGCGGGTTCAATGGGTGCCGTGAGCGACTGAGCTCGCCGCTGGCGCGGTGGTTGATGAACTAGCCAGGCTAGTTCATCAACTCAGTGCGAGTGCCCCGCGCCCGCGCCTTCCTTTTCCTTCTCCGGCAGGTCGCTCACGAGAGCGTCCGTCGTGAGGAGCAGGATCGCGACCGAGGCCGCGTTCTGGAGCGCCGTGCGCACGACCTTCGTCGGGTCGATGGCGCCGGACCAACGCACTCGACCTGCACCGCTCGTGGGTCGACGCGGTGATGCCCGGCAAGAACTCTGGCACGTCGACGTGGCATGTGTCGCGACGGGCTCGGGTCACATTCGAGCTTCGCTACACGGCGTTCAGAAATGGGTGCACGGCGTTCGACTCTCGAGTCTGGCGTGCCGTCCGGGTCCAGTGTGCGAGCTGAAGTCCGCGCCTCCTCCGCACGCTCATTCGCCCTCGCGGACCGCGACGAACTGGCCGGCAGAGTCCATCTGCAGAATGAGCCCGCGACCCGCTTGCAACGTCACGGGTACTGCGCGCTTGTCGAGGTCGATCCGACGAACGCCGACAGGCACGTGTTCGAGCACCAGCGGGTCGGCAGAGTCCCATGAGAGTTGGCGCATGGTGGACGAGCTGGAGAGTGGATACCGCAGCGCTTCACGCGGAAC
>CAZKIY010000544.1:0-2336 GCA_964552875.1 uncultured Planctomycetaceae bacterium
TGTCGCGCAAGTAGGCCTGGTAGAAGCGGGTCGAACCGACCATCGCGGGGAGCACAGCCACCGGATACGCGGTCGATCCGGCGCCGTCGAGCGTGTGGATCGGGAGTCGGGTGAACGGCGACGCCACCCAGCGCGTCCCCAGCACGAAGGGGACATCGTCGGCGCGGGTCCCGAAGAACACGATCCCGTGCGATCCGGGCAGGCCACCGCTGACGACGACCTGGAAGTCGTTCGCCGATGCGCTGGGGCTGCCCGACCCGGCGAGCGCCGGCACCGTCTGGATCGAACTGAGCTTCCCGGTGCCGTACGCCGCCGGAATGGGCGCACGCAGGTACCAGGCCGCGGCGATCGGATCGGTGTGCAGGAACTGGAGCAGGGCCTGCGCGACCTTCGCGCGCCCGGAGGGAGCCGGGTGCGTGCCATCGGCTTGGAAGTCGGAGCACAACCAGGTCAAGCCGTCGCTGCGCGGCGTCGTGCCGTTGGCCCAGTTGTAGGTCCCGAACGCGCACCACGGAGCGACCACGGGACCGTGGGCGGGATCGAAGTTCAGCGCGGGGACGCCCTGGATCTGGTCCTCGATGAGCCACTTGCACGCGAAGCCCTGCTCGTACGAATAGGGCTCGGGGTTCAGCGTGCCGGTCGCGTAGCCGGCGTAGATCCGCGATGCGAGGTAACACACGCGCGCGTTGGGGAAGCGCGTGACGAGGATGCTCATGATCGCGGCGAACTCGGTTTTCAGCTGCAGCGCGTAGGCCGGGAACCCGTTCGTCGGACCGGCATCGGCCTCTTTGAACCAGATCACCTGCACCTGGGCCGCGGTGCAATTGGAGTTGGCGAGACGCTGCGACACGACCGTCCAGAAGTTCGCCGCGGGGTCCTGGATGATTGCGGCCGTCTGCCCGCCCTGCGCACCGTCCACGCAGACCACTCGCGGGCTCTTCGCGGCGTCAGCGTTCGCGAGCGGGATGAACGTCGAGAACTCCTGCGTGCAGTTCGACATCCCGATCGAGAGGAACACGATCTTCCCATTGGCCGCGGGTGCGCCGGAGGCGTCGCGCGGAACCACTTGCGCGGCCTGGTTCAGGCCCGCGACGAGGTGGCCGGCCGGCAGCGCGTTCCCACCGCCCGGGTAGAGCCCGCCCTGGAATCCTTGGTAGTTACCGACCCCGAGTTCGATCAGTGGAACGAGACCCGGAACGGAGGTGTTCGCGCAAGTCTGCGCACGCGCGGACGGCACGAGGGTGAGCAGGAGGAGGCCGGCAGTCGTGACGCGCATCGGAGGGTTCCAGAAGTCCGGGGTGTGGGAGAGATCGAGCCTGGACCGATCCCCGCTCACGCAACGGATGGCCCGCGCATGAAACCTAGCCTGCTCGTCGAGGTTCCCGGGAAACCCGCGGGCATCTTGGGCTGCCCCCAGCGCGGCCCGGCGAACGGGGTCAGCAGCTGGGACTCTTCGTCCCGCCCTGCGCCCGCTCCAGGATGCTCGTCGTCGACTTCCCCGGCACCATCGGCGCCAAGTGCACGACGCCGCCGTGCGCTTCGACCCACTCGCGGCCGACGACGCCCTTGTCGGCCCAGTCCTGACCCTTCACGAGCACGTGCGGCGTCACGCGCTCGACGATTTTCGCGGGCGTGTCCTCGCTGAAGCTCGTCACCGCGTCGACCATCTCGAGCGCGGCGAGCATCTCCATGCGGTCGTCGATCCCGTTCACTGGGCGCGTGGGGCCCTTCAAGCGTTTCACGCTGGCGTCGTCGTTCACCCCGACGATCAGCACGTCGCCTTTCGACTTGGAAAAGCGCAGATAATCGACGTGACCGACGTGCAGCACGTCGAAGCAGCCGTTCGTGAATACGATGCGTTTCCCATCGCGACGCCAGTGCGCGAGCAGCGTCTCGACCTCGGTGCCACGCACGACCTTGCCGCGGTGCGGCGCGTGCTCGGCGAGAGCAGCCGTGAGTTCCGCGCGTGACACGGCGTGCGTGCCGAGACGCGCGACCGTGATGGCTGCTGCCTGGTTCGCGAGCTCGACCGCGGGCCCCAGCGGCACGCCGTCCGCGAGATAGAACGCGAGCTGCGCGACGACCGTGTCGCCGGCGCCCGTCACGTCGTACACCGCGCGTGCTTGAGCCGCGACGCGCCCCGACTCGCCGCGACGATCGCGCCAGTAGATGCCGTCGGATCCGAGCGTGATCACCGCGGCATCGAGGTCCGCCGTCTTCATCAGCTCGTCGGCGGCCGCGGGCAATTCCTCGAGCTTCGCCAGCTTGCGTCCGACAGCCTGCTCGGCCTCCTTGCGGTTCGGCGTCACGAGAGTCGCGCCACGATAGCGCCCGTA
>CAZKIY010000545.1:0-2331 GCA_964552875.1 uncultured Planctomycetaceae bacterium
CTCCGAACGCTGCGCGGTCGCGCGAACGCTCCGTTCTGGATGCGTACTGAGGGCCTGGAACCGAAGTCGAGGGCCGCTCGAGGGACCGCAGCCCCGCGCCCCCGTGTCGCGACCGCGGATACCCGTCCTCGAAGCCGCGCCCCCGAACACAGCGGCCCGCCCAGACCGGTGAGGTCGGAGCGGGCCGCGCTGGTTTGCGCGCCGTAGGGCGACGCACGCATCAGAGAATGTCGAGTATGCCGATGCCAGCGTCAGAAAATGTCGAGGGTGCCGGTGCCAGCATCAGAGGATATCGAGGGTGCCGGTGCCAGCATCAGAGGATATCGAGGATGCCGGTACCATTGTCGCCGGTCAGCGTCGTCGTGTTCGTTCGGTAGTTGATGTTCGTGGAGATCTTGGAGTTCCAGGGCAGGAGCTCCTTGTCGGCCACGATGCCGAGCGCCACCGCCGCGAAGCCGCGCGCGGAATCCGTGATGTCCTTCTTCTTGATCATCGCGACGAGCGGGTCGATCGAGCGGCTATCGCCGATGAACCCGAGCGCCGAGGCGATTGCGGCTTGCGAGGAGAGACCCTTCGCTTCGCTGAGCATGACGATGAGGTCGGGCACGAGTTCCTTGTCACCCAAGAGGCCCAGGCCGATGGCCGCGGACTTGAGCAGGTCGGGCTTGTACTTCGAGTCCTTGACGATCGTCTGGATGTCCTTGATCGAGTCGCGGGCGTCCATGAGTCCGAGACCGATCGTGATGTAGCCGCGCGCGTTGGGCTCGGACGTCTTGCCGAGCTTCTCGGCGAGGAGCTTCTTGCCCTCGACGTCACCCGCGATGCCGAGACCGATCGAGAACGCGCCGACTTGCTCGGGCGACACGGCGTCCATGAGCGACTTGCGCAGGATTTCCTTGGCCGTACCCGAGGCCGACGTCGCCGGAACTTCGTTCTTGGCGAGGCCGTTCTCCATGACGCCGATGGCCACACCGGCCCACGGCTTCATCGAGCTCTTGCCCTTTTGGAGTTGGTTCAGGAGGAACTCACGCGCTTCCTTTTGGCCCTTTTCGTTGTCCGCGCCCTGACCTGGCCGGCCGCCGACTTGCGCCATCGCGATGTTCGTGAAGTGCTTGGACTGCTGATCGCCTTCGTCGGACATGCGCTTCAGTGCGGCGCGGATCTCCGCGTCGACCTTGTCCGCGTCCGAGTCGCCGATCACACCCAGCGCGAGTACGCAGCTCTGCCGGACTTCGTCCTTCTCCTTCGAGTTCTTGTCGAGCGCCTCGAGCAGGTTCTGAGCGACGATGTCGCGCAGATCGGCCGGAGCTCCGACGAGCAAGCGCGCCATCGCGGCGGGGGCGTGAGAACGGAGGACGTAGTGATTCTGCTGATCCTGGTAGAAGCGACGCAGGAACTTGATCTGCGCCTGGCGCGACGAGTCGTTGCTCGCACCTTCCGGGTTCTCGCTCGGGTCGACGTCGATCGGCGTCAGGCCCAGCGCGATCACGGCCGCGACCTTGACGTCCTTCGTGCTCGCGTCGGGCCCTTTGATGATGTCGATCAGGATCCGCGCGATCTCTTGGCGAACTTCGTTCTTGCCCGTGCGCGCGCCGATGAGGCCCAAGCCGTACGTCGCGAAGGCGCGGGTGCGGTAATTCACCTCGGTTCCGCCGCCGACGAGCTTGCGACCCGCGTTCGTGTCGAGAGCGAGGTCCTTGAGCTTCGTGATCGAGGCCTCGTTCGCGAGGATGCCCAGCGAAACGGCGGCCGTTTCCGCGATCTCCTGGTTCGCATCGGCGAGGAACTTCGAGATCAGCGGCTCGAACTCGGACTTGCCGTCCTCGCTCTTCTCGTCACCGATCTTGCCCAGCGCGATGAGTGCGCCGGTCACGATGTCGTTGCTGCGTTCCTTCTCGAGCGCATCCTTCAGCGCCGGAACGACTTTCGTGCGCACCGTCTCGTCCGAGGGGCGCAGCGTGTTCTTCGCTTGCTCCGTCTGACCGAGGCCGCCGAAGAAGTCGTCACCGCCCGTGCTGACGCCACCGGAGTGGATGTGGGCCTTGAGGTTCAGGAACTGATCCTTGTTGAAGCCCCACCAGAACTCCCACGTGGTGAGGTCGGGGCCCGAGGCCACCCCGCCCGTGCTGGGGCCCGCGGGCCGACCGCCGCCGCCACCCGTCGGGACGCCCGGACCGGCCGGGCCGGGCGTGCTGGGACCGGCGGGGCCGCCGGTGCTCGGGCCGGATGGGCCGGGCGTGCTGGGACCTGTGCCGCCGCCACCGCCGCCACCGCCGCCGGGCGGGACCGTGTCGCCGGGGCCGCGGTAGCTACCGCCGTGGCCGATCGAGA
>CAZKIY010000546.1:0-2313 GCA_964552875.1 uncultured Planctomycetaceae bacterium
CCGTTCTCGCTCGACCCGTTCGCGAGAAGACAGCCCGTCGGCGAGAACGGCGGAGTGGAGCCTGACTCCTACAGCGTCTGCAAGTGCCCCTGGAACCCCTGGATCGCCGTGCGCTGTTGGTAGAACGCGAGCCCGCGTTCCGCGCCGAGTTCCTCGCCGCCGCCCGCACGTCCTGGACCGCCGTGGACCATCTGCGGCAACACCATGCCCGGCGCGAGGGACTGCTCGGCCGACTTGTCCGACGCGAGCCACACACGTCCGTGCCAAGGCGCCACTTCGAGCGCGAACGTCGTGCTCCACGCCGCGTCGTTCGAGTACGCGCTGCACACGAGCCCGCCGCCGCCCAGGTTGACGATCGCGGCCGCTTCGCGTGCATCGCCCGAGTAAGGGAGCAGCACGGCGACCGGACCGAAGACCTCTTCCCTGTGGAACGCCGGCTCGCGTCCGTCGCGGGCGACGACCAACGTGGGTGCCACGAAGTAGCCCTTCGCGTGCACGGGCTTCGAACCGCCACAGGCGAGCGTGCCCGACTGCGCGAAGCGCTCGATTCCGGCCCGAACTTCGTCGAGTTGTGACTTCGACGCCAACGGCCCCATCCGCGTGAGCTTGTCCGCCGGATCGCCGACCACGATGCGCGCGAGCGCCGCGACGAGCTCGTCGCGCACGGAGTTCAACGCGTCGCTCGGAACCAGGATGCGCCGCACTGCCGTGCACTTCTGTCCGGTCTTCTGCGTCATGTCGGTGACGACGTTGTTCAGGAAGAGACCGAACGTCTCGGATCCCGTGTCGACGTCGGGCGCGAGGACGGCGGCGTTCAACGAGTCGGCCTCGACGTTCACGCGCACGTTGTGTCGCACGAGGTTTGGGTGCCCGCGCAACTTCGCGCCCGTCGCGGAACTGCCCGTGAACGCCAACACGTCCTGCGGTCCCATGTGGTCGAGCGTGTCGCCCAGCGAGCCGATGACGACTTGGAAGGCGCCGTCGGGCAGCTTCACCTTCTCGATGACGAGCCGCGCGATGCGCCAGGCGAGGAGCGCGGTCGGCGTGCCGGGCTTCTCGAGGACCGGCATCCCGGCGAGCAGCGCGCAGGCGGCTTTCTCCATCATCCCCCACGCCGGGAAGTTGAACGCGTTCACGTGCACCGCGACGCCTCGACGCGGGACACGCACGTGCAACCCTGAGAAACGCGGCGTGCGGCCGAGCTGCACGACATCGCCGTCGAGGAGGTAGGTGCGGCTGCCCAGCTTCTCGCCGAGGCCGGCGTAGTACGTGAGCGTCCCGATCGCCCCGTCGATGTCGAACTTCGCGTCGCCGCGCGTCGTGCCGCCGCTCTGGATCGAGACGTCGATGAGCTCGTCGCGCTTCTCGTGGATCGCGGCTGCGATGCCGGCGAGCAGCTTGCCGCGCTCGGCGAACGTCAGCGCGCGCAACGCCGGTCCGCCCTTTTCGCGGCCGTACGCCAGAACGGCTTGGAAGTCGATGCCGTGCGATCCGACTTGGCCGAGGGGCGTTTCGTGCGTCGGATCGACGACCGTTGCGAGTTCGCCCGCGGCAGGCTGCCAACGGCCGAGTACGTAGCTCTCGAGGCGTTCCATGGGTTCTGACTCCGACTTCCGCGGCTCTCTGCGCCGAGTTTCGAGGGCGAGGAGTCTACGGATCCCGGTCGTCCGGGCCGAGACCCGACCCGACTTCGTCAGAATGAGTTCGCTGTACGGGCGTAAGCGCCGCCCACCCGCGCCGCGGCCTCCCCATGTTCGCACTCACACGCATGCCCATGTTCGGCTTCGCCACCCTCGCTTTCCTACTGCTCTGCACCGTCCTCGCCTTCGCGGTCTGGTTCGCGACTCGCGGCGCCGTCGATCCCTTGAAGACCCGGATCACGGGGCCGGCGGGCTGCGCGATCGGTTGCGCGCTCCTGGTCGTCGTCGGTCTCGGTGCGATCCTGACCGCGGCCGTGATCGCGACCAACTTGCCCAACGAGTGGGCGCGTCACGGACCGATTTCGCGCCTCGAACTGTCGTACGACGACCCGGGTGAGGCGACCGAGGAGGATTCGCCGACCCACGCCGCGAAGCCCAGCGTCCACGCCGAGATCGAGCTGCGCCCCGGTCGCGACGCGGGTCCGATCCTCGCCCTGCTGCGGCGGGAAATTTCTTCGGGGCTGGACCTCACTGTGCGGACGATCGAGCGCGACGGCACCCCGCGCACCGTGATCGAGATCCACGCTCCGCTCGACGCGGAGGCGCGACGCGAGCTGCGGCAGGCGTTGGAAGAGCTGCGCGCGGAGCTCCCGGAACTCGATCTCCCGAGCGG
>CAZKIY010000547.1:0-2310 GCA_964552875.1 uncultured Planctomycetaceae bacterium
GCTCGGCGAACACGCGGCCAACGTCAGCAACCGTTCGAGCGCGCCCGCATCGAGAGTCGTCAGTGCCTCCGCCCGTGCCTGCAACACGGCACGATCCACCGCGGACATGCGCCCGTGCATGAGGCACTCGTCGAGTCGATTGACGATTCCCTCGGGTGTCGAGCCCAAGGTGAGTGCGCCGATGTCGAACGACACGCCAGCGATCTCCTGACGCGCGTACCGTTCGGCGAATCGCCAACGTGAGAGGAGCGAGGACTCCCACCATTCGCGATCGTCGGGCGGTCCGTCGGGCGTCGGCCAGCTGAAAGGCGCGTCGCCTAGGTCGGCAAGTTCATCGATCAATCCACCCGCGTCCTCGATATTGGCGCGAGTCGCGCGCAGGAGCGCGACCACCAGGTGGAAGGGTCGGACGAACTTTGGTTGTGCGATCTCGCTGACGGATACGGCCGGTTCCGCTGCGGTTTCGCCCACTGGATCGAGCGGATCGTGAGTGAAGTACTCACTCCGGAACAGGACCCGGAGAGTCTCGCGCAGATCGCCGTCGGAGTTGGTGAAAGCCAACGCGACAGCCTTCACGACTGCGCACGGCGGAGACTCGGAAATGAACCGCTGGCACAGTTTGCGCGCGATGCGCTGGGCGGTCGCAGGGTGACATGCGACGAGGTCGAGCACCAACTGACCGTCGGCCTCGCCGCCGTTCGCTGGGATGGGCGTCCCGAGGACGACCTTCGGGCTTTCGTCGTGCTCTGCTGCGTCGAACACGAAGTCTCCGAATCGCGAGTCCTGCCGGGGAACCATGGTCCATCCCGTGAAGCAGCGCGCGGTGTCGCGCACGTCGCTCTCGTCGTACTCACCGACACCCAACGTGTGCAGCTCGAGGAGCTCGCGCGCGAAGTTCTCGTTCGGGGCTGCCTTCAGGTTCTTGCGATTGTCGAGGTACTCGAGCATCGCGGCGCTCTTCGTGACGGCTTCGAGCAGGTCACGGAAACGGCCGAGGGCGTGCGCACGAATGGCCGTGCTGTCTTCGATTGTCTTGAGGACGCGGCACTCCCCGGCTGTCACGTCGATACTGAAGTGATCGTTCCAGAAATCGACCATACGCTCGAACAGTTGACGCTTCGAGTAGACCGCGCGCAGTAAGACCAAGGAGCGCGACCGACGAGCGGGAGCTTCGAACGCCTTCAGCACCTCCTTGGCCGAGAGCCGGAGCTCTGGGAACTCGGAGCAGAGACGCCGATCGAGCTCCTGGTCGTCGATCGCGCTCGGATGCAATTGGCGTTCGAGGAACGCGTCCCAGCCGAGTTCTCGAGCCGCTCGATCGATCTCCCCGTCCGCCCCGAAGGTCGCACGACGAATCAGCGTGTCCGTGATCGGTCTACCCACTACGGGGACCGCAGTCGTGAATCGGGTCATCGCGAGCGCCAGGCCAGGGTCGGTTGGGCCGATCCAGTCTGCGCGGACCTCGGAATCGTTGCATGGATTTCGAAGATCAGCCCTCCAGCCAGACGGTTCGAATGCGGCTATCCCGGCTGAAAGGGCTCACAGCTCGTGAAGAATTCACGGGCTCTCGCGTGGCGAAGCGACGCCACTCATTTCGTGGTGACCGTCGAATCGATCTCTTCACGACCCCTCAGATGTGCAAGGCGCGGCCGTCGACGGCGAGCGCCGCTTCTTTCACGGCCTCGGCCAAGGTCGGGTGGGCGTGGCACGTGCGCGCGACGTCTTCGCTCGACGCGCCGAACTCGATCGCGGCTACGAGCTCGGCGATCAAGTCGCCGGCACGCGGCCCGATGATGTGCGCGCCGAGGATCCGATCCGTCTCCGCATGCGCCAGGATCTTGACCTTGCCGTCCATATGACCGAGCGCGCGCGCGCGACCGTTCGCCATGAAGGGGAACGAGCCCTTCTTGAACGGAACGCCGGACGCTTTGAGCTCCTCTTCGGTCTTGCCGACGGACGCGATCTCGGGCGCCGTGTAGACGACGTTCGGAATCGCGTCGTAATTCACGTGGCCGTGACCCGTGGCCAAGAACTCGGCGACCGCGACGCCCTCGTCCTCGGCTTTGTGCGCGAGCATCGGGCCGCGAATGACGTCGCCGATCGCATAAACGCCCTTCGCGCTCGTCGCGAAGTGATCGTCCACGGGCACGCGACCGCGCTCGTCGAGCGCGAGGCCGACCGTCTCCAGGCCCAAGTTCTCCGTGTACGGCTTGCGACCGACGGACAAGAGCACGCGATCGCACTCGACCGGATCCGCGCCGTCGATCGTGACGACGGCGCCCGCGCCCTTGCGCTTCGCACCGGTGACGC
>CAZKIY010000548.1:0-2308 GCA_964552875.1 uncultured Planctomycetaceae bacterium
TCTTCCTCACGTTCGCGCACCACGAGTTGCAGGCCGCGGAACTCTTCGCGTGGGCGGTTCTCGCGTTCCCGGAGACGCCGCGCGAGTTCCGCGCGGGCCTCGTGCGGCTCGCGAACGAGGAGCTCGCGCACCGACGTGCCTACGTCGCGCACGCGCGACGGATCGGACTCCTGGACGGCGCCGTTCCCGTGCGCGATTGGTTCTGGAAACGCATCCATGGATGCCTGAACCCGGCGTCGTTCGTGGCCTTGCAGGGGCTCGGCCTCGAAGGCGCGAACTTGGAGCATTCCGCGCGTTATTCACGGCGTTTTCGTGAAGTTGGGGATGAGGTCGGCGCGAACATCCTCGATGCCGTCCTGGCCGACGAGATCCAGCACGTCGCGTTCGCCGCGCGGTGGTTCGCACACTTCACCGGTGCGCCGCTCGACTACGACGCGTGGCGCGCGGCGCTCCCGGCACCGCTCACGCCGGCGCTCTTCCAAGGGCGACCGCTGAACCTCGAAGCGCGACGTCGCGCGGGTCAGGACGAGCTGTTCCTCGCGCGTCTCGCAGCGGAACCGGATCCCGGTGCGCAGAGGAGTTGAAGTGGATCGACCGCCGCGCGCGTGGGTTTTGAACCTCGATGCCGAGCACGAGCTCGAGGCGCTGCGGAGCTACGCGACGACCGATCACATGCGCGCGATCGTCGCGCTCATGAGTCCGAAGCTCGTCGGCGCGCTCGTCGCTGCGCGCGACGTCATCGTCACGGACGAGGGGCTCGCGAGCGATCCGACGCTACGGGAGCGCGCGCACGGCCTCGAAGGGCGAGCCTGGTCGCCCACTCCGCGCGCTCTCGCGATGCTCACGCGGGCCGGAGCGGTCGTCCCGGATGCACCCGGTCTGGACGTCCTGCGGCGCGCGAATTCCCGTCCTTTCGCGAGCCTCGTTCGCGCCCCGCTCGCCCGCGCGAGCTTCGACAAGCACGTCGCGCCGCACCGCGAGTCCGTGTTCGAGCAGCTCGCGCACCCGGCGCCTCTCGGTTGGCTCGTCCGACGCACGTTCGGCGCCGCGGGTCGCGGCCGTCGCCGCATCGCCGCCGGCCGACCCTCCACGGCCGAAATCGCCTGGATCGACGCCGGCCTGCGCTTCGGCCCGCTCGTCCTCGAGCCGTGGGTCGAGACGCTGCGCGAGCACACCCGGTCGGGCTACGTCCGCCGCGACGGATCGATTGCGATCTCGCGGCCGTGCTTCCAATCCGTGAACGCGCACGGAGCGTGGATCGCGACCGAACACGCGCCGGCCACCGACGTCGCGCCCGCGGACGACGCGCGACTCGAAGAAGCCTGCGCGGCGGCCGGATCCGCGCTCGCGGCCGTGGGCTACTTCGGCCCGTTCGGCATCGACGCGTACCACCATCGCGCGGTCGGAAGTCACGGCGTCGTGCTGAACCCCTTGTCGGAAATCAACGCGCGCTTCACGATGGATTGGTCGACCGCGATGTCCGCGCATCACGGTTCGACCGAGGTCGTCGAGCGCCCCGTCGCTCTCGACGCGCGAATCTCGATCACCTGAACGCCAGGAGCGGAATCCCTCGCGGTCGCGACCTCGCGTGGGCAGAATGAGGCTTCCCCGCCCACCCCGCCACCGTTCGAGTTCGGCGATCCGCGTCGAGCTTCCGTGCCATGACTCAGGATCTGGACCGTCTCGCGATCGACACGATCCGCACGCTCGCCATGGACGCGGTCCAAAAGGCGAACAGCGGTCACCCCGGAACTCCGATGGCGCTCGCGCCCGTCGCGTACACCGTGTGGCAACATGCTCTGCGGTACGACGTCCTGGATCCGACCTGGATCGATCGCGATCGGTTCGTCCTCTCGTGTGGGCACGCGTCGATGTTGCTCTACGGCGTGTTGCATCTCGCAGGTGTGCAAGAGGTCGATGCGCACGGCAAACGCACGGGCAGGTTGGCTGTACCGCTGGGGGACATCGAGCGTTTCCGTCAGCTCGACAGCCGTTGCCCGGGACATCCCGAGTTCCGCTGGACGAGCGGCGTCGAGACCACGACCGGTCCGCTCGGAGCGGGCGTCTCGAACTCCGTCGGGCTCGCCGCCGCGCAGCGTTTCCTGGCGGCGCGCTACAACCGGCCGGGGCTCGAGCTCTTCTCGCACAGGGTGTTCGTGATCTGCAGCGACGGCGACCTCATGGAAGGCGTCGCCTGCGAGGCGGCGTCGATCGCCGGGCACCTCGCGCTCTCGAACCTGTGTTGGATCTACGACGACAACAAGATCACGATCGAGGGCGAGACGAACCTCGCTTTCACCGAGGACGT
>CAZKIY010000549.1:0-2307 GCA_964552875.1 uncultured Planctomycetaceae bacterium
GGTCCGGTTCTCTCGTTGGATCTCGTCGTCTCGAACCGTGCCGAAGAATGGAGCGCGCTGGTCGCGCTGGCGCGCGAGCAGGTGCCGCACGCGGACGTGCTCGAACTGCGGCTCGATGCGTGCGCGGATCGGCCCGAGAAGGAGATGCAAGCCGAGTTCGCGACTCTTGCGCGACCGGTGCTCGTCGCGATCAACGGACCCGAGGCGTTCGGCACGTTCGCCGGCAGTGACGCGCAACGTCTCGAGCTGTTGCGCCGGGCGAGCGCCGCTGGCGCGACGTGGATCGACGTGCCCTGGACACTCGCACGCGCGCTCGGACCGGTGCGCGCGCGACGCGTCGTGTCGCGACACGTTCTGAGTGGGACGCCCGTCGATCTCGAGGGACTTCTCGCCGACATCGAAGGCGTCGCCGACCCCGAGGATCGCATCAAGCTCGTGACGCACGCGCGCTGCGCCGAGGACGGCTTGCGCATCCTGCGCCTCGCCCGAAACCGCGCGCGCGCCGGTCGGCCGATCATCGCGTTCGCGAGTGGTGCCGCCGGCAGCTTCACGCGCGTGCTCGCTCCCATCTGCGGCTCGCTCGCGACGTACGCCGCGCCCGCGCGCACGAGCGAAGGCGCACCGACGGCACCGGGCCAGATCGAAGCCGACGTGTTGCGCGCGATGTGGCCCGCCCTGGGCGCGACCGGATCGACACGAATCCTCGGCGTGGTCGGCCGTCCGATCGGCGCATCGCTCTCGCCCGCGTTGCACGGCGTCGCGTTGCGCAAAGCGCGCGTGGACGCGGCCTACGTCGCGTTCGAACCGGAGTCGTTCGCGGCGTTCCTCGATCTCGCCACCGACATCGGCGTGAGCGGACTCTCCGTGACGATGCCGTTCAAAGCCGAAGCCGCAGCTCTCGCCCGCGTCCGCGACGACGCCGTCGAAGCCTGCGGCGCCGCGAACACGCTGGTGCGGACCGACCTCGGTTGGCACGCGACGAACACGGACGCGAGCGCCGTGCGGACGTGCATCGAGCGCGCGCTCCGCGTGGACGGACGCAAGCTCGCGGACCTCGTCGCGGTCGTCGTGGGAACCGGCGGAGCTGCGCGCGCTGCACTGCATGGACTCGACGGCGCACGAGTCGTCGTCGCGGGTCGTGACCCGGCGAAGCGTGCCGAGATCGCGGGCGCGTTCGCAGCCCAACCGTGCCGAATCGAAGAGCTCGACGAGATCCCGCACGACGTGCTGGTGAACACGACGCCGCTCGGTTCGCTGTCGCACCCGGGCGCGATGCCTGTGCCGCGCGCTGCCTTGCGCGCCGGATCCGTCGTGCTCGACGCGGTGTATCGTCCGCGCACGACGCCGCTGCTCACCGCCGCGCGCGCCGCGGGCGCCACGACGATCGAAGGCCGCGAGTGGTTCCTCGAGCAAGCGGTCGCGCAATTTCGGGCCTTCACCGGCGTGGATGCGCCGATCGAGACGATGCGGGTCGCGCTCGACCTGTTGCTCGCCGAGGATCCCGCATGACGATCGATCCGCGCCCGATCGCGCTCGTGGGCTTACGCGCGAGCGGGAAGACGACGCTGGGGAAGTTGCTGGCGAAGCGACTCGGCCGCGTGTTCGTCGACCTCGACGTGGAGTTGTCGCGCGAGGACGCGGCGTTGCGCGCGACGGATGTGCTGCGCCCGGCGGGGGAGATCCTCAGCGTCGAGGGCGAGCCGCGGTTCCGGGACTTGGAGGAGCGCGCGCTCGAACGCGTGCTGTCGCGCACGGAACCGCTCGTCGTCGCGACCGGCGGCGGCGTGGTCGAGCGCGCGCGCAACCGTTTGCTTCTGCGCACGCGCGCGCAGTGTCTGTGGCTCGTCGTGCCGATCGAGGAGTTGCAGCGTCGGATGCGCGCGAACCCGCGAGCGCGACCGCCGCTGCTCGGCAAGGATCCGGTGGAGGAACTTCCCCGCATCGCGGAACGGCGAAACGGGTGGTTCCAGGAACTCGAACCGCGGATCGTCGAGTGTTCGCGGCGACCGCCGGTGTCTGTGGATCGGTGCGTGGCGGCGCTCGAGATCGGAATCGGGAACTGAACTCGGCCGCGCGGCCGTTGCGTCGAGCGTTCGTGGTCGCACGGCGATCTCATCCGAACCTGATCCAAACATCCACTCCGCATCGTGTTCGTCCGACAGTGCACCTCGGCAACGGCACGGGATCCGGGAGGTCCAGTCACTCCCCCTCGTGGCGATTCCCAGCTCGATCGGGGAATCAGCGGGGGCCGACTTGACAGTCCCTGAACAGGGCGTGAGTCTCTGCCAGCCCTGCGCGACACCATCG
>CAZKIY010000550.1:0-2306 GCA_964552875.1 uncultured Planctomycetaceae bacterium
CCACCGGCGGCGACGTCGCGGAACCACGCTTGGAAGTTCCACGTCGAGCCCGCGACGATCACGCCCGCGGACGGCGGCACGGCGTTGTTCACGACGCGCGTGAGGGCTCCGCCGGAAGCGGGCACGATGCCGAGACGTCGGATCGTTCCGGTCACGCAGCGATAGCCGTTTCCGAACACGACTTGTGTCGTGGTCGGGCCGAAGTAGAAGAGACCGGTCGAACTCGCCGGCACCGGTGCGGCTCGGAGCACCAAGTTGTTCGCCGCGATGCTCGCCGTGCCGGTCGCGGTGATGTTGGCGGATCCTCCCGACGAGTTCGCGGTAGCGAGGCAGTGGTTTGCACCGACTGTCGTGCACGTCGCCTGGGAGACGCGCAGTCCGTCGAGTCCGGCCTCGACGATGTTGCCGGGATTCGAATCCGTGGCCGTGAAGCGCAGCCTCGACGCGGAGCTGGGTGTCACGCCGGCTGCGATGAAGTCCGCGCGATCGATCCGGTGCAGTCGCCAGGCAAGCCCTCCGTCCGTGTTGTGGATCGCGACGGTGACCCACGGACCGGCGATGCCGCTCGCGCTGGCCTCGACGCGCAACTCGTCCGTCGAATCGCTCGCCGTGAGACGCAGGAAGTAGAAGTACTCGAGCGTTGCCGTCGTCGAGGAAAGATCGATCGGCGGCGAGACGAGCGCGACCGAACCCGCGTCGACGTCCGTGTTGCCGGCCGCATTCTGTGTGAGCCAGCAGCTCCCGCTGCCGTCACCGTCGAGAGCCGGATCGTAGGCCCAACCGCCGTCGTTCACCGGCACACCGCGTTCCCAATCGCCGCTCGTTGCGCCCAAGTTGGACGGTGTCCAACCCAGGTTCGTCTGGAAGTTGTCCAGGAACGTCGTGGCCAACACTGCGACCTCGACCGAGTAGCTCGTCGCGGGCGCGCCGTTCGGCGCTGTGAGCAGACCGCAGTTGGCTTCGGTGAACGCGAAGTAGAAGTTCGGCGCGTCATCACACGCGAGTGGCGGTAGGGAACCGCTCCAGATTCCTCCGCCGGAGTTGACGAGATCGATCGCCGCGAAGGGCGTCGACGCATTCGGACGCCACAGGAGTTGCACTGCGCCGACCGGCGTGCCCGCGATCGTCGTCGAGACCGGGATCGCGATGTTCGGCGGGACGAGCGTCGGCGGATTCGCGCTGATCCCCGCGAGGAGCGGCAGGCACGACGCTGCGGCCGCGGTCATGTCGCTCGCGGACGTCGGATGGAAGTACGTGGTGATGTTCGCCGTCCCGCCCGAGCACAGGTGGCAGTAGCTCATGATCGAGCCCTGGTTCGAGCACACCTGTTGCGTTTGGCACGCGCCGAAGTACTGCGCCGGAGGGCACTCGTCGAGCGGCGGGCAGTAGTCGTGTGAATGCAGCGCGTCGAAGTTGTGCCCGAGCTCGTGAGCGACGACGATGAAGTCCCAATTGTTCGGTTGCTGCTGGATCGGGAACGCGATCGTCCCGTTCAGATTGCCCGAGACCGAGAAGTTGTAGTTCGGGTCGCACAGCGCATCGAGCCACGCGACGCCGCAGCCCAAGTTCGCACCGGACAGGAGGTGCCCGAGGTCCGCGTTCGCGGGGAGGTTTCCGACCCACGTGGATTGCAACTCGAACAACACGTCCTGGCAGTTGTTGCCGACCACGTCCTGCGCCGCCCACGGATCCGCGGCCGTCGTGTAGAACGCGACCGAAGGGAAAGTGAGCAGTGTGCTGGCCTGCGCTTCGTAACGATCGCTGACGAAACCGAGCAGCGTCGTCGTGTAGGCCGTCTGCGCCGCGAGGTCGTTGAACTTCGTGTACCACTGGAAGTCGCTCGTGATCGCGATGCGGCACTCGCGCAGACCGCAACCGGGTCCGGAGAGGCCGATCGAGCCCCCGATGGGCTCCGACGTCCGCGGAATGCGCGTGAGCGGTGCATTGCGTTCCGTGCCGAGGCCCGGGAGCTCGGTCGCCGCACAGGATCCCTCGAATTCGAGTCCGATCCCGTTCAACACGCGCTCGTCGACGAGCAGCGAGTCTCCGCGCGTCCAGTCGCCGCGCTCATCGCGACGCGGCAGGACGTGGACGAGGGACCCTTCGCGACGGATCCAGCCGGATGCTCCCGTGCGCGCGAAGGACAGCTGCACTTCGGTGTCCTGCGCGCCGCGCACGACGCCTTTCCACAGCGAGAGATCGAGACCGCGCAAGAGTTCCGGTCGCGGCGCGTCGTTCACGGTGAAGTCGAACTTCATGCGCTCGTGGCGTATGCGCACGAGGTCGAGGTCGACGACCGTTCCGTC
>CAZKIY010000551.1:0-2306 GCA_964552875.1 uncultured Planctomycetaceae bacterium
AGAGATGGTGCGCCGCTTCTACCTCCGGCCGCGTTACCTGGTGCGGCGCTTGTCGTCGGTCGCGAACCCGGGCGAGCTGGCCCGTCAAGCACGCGAGGGGCTCTCGCTCCTGCGGCGCAACCTCTGACTGCGCGCGCAGACACGCGCCCCTACTCCCATCTCCGGCACCAGGCCGATCCGGCCCGCACGTTTTTCGTGTTGCCCGGGCAGACGAGCGACCTACCGTCGTCCGCCCCAGCCCCTCAGGAGGCTCCCCGTGATTCGTCGGATCGCCATTCTCGCACTCGTCCTCGCCGCAACGTCGCCGCTTTCGCGCGCGAGCGGCGGTCCGTGTCCGGGCACCCCGCTCATTTGCGTCGGTGCCGGATCGCAGACGCTCGTCGTCGCGGTCGACCTCCCGCCACAAGCTCTCGGCATCCTCGTGGCGGGGCCGCGTGTGGTACCGGGTGCGACTTTCGGCAGTGGCCGTTGGTGCGTCGCCGATCCGTGTCAGCGCCTCGCGACCGTGAGCGCGAACCTGGAAGGAACCGCGATCATGCGGCTCGAGGGACGGCCGCACGAACACGCGGGCTCCATGATTCAGCTCGTCTGGCGCGATCGATTGAGCGGGATGACGGGCTCCACCGGCATCGCGCGCCTCTCCGGCGGCTGACGTCCGCATCTGTCCAACGGGACGGGGTGGAGCGTGGTGCCGCGCCTCAGCCTGCACGGCGAGATCGGCTGGCTGTTCGCGGACTCCTATCTCGACGACGACAGCGGTTGCATCGTCGAGGGCGGCGCACGTTGCATGGCGCAGCCCTGGGATGGCGGGCGTCTCGAAATCAATGGCGAAATCGGGCGGTACGGCGGCCTCGACGAACTTCGGCAGCGACGATAAGCCGCTCTACTTCGAAGTGGGCGCGCGCGTGCGCTTCTTCAACGCGTTCAGCGTCGGCCTCGCCTACCAGCAGATCGAAGACGACGACCGAGTCCTCGGCAACGTGCGCTTCTCGTTTCGATCCGACTACGCAGCGAATCTCGACGGACTTCAGGCCTTCGCCTGGAGTCCGTCGCAGTATCTACGGGTGGCCGTGAGGAGACGACTCGCGAGCACACCAAGGGGCTCGCGATTCGTTGCGGGGCTTTCGCTCCGTTGGAAGTGGCACGGCACGCTCCGATAGACGCCGAACATCGCGATCCTCCGGATCAGACACTGCGAAGCAATCGCGGGCCCTTGCGTCGCGGGTCGGCGCAACGGGTTTCGAAGAGGCAATGCGATCGATATGTTCCTGGCCCCGCTCAGTTGCGCGTCGAAGCTCGAGGCGGATACACCATCACGCGCACGAGCCTATGTGCCTCGTTCTGATTCCCAACAGCCGACCCCACGGAAAATTCCATGTCGCTCCTCGCTTGCGCGCTCGCCGCATCGGCTCTCGCGCCGTCGTCCTCCGGCTCCGACTCGCTGTTTGACTCGCCGCTCGCGGAGTTCCTCGCGCCGAACTCGGTCGCCGCTCCGGCTCCGCTTCTCGCGCCCGACGCGGATTCGATCCTCAGCTACACCTACCTCGAAATTGGTGCCGCGAAGACCGATGTCGATGACCTCGACGATGACGTCGACATCTTCTACGGCCGCGGGTCGCTGAACTTGCTCGTCTGGTTCTACCTGTTCGGCGAGTACTCGAATCAATCGACGGACTTCGAGAACACGGACACTGACCTGATCACACTCGGCGCCGGCGCGCACTTCGGGATCCTCCCGAACCTCGACCTCGTCGGTGAAGTCGGCTTCCTCTACAACGACGTTTCGAGCGACCTCGACGAGCTGGACGATTCGGACACGGGGTATCGCGTGTCGGGCGGAGCGCGCTGGTTCGCGATGCCGTGGGCGAGCGGTGGCCTCGAGCTGAATGCCGCCGTCGGAACGATGAAGCTCGACAACAACCTGGGTAGCGACGACGAGCCCGTCTTCTGGAATTTCGGTGCGCGCGTGCACTTCGTCCGATTCCTCAGTGTGGGCCTGAACTACGAGCAGGCCGAGGACGACGAGATGATCATCGGGAGCGTGCGCTTCTCGTTCTGAGAGCGCATCGAGAAGTCGAGCCAACGCGCTCGCGGGACTTCGTTGCGTCGCTCCTCGATGCGAGGGTCGATGGATACTTCACTTTGAGTCGTCGATCCACGCGGTCCCGGTTTGCCGCGGAGAGGGACTCGGGGGCCGCGTCGTTCCGAAGCACGCGGCGTGCCGCGAGCCGAGTTCCCGGTGCGAGCGACCCGCGACCCACATCGCGGACCTTGGCCGCGCTGTTATCCTGCGGGCTTCTCCGCAT
>CAZKIY010000552.1:0-2292 GCA_964552875.1 uncultured Planctomycetaceae bacterium
GCGTCACCGCCGGCCGGGTCCGCGGCGCCGGCCGGCCAGGGCAACTCGCCGTCCTCCGCGCGGATCCAGCCCGCGAGCCGTTCGAGCGCTTCGACCCGCGCGCCGAGGTCGCCCGCGGATGCGATCGCATGGATCGTCGCGTCGAGTTCCACGAGGGCTTCGAGCCCGCGTTCGTGCTCCGCGAATAGATCCCTGGCCGTGACGCGTTCCATGCGAGCCGAGCAGGATCCGCTCGCACGGTTCGAATGCAAGGCCGGTTCCGGATCGACGCGCGAGCCGTAGACTGCCGCGCCTCATGCCTTTCACCGACCAGGAGATCCTCGAGACCGTGCGCATGGTCGAGCTCGAAACGCTCGACATCCGCACGATCACGCTCGGCATCAGCCTCCTCGATTGCGCCGATCCCGACCTCGAGAGCTGTTGCGAGAAGATCTACGCGAAGATCGTCCACCACGCGCGCGACGTCGTCGACGTGGGCAACTCGATCGCGGCCGATTTCGGCGTCCCGATCGTGAACAAGCGCATCGCGACGACGCCGATCTCCCTGGTCGCGGCCGCGAGCGGTGCGAAGGATCTCGTGCCTTTCGCGCGAGCGATGGACGCCGCTGCGAAAGCCTGTCGCGTCGATTTCATCGGCGGATTCACGGCCTACGTGCACAAGGGATTCACGAACTCGGACCGAGCACTGTTCGATTCGATCCCGGAGGCGCTCGCGGTCACCGACCACGTTTGCTCGTCCGTATCGCTCGCCAGCACGCGCGCGGGCATCAACATGGACGCGGTGAATCGCTTCGCCGAGATCACGTTGCTCGCAGCGGCGCGCACGGCCGATCGCGGAGGACTGGGCTGCGCGAAGCTCGTGTGCTTCTGCAACGCGGTCGAGGACAACCCGTTCGTCGCGGGCGCGCACATCGGCATCGGCGAGGCCGAGACCGTCGTGAACGTCGGTGTTTCCGGCCCCGGAGTGGTGCGCTCCGCTCTAGCGCGTCTCGGGCCGAACGCCGATCTCCTCGCGGTTGCCGAAACGGTGAAGCGTACTGCGTTCAAGATCACGCGCATGGGCGAGCTCGTCGGTCGCGAGGCCGCGCGCCGCCTGGGCACGCAGTTCGGCATCGTCGACGTGTCGCTCGCGCCGACTCCCGCCGTAGGCGATTCCGTGTCGGACATCCTCGAGTTGATCGGCGTCGAGCGCACGGGCGCGCCGGGCACGACGGCGGCGCTCGCCATGCTCACCGATGCCGTGAAAAAGGGCGGCGCCATGGCGTCGAGCTCCGTCGGCGGTCTGTCGGGCGCGTTCATCCCGGTCAGCGAGGATTCCGGCATGATCCGCGCTGTTCGCGAAGGTGCACTCTCCCTCGCGAAGCTCGAAGCGATGACGAGCGTGTGCTCCGTCGGCCTCGACATGGTCGCGGTGCCGGGCGACACGCCGGTCCACGTGATCGCGGGCATCATCGCCGATGTGATGGCGATCGGCATGGTGAACAGCAAGACGACGGCCGTGCGCATCATCCCCGTGCCCGGCAAAGGACCGGGCGACACGGTCGAGTGGGGCGGCCTCCTCGGCACCGCGATCGTGCAGGATCCGGGCCGTTTCGGAGCGCCTGTTCTCTTCGAGCGGGGCGGCCGGATACCCGCGCCGTTGCAGAGCTACAAGAACTGACGCGAGCTGCCGAGTCGGAAGGTCCTTCCTCGCGCGAGCACGTAGAGGATTCCGGATCGATGTCTTGCACCGAGGTGCAGGTCATTTCTTCCGACCGAACTCAAGGAGGTTCTTCCACTCGTACGAAGAACGAGTAGCTCCGGCGCGGCCCCCGCCCGCGGCTGGCTCCCCACCGTGAACCCGAAAATTCTGTTCGTCGAGGACTCCGACGACGTGCGTGCCGGCGTTGCGCGCATGCTCTCGCGGCGCTTCGACGTGTGCGCGACGCGCACCGCCGAGGAAGCCGTCGTCGCGTTCGATCGCGAAGGGCCGTTCCCGGTAGTACTGTCCGACTACGGCTTACCCGGCATGGACGGCATCGCGCTGCTCGCGGAAGTGCATCGTCACGCGCCCGAAACTGTCGGCGTCCTCTTGACCGGCGTCGCGGATCTCGATCTCGCGGTGAGCGCCGTGCACGAAACGGGCGTGTTCCGCTTCCTCACGAAGCCGTGCGGCTACGAGAGCATGGTGCAGGCGATCGACGAGGCGTTGCGCCAGCACGCGTCGCTCGTCGCGGCCGAAGACGACGCCGAAGAGATCACCTTCGAGCGCGATTCGTTCGCGAGCTTGCGCGAGTCGCTCGAGGAACGAGT
>CAZKIY010000553.1:0-2291 GCA_964552875.1 uncultured Planctomycetaceae bacterium
CCCCCCTCGAAACCGGACATGCAGACCGTCGCCAAGCCCTCCTTCGAGCAACTCTCCCGCAACTTCCATCACTGGGAGAAAACCGGCGACCTGATCGATCAGTGCATCGATCTCATGCTGAATCTGAGGCAATCCGGCCACCCGGGCGGTTCACGCAGCAAGGTGCCGATCCTCGTCGCGTCGACGCTCGGAGCCGGCTTGCGCTTCGACATCCGTCACCCCGAAAAAGCGTTCGGCGATCGCTTCGTCCTCGCCGCGGGACATTGCGCGCCGGTCGTGTACGCGCTGCTCGCGGTCTACAACGAAGCGCTCCGAGCGCGCTACGAGATGACGGGCGATCCGCGCTTCCTCGTGCCGAACGCGAAGGAGCGTCAGCTCACGTGGGAGCACCTGCTCTTCCTGCGTCACAACAAGGGACTGCCGGGCCACGCGGAGATGGAGGGCAACACGCTCTTCTTCAAGTTCAACACGGGGCCGTCGGGACACGGTGCGCCGGCTGCGCTCGGTGAAGCGATGGCGTTGAAGCACGCGGGCGCGGGCGAAACGAAGGTCTTCGCAATGGAAGGCGAGGGCGGTCACACGGCGGGCGCGCACCACGAGGTCAAGCACTCGGCGTGGGGACTCGGGCTCGACAACCTCATCTACTTGTTCGATTGGAACGATCACGGCATCGATCCGCGGCCGTGCTCGGACATGGTCCATGGAACGCCGCGCGATTGGTTCGAGCCGTACGGTTGGCGCGTCGCGGGCACGGAGAAGGGCGAGGACTACGCCGAGATCACGAAAGCGCTGCTCGCGATCGTGCACGACGAAGCGCCGAAAGGTCGGCCGGGCATGGTGTGGGTCAAGACGCGCAAGGGTCGCGGCTATCACAAGTTCGACTATGCGAGTCACGGCAAGGCGCACGGCCGCAACAGCGAGCTCTTCTGGACGTGCCGCGACGATTTCGCGCGGAAACACGGTGTTTCCTTCGACGGACACGGCGACACGAAGGATCCGGGAGAGGACGCGTGCCGCGAGCAGTCGAAGGCCTGGTTCAAGACCGTGATGAAGGTGCTGCGCGACGACAAGGCGCTCGTCGAGTACTTGTCCGACACGCTCGTCGAGCTGGGCGAGTCCGTGCCGACGAAGCCGGTGGGTCTCAAGCTCGGCACGGGCACGAACATGCACACGGATCGTTCGTGGCTCGCGCTCGACAAGTTGCCGAAGGAATTGTTCGTCGCTCCGGGCACGAAGATCGCGAACAAGGAAGGCTTCGGTAAGTTCGGCGCGTGGGTCAACGCGGTCGCCAAGGAGAAGATGGGTCGGCCGCTCGTCCTCGGGTGCTCGGCCGACCTGGCGGAGTCGACGTCGATCTTCGGCTTCGCACAGGACTTCGGCGCGTCGAAGGGTTTCGGTTGGTACGAGCGGAACAAGAACCCGGGCGGATCACTGTTGCCGCAGCAGATCACCGAGTTCACGAACTCAGGACTCATGGCGGGACTCGCGTCCGTGAACATGAGCGCGCATCCGGAGAAGGAGTTCCTCGGGTATTGGGGCGCGCACTCCACCTACGGATCGTTCAGCTACTTGATGTACGGGATGATGCGGCTCTTCTCGCAGCTCGCTCAGGACTGTCCGCTGAAGGTCGGCAAGATCATCTGGGTCGCAGGGCACTCGGGACCCGAAACCGCCGAGGACAGCCGCACGCACTTCGGCATCTTCGCGCCAGGCACGACCCAACTCTTCCCGGACGGTCACGTGATCAACTTGCATCCGTGGGAGCACAACGAAGTCGCGCCGATGCTCGCCGCGGCGTTGATGACCGACGTCCCGATCGTCGCGCTCCACCTGACGCGCCCGAACGTCGCGGTGCCGGATCGCGCGGCGATCGGCTGTGCGTCGCACATGGACGCGGCCAAGGGTTGCTACGTGATTCGCGACTACGACAAGAGTCGGCCGAAGGAGGGCGCGATCCTCGTCCAAGGGACCAGCACGACGGAATCCGTGTTCCAACTCTTGCCGCGTTTCGCGCAAGCCGGCGCGCCCAACATCAAGATCCTCGCCGCGGTCAGTTGGCAACTCTTCCAGATGCAACCGCGCGAGTACCAGGACTCGGTGCTGCCGCGCGGTGACTGGTTGGATTCGACCGTGATCACGAACGGCGCGCGCCGACTCATGCACGATTGGCTGAGCTCGAAGGTCGCCGAGGCCTACGCGATGAGTCCCGACTTCGACGACCGCTGGCGCACGGGCGGCACGGTCGACGAACTCAAGAAAGAGGCGCACATCGATCCGGACTCGCTGTGGGA
>CAZKIY010000554.1:0-2286 GCA_964552875.1 uncultured Planctomycetaceae bacterium
TCGAAAGATGCGCCCGCCGTGTCGAAGGCTGCGCAGAGCTCGTCGAAGGCTGCGCCGAGTTCGTCGAAGGCTGCACCGAGTTCGTCGAAGGCTGCGCCAGCCGCAGCGAAGGCTGCGCCGAGCACATCGAAGGCCGCGCCGGTAGCCTCGCAGCCGGCGGCCGCTCCGAATGCCGCGAAGAAGCCGGCCACGAAGTCCGGAGGCCAGCCGTGATCTCGCTGCGCGCCGTGCTCGCACCGGCACTGTTCGCGGCCGCGCTGCTCGGCGCGTGCTCACAGGAAGTGCCCCTCGTGACCTACGCGACGCGCACCGCCGAACTGCAGGTCGAGGGCATGACGTGCACCGGTTGCGAGGGCACGATCAGCTCGACGGTGCTGGCGTTGGACGGCATCGAGGCCTGCCAGGCGAGTTTCGACCAGCACAGCGTCCGCGTGACGTACAAACCCGCGCTGACCAGCGAGGCGAAGATCGCCGAGGCGATCCAGTCGGTCGGCTACGAAGTGAAGCAGAAGCCCTGAAGTCCATGAAGAACGTGAAGCCCAAGGACTGCCCGGCGCTAATAGCCGCGGGTCACACCTACCTCGACGTGCGCACGACCGAGGAGTTCGAGGCCGCGCACCCGACCGGCGCCTTCAACGTGCCCGTGATGACGCGCGGACCGGCCGGCATGCAGCCCAATCCCGACTTCACGAAGGTCGTCGTGGCGCATTTCGCGAAGACGACGAAGCTCGTCGTCGGTTGCCAATCGGGGATACGTTCGTTGCGCGCGTGCGAGGAGCTCGCGCAGGTCGGCTTCACCGAGTTCGTGAACATGGAAGGCGGGTTCGGCGGCTCGCGAGACGGCGAAGCGGGCTGGAGCGAGTGCGGCCTGCCGACCGCTTCGGGCAATCCCGAGGGTCGCACGTACGCCGCGATCCTGGCCTTGACGAAGGCGCGCTGAGACGCCGCTCTTTCAATGTTCTTCGGGAACCCGTGCGGATCGATCTCGGCAGCGCGGGGCGCTCGTAATCGAAGCTTGGCCCCCGCGGGTACGCGTCCGCACTCGCTCGATCTCACGTCGCCTACAGCACCTGCGATCTCGGCAGTCCCGCCAGCCTCGTCGTCTGCGCTGCGAACCGACGCTCGAGTCGAGTCCCGGGATCGACGGAGGCGGGACCGGCATGGGGACGCCTACCGCAACGAGCGCTCGAAGCGTCAGCGAAGCCCGGGTGAGCGGCCTGGAGTTTCCGTGAGCGGATCGAAGTCTCCGTGAACAGGGATCCGGGTGTTCCGCACACCCGCCCTGCCCGTGTTCGGCCGCGAGGCAACACGTGGAAAGGATGTGCGCGGAATCATCGGCGCGACTGAACTGCGCGGCGCGCACCGGACCGCTCGAGCTCGGTTGCGAAGTCCTCGGTCGCTCGCTCGAGACGAATTGGTGTCGACAGGTTGCCGACGGTCCGACGGTCGAGTGAGAGGGCGACGGGCGAGGCGGAGGGTGCTGCACCCGACCCAGCTCGTTCTCGCGTACAGTCTTGATCTACGTCCGATCGACGCAGGCAGCAATCGAACGAACGTTGCTCGTCGGATGAACCGACGCCGACCTCGCCGACCTCGCCGAATGTCCGCGGAATCATCGCGAGGTCTCGCGGGTGCTCGAGCCGAGCGGTCGAACCTCGACGGCTTGGACTCGAGCACCCAGGTCGGGCCGCGACGTGTGGCGCACAGCGCTTCGAATGTCCGCGGACTCGAATCCCGCGCTGGGGACAGTCTTTGCTCGATGCTTGTTTTCTCGTGATTTTCGACGACCCGAGCGTTCGCCGCGCGTTCTATCGGAAGGAGGGAGTCGATGGCGCACGCGCACGCGCACGCGCACACGCTCATGCGGTCTCAGTCTAAGTCGCAGTCAAGTATGCCCTCACAGTCACACATGCCGCCGCCGTTTCAATCCGTTCGACAACTCGACCTGTTCCGTCGTGGCGGCACGCGAACCGGCGCGGGCCGCAAGCCGAAGGGCGATCGCGCGCTCGTGCCGCACGACACGCGAGCGCGTGTGACGCGGCACAATCCGGTCCTCGTCACGACGAGGCTCCTCGCGGGACTGCCCAACTTGCGGAGCGAACGCACGCTCGCGCTCTTGCGCGCGACGCTCGCCGCGGGCGCGAACCGATTCGGCTTCCGGCTCATCGAGTACTCGATCCAATCGAACCATCTGCACTTCGTTGTCGAGGCGCCGGACGAGATCGCGCTGACGCGCGGCATGAAGGGGCTTCTCGTGCGCATCGCGAAGGCGTTGAATCGCTTGTG
>CAZKIY010000555.1:0-2285 GCA_964552875.1 uncultured Planctomycetaceae bacterium
CAGCCGATAGGCTTCGCCGTCGGACTCCACGACTCGCGCGACCGTGTGCTGCACCACGCCGATCCCGATCGCGACACGGGCGTCGAGCGCGCCGCTGCGTCGGCGACCCTCGACGCGAACCGAGCGCAGCCGCGCGCGCACGATCGTGGCGGCCAGCAGTGCTTGTTCGGGTGCGAGGACGCCCTGGAAGCTGTCGCCGCGGTAGATCTCGAAGGCGCGGACGGGCAGTCCGAAGCGGCGGGCGACGCCTTCGAAGCCTTCGCGCAGGATGTGGGGGAGCGCAGTTCGATCGACGAAGTCCGTCGAGGCGATCACGTCTCCGGTCAGGACTGCGAGCTGGTTCATGTTCCTGGCCATCGACTGCGGAATTATAAGCAGAGGAGCTTATCAAAGCCAGTTATAAGGATGGTTGGCGGACTTTGGGCGCCTGCCGCGGTGGATGTCGCCCGACCCAAGCATAAGCTGGATAGCTTATAAACGATGCTGATAAGACTACCGCCTGGCTGGCGATGGGCGCGAACGAGGGCTCGCGCAGGCTCGTAGAAGGCATCCGCGCGGAAGGTCCGGTCCACGGCCCGAGGCGCGGATTCGGCTGCGTGCCGGCGCGAGGCCCAGCCTGCGTTCACGGTAGGACGCGCGCAGCAGCGCGTCCGCCTGCCGGCTGAGCATCCGATCGAGCTCGCGCTCGTACGAATCGATCCGAGCGGTCGGGAGAGTCAACCTCGCGCTGTCCTGCACGCTCGTGCGCACGAAGTCGGCCTCGGGCACATCCCCGTGTCAGCTGTATCGCCAGCGGGACTTCTGCGCCTTGAGCAATCCCACTCCGGCCAGTCTTGACTCCACTCCGGGGGTGCCGGGCTCCGAAGTTTGCTCCATGGCACAGCCCAACAGGGGATTCCGACGTCGTCGCAAGTTGATCGAGCCGAAGCTGCAGCTCAGGCTCGTCGCGACGTTCCTACTCGTGGGGGCCGCAACCACGTTGCTCCAGGCCATCAGCCTGATCCACGCGCTGAACATTGCGATCGGCGGCCCAGCCGGAAGCGGCAAGATCGCCGATGAAGCTCCGCGCATCATCTTCGAGAACCTCCTGTTCGGATTCGCCATCTGCGTGCCGATCGTGGTCGTGGTCGGCGTCTTCGCCACCTTCCGCATGGTCGGTCCCGCCTACCGCATGCGCATCTACCTGCAGGACTTGGCGCTGAACGGCTATACCGGACCGTGCCGCATCCGTAGCAACGACGACTTCCAAGGGCTGTGCAACGCGCTCAACGTCGCCGTCGGCCGCTTGCGGCAGCCGGATGCGACCTCGGTCGTTCCGAGCGCGGCCACGATCGACGTCGAGGCCGTCGACGCGTTGCTGCCTTCGAGATCGACGGTGACGACGGACACGAAGGCCACGACGGACTCGACGGACACGACGGTGACCACGGGCTCGAAGGCCACGACCAGCAATTCGGTCTGACGGCTGTGCGCGGGCCGGCGTGATGCAGTTCGCGCATCGGCTCAGGCCGGATCCGTTGCGGCCAACCGCTCCGCCGCCCTCCGCTCTCCCTCGAGGGGCGAACACTCTGCACCGAACCAGCCCTTGTATCCGAGCTCGTGCGCTGCTCGGAACACGCGCTGGTAGTTGATCTCGCCCGTCCCCGGCTCGTTGCGCCCCGGGTGATCCGCGAACTGGAAGTATCCGATCTCGTCGAACCCGTCCTTCATCCGTCCGCACAGATCACCCTCGTCGATCTGCAGGTGATAGAGGTCCCACGCGATCTTCACGTGCTTCGATCCGACGCTCTTGCAGATCTTCACCGCGTCGGGCGAGTTGTTCAGGCAGTAGCCGCGGTGATCGACGCGCGTGTTGAGCGGCTCGAGCACGAGCATGATGTCGTGCTTCTCGAGCACCGGCACCGCACGCTTCAAGCCGTCGGCGACATTCTCGTGCATCTTCTCCTTGGACACGCCGGCCATGTCGTTGCCGGCGATCACGAGCATCATCTTCGTGCCGAATCGGTGCGCGGTCTCGCAGCCGGCTTCGATCTCCTCGACGAAGGCTTCGTGCGCGCTCGGATCGTTCAGGCCGGGCGAAAAGCCCCAGCCGAGGAACTGCACGATCTCGATCTTCGTGTCGCGGCGCGCTTTGTCGATCGCGTCTAGATCCTTGCCGCGCCACGGCCAGAACTCGACGCCGCGGAAGCCGAGGTCGGCAGCACGCCGGATGCGTTCGGCGTGATCGTTGGTGCCGAAGCCCCACATCTCGATGTTGCAGGCGAAGTTCGTCTTCACGCCGTCGA
>CAZKIY010000556.1:0-2279 GCA_964552875.1 uncultured Planctomycetaceae bacterium
CAAGGACGTGGTCGAACACTGCTCGAAGGAGAGCCTCGACGCGATCGGACGGATCGCGCTGCGCGGTCTGGCGGACCTCGAGGCGTCGCTCGCTACGCGCTGAGGTGTCGACCACGGCACGCCGCCGTCGCCTGCGATGCGCCGGCGCGATCGTCCTGGCGCTCGCGGCGGCGTGGTACGCGTCGTCACTGGCCGTGGGATACGCGCTCTCGCGCCGCCTCGGCGATCCCGAGGTCGAGCACGCGCCGCGACCGGACGGAGTCGCGGTCGAGGAGCTCGAGCTGCGCGCGGAGAACGGCGCCGCCGTGCGCGCGTGGCTCTAAGCGCCCGAGGCGCACGGCGCGTCTCTCGTCGTCCTGCATGGCTGGCGCGGCTTGCGTTCGACGACGACGGAGCGCGCGCGCGCTCTGGCTCGGTCCGGCCACGCGGTGCTCGCGCCGACGCTGCGCGCGCACGGCGACGCGCCGGGCGACCGCTACGACTTCGGCGCGTTGTCCTGGCGCGACGTGTCGGTCTCTGTCGACGAACTCCTCCGTCGCCGGCCCGGACGCCCGGTCGTGATCGTCGGATTCTCGTACGGGGCCGCCGTCGCGGTGGAAGCCGCGGCGCGCGACGACGCGCGTATCGACGGCCTCGTGCTCGACTCACTCTTCGGCGACCTGCGCACGGCGGTGTGCAACCGCTGCGACCTGTTCCTGCCCACGTACTCGAAGACCTCGCCGCGTGGGGTCTCTCGGCCGCGGCTCCGGTCGTGTTCCCCGAATACGACGCGATCGATCCAGCCGACACGTGCGCGCGAATCGATCCCGCGATCCCGGTCCTGCTCGTGCGCGGAGCGCTCGACGACCGCATCACCGTCGCGAAGTCCGAGCGCATCGCCGCCGCGTTCGGCGGCCGCGCGGAGTCCGTCGTGTTCGCCTCCGCGGCGCACGACCGCTGCTTCGAGAGCGAGCCCGCGCGCTGCATCGCGACGGTGGGCGCGTTCGCTCAGCGGCTGATCCGGCGCCATTGAGATACTGGTTCCGAGAGTCTTCGCCCCTCGCGGATTGTCCAGCCGCGCGTGCAAGGACATGCTCGACGGTGTGAGCCTGTCCCGCTTGCTGATCCAGCAGTGATGAGAGTCCGGGGGCTGGACTCGAGGCCGATCGCTTCGGCGGGCTCGTGGCTGCTCGAGACCGGTTGGCTCCGCGGCGTTCGCTTGTCGACGCACGAGGAGCCGGCTTCTAGATCGGCCCGGGTGTGAAGCGCGGATCGGCGAGCGAGTGAGGCGAGGTGGATGAGTCCCGACGAGCCAACGCATCACCGTTCGGCCCGATTCGTCGCGCCCCACCCAGCGATCGACCGCGAGGCGCCCCGGACATCCACATTCGCCGTTCACCCGATCGAGCGTCCACGGTCGAGGACCCACACGCGTGCGCATTCGCCCGCAACCGAACGAGTCGCGCTGCGCGAGAATTCCGATCAGCGGTAGCTCAGAGTCTGTGAAGGAATCGCACGCGAGGGCGAGACCCGGTTCGGTCGCCTGTTGCCGAGCTTGGATGTCGCCGGTCGGAAGCTCGTTCCGCCGACCAGCCGAAGTTTGATTCCGCACCGTTTGCGGGTGCTCGTGGCGTTTCGGGCACCACTGCGATCGGCCGCCGCCCCGATCTGCGCTACAGGACACCCAGTTCGACCCAGCGCATCACGTTGAAGGCGATCGCCGACCACAGTGCCACGCACAGGACCTTTTCGATCCCGCGCACCTGGAAGCGTTCGAGCCTCTATGGCAGCGCAGGTCGGCGTTGGTGCGCTCGGCTGTCGCCGCACGATCCTCGTAGATCTCCTTCGAACGCTGCTTACCCATTCGAAGGCGCCAGGCCGAGA
Organism: uncultured Planctomycetaceae bacterium; assembly: GCA_964552875.1. GTDB lineage: Bacteria > Planctomycetota > UBA1135 > UBA1135 > JAEUHZ01. Next base: position 1,864 of record CAZKIY010000556.1, read on the forward strand.
CGCCCGGTCCATCGCTCTCCTTGGACTTGCTCGGGTCCTTGCCATTCGTCCGCGGGCGCGTGAGCGGGGCGCAGATCTGCACTCCACTCGCCTCGGCCTCCTCGATCGCAGCGAGACCGCGGTAGCCGCCGTCGGCGAGCAGTTCCTGCGGCAAGCGTTCCGTGCGCCGACCGATCTCGGCGAGCATCGGCGCGATCTGGCCCTGATCGTTGCCCTTCTTGGTGACGCTGACGATCACGCGGCTCTCCACATCGGTTGCGAGCTGGACGTTGTCAGCCGGACGCCAGCCTCCAGCTGCCATCTTCATCACGCGCGCCTCCGGGTCGGTCGTCGAGTCGAGTCGCGAGAGCGCTTGTCCGCCGTGCTCTCCCTCGACTCGCGCGCCTTCTCGACCTCGGCCATGGCCTTCTTGACGC
>CAZKIY010000557.1:0-2273 GCA_964552875.1 uncultured Planctomycetaceae bacterium
GAACTCCGAAACCTGCGCACACCACGCGGCGTGGCGCCCGGCGCGAGGCACGACGCGAAGGCCCAAAGACTCCGGATACGCGGGACGAGTCGCGGGTCGTCGTGGCGCACCCACGGCGCTTCGCGAGCTCCTTCGGAACTGTGGAATCGCTGGATCGGCATCAGGGCCTCTTCTCCAGACCGTAGATCAACGTCCGCGCCGCGGCATCGGCCTTGTCGATGGGCCGAACCGTTCCCTGCTTCAGGCGCACGAGGGTCGTGGGCGTCGCGACGCAGCCGACCGCGGCGGCGCCGTGCTCTACACGTCCCACCTGCTCCACGTCGCCGAGCGCGTCTGCGACCGCATCGCGATCCTGGACCACGGGCGGTTGATCGCGGCGGGCACGCTCGACGAGCTGCGTGGAGCTGCAAGGCCGGGCGCGACGCTCGAGCAGGTGTTCAGCGCGTTGACCCACGCCGAGGATCCGCGCGAGAGGGCGCGGCGCATCCTGGGCTGAGAGAGAGACGAGAAAACGATCGTACGCTCTCTCTGATCCCGTTGGCGCCGCGCGGAACCGCGCGCGGCGCGGGATCAAGGACGCCGCGCGAAGCGCACGACCACGTCGCGCGCGCCGGCGCGCACGCCCTCGACGACGGCCTCTTCGCCCGGCATCGGGACGCGCTGGAAGCGGCCGGTTTCCGACAGCGTGCGGCGGTAGCCGACGAGGCGCACCGTCGCGCCGGCGGGCACGAGCAGTTGGAAGCGCCCCTCGCGACCCGGCGCGTCGCCGACGACACGACCGTCCGCGGCGAAGGCCTCGACGCAACCCCCGACGAGCGCGGCGCCGTCGCTGGCCAGGATCCGGCCCTCGATCACGCCGGCGGTCGGCAGGAGGATGCGCAGGTCGGTCGTCCACGGGCGGACCTCGACGTCCGCGCTCGGCAGGTACCTCACGACCTCACCGCCGGGGCGTTCGAGCGGCTCGAAGCGCTGCGCTCCGATCTTGACCAGCTCGTCGGGCAGACCCTCGATCCGGAAGCTGCCGTCGTCAGCCGAGCGGCAGCGTCCGATCCAGCGCAGGCTGTCCGGTCCCGTGACGTCGACCTCCGCGTTGCCCACGCCCGCGCCGTCGGCGTCGACCACGAGGCCGGCGAGCACGCCTCCTCCGGCGAGGACGAGTTCGAGCCCGCGACGCACCTCGCCGGCGCGCAGATCGACCTCCGAGCGCAAGTCGGAGTAGCCGGCGAAGACAACGCGGATCTCGTGCCGCCCCGCGGCCAGGTCCGTCGCCCGGAAACGACCGTGGATGTCCGTGCGCATGTTCTGCATGTGGAGGCCCTGGTTGCGGGAGAACGTCGCGGACCCGGCGTACTGCAGGACGAGCAAGGCGCCTTCGATCGGATCACCCGAGCCCGTGGCCACCCGGCCCTCGATCCCGGCACCAGCGGCGAGCACGACGTCGCCGACATCGGTGACGGCCGTCTCCGGCGCGGGTGACGGCACGTCGACGATCCGCGTCTCGTGAGCGTGCGCGCGCAGGAAGAGCACGTGGGATTCCTCGGGCGTCGCGTCGGCGATCTCGAACTTCCCGTCGGCTGCGCTGCGGCTGGCGACGTGGTCGTTCATGCTCTTGCCCTGCTCGAACGCGGCTGTGGCCGCGACGTAGGCGCCCGCGATGGGCCTGCCGTCCGTCATCACGACGCGCCCGCGCACGCTGAAGCCACGCACCAGCTCGAAGTCGCAGATCGGCTCGGTCCCCGTCGTGAGCACGACGCGCCGGGACGCGCGCCCGAACCCGGGCGCGCGCGCCGAGACCGTGCGGAAATCGACGCCACCGGGATCGACGCCGGCGATGCGGTAGTGCCCCAGCGAATCGGTACGCACGGTCTTGGCGTAGAAGCGCCACGAGCTGACTTCGGCGCCTGCGATCGGCCGGCCGCTGCCTCGCTCGCGGACGGTGCCCACGATTGCGTGGCCGTCACCGAGCTCGAAGAGGAGTTCCTTGTCCTGGCCCGCAACCAGCTCGACGTCGAGACCCCGGGAGATCTCGACCTCCGGCATCGCCTGGACCCAGGCATCACCGGGTGGAAGTGCCAGGAAACGGGCCTTTCCGGCCGCATCCGTGCGCAGTTCCGGGTTCACCGCGATCGCAACGTGCATCACGACGACGCGCGCATTCGCGATCGGCGCCCCGTCGCTCGCGCGCACGGCCCGGACCGACAGGTCGGCGCCGCGCGCCAGCACGATCTCGAGCGCGGGTCCCGCGCCGACGTCCCCGGCCTGCGCCTCGCACC
>CAZKIY010000558.1:0-2268 GCA_964552875.1 uncultured Planctomycetaceae bacterium
GGCGTCATGTAGACGGACTTCGCGGTCAACGCGATCAAGGCACCCGCGGAAGCGGCGTGATCGTGGATCCAACACGCGAGCTCGAGCCCGTCCTCCTCCGCCGCGAGGAGCTGCTTCTGCAGGTCCCACATGACCTCGATGCTGCCGCCGGGCGTGTCGATCTCGAGCAGCAACGCGCTCGACCCGGATTGCTTCGCCGCGCGGACGCCGCGGGAGATCAAGGCCAGCGCGCCGACATCGATCGGACCGTGGAGTCGAACGTGGGTCACTCGCGGTCCGGCTGCGGTCTCCGAGGCGGCTGATCCGCCACAGGCCGGCGCGAGGACGAGGGCGAGGACGAGGGCGAGGCCGAGGGCCACGCAGGCCGATGAGGCCCGCGAGCTGTGAGTGAGGGCCGGCCGACCGCGGTGAGCGCCCGGACGGAGGGCGGCGAGGAATCGGCGAGCCACGGACAGGATCGAGTCGATCACGGGGGCGGCAGTCTAGGGGGTGCGAGGGCGCGAACGCGATCCGGTCCGGATTCGCTCCATCCACCCGACCCGGAGGTCGAAACGGAGATCGAACGGGTTGCGGCGGAGTCAGCGCTTGCCGGGCCGACGATCGCCGCCTACGCTGATCCCGGAGAAATGATCATGAAGAAACTCATCGCGCTTTCCGCTCTCGTCGCCGTCGTCACCCTTTCCGCGGGTCTCGGCGCGCGTTCGACCGAATCGGCACCGTGTGTCGCCCACACGCACGTCGTCGACGTTTCCGACCCGGATCCGAGCGAGTGCCTCCTGTGCGGCGGCAATCCGACCGTGCACGTCCGCGCGTTGTGGGCGATCCAGAAGATCTCGGCGGGCGCTTTCGTGCTGCGCTTCCTGTAGCACGCGATCCAGGTTCGAGTCGTCCGAGCGCGGCCGGTTGCTACCGGACGCGCTCGCGCGCATTTCAGGCCGCATTTTCAGGCACGCGCGCGCCCACTGCGGATGCTCACGAGTGAGGGTGGAGCTGGCGGGAGCGCATGGGAATCGAACCCACCGGCCCCGCTGTTCACGAAGCCCAACCGGCTTTGAAGGCCGGGCGGCACACCAGCACCGATCCGCTCCCACATGGGGCCGCGCATTGCAAACCGCCTCGCCCGTGCTTGCAAGGGTGATGCGCCGATCGTGATGCTCCGTGCTCCCGAGCCAGCGCATGCGCGCCCAGCCCCTCCCCAGGATGACCATGACGATCCGATCCTCCGCCGCCGCCGCACTCACGAGCCTGTTCCTCGCCGCGCTCCCGTCCTGCACCTCCACGACTCACGAGCCCGGCGGCGCGAGCGAAGTCGTGGGACCTCCGACGCCGGCGCTGAGCGAATCGGAAGCCATGGCCCGGATGATGGAGATGGCCACTCCGGGCGCCCCGCACGCGGAACTCATGGCGCGGGCCGGCACGTGGGCGGTGGACTACAAGTACCGCATGAGCCCGGATGCGGACTGGACCACGGCGCAGGGCGTCGTCTCTTCGAAGCCCGTCCTCGGCGGTCGCTACCTCATGGAGGAGCACGCGATGGAGATGATGGGCCTGCCGATGCAAGGTCTCTTGTTCCTCGGCTTCGACAACTCCACGAAGGAGTACACCTCGCTGTGGATGGACACGAGCTCGACGTGGTGGGTCGAGGCGCGCGGAACGCAAGGCGCCGAGGGCGCGACGAACATGACGGGCACGATGAAGGACATCGCTGGAACGCGGCCGTACCGGATGAAGAGCTGGAAGAAGGCTGACGGCGCGATGGAGCACGAGATGTACGACACGATCGGCGGCCGTGAAGTGCTCGTGATGACGTACTCGTCGCGGCGCAAGCCCTGATCGGCTCGACTCGTCGCCCGGCCGCGTTCACTCCGCCGTGACCGCGGCCGCGCTCGATGGCGGCGCTCACGCTCGTCGCGTCCTCACGCGCGGGCGTGCGGGAGGAGCACGCCGGGTGCGCCGGCGTCGGCTTCGTCGCTCATCCCACCGGCCCACGCGCGCACGACGCGTTCGCCGTCGTGGAATGCTTCGAGGCCGCACGTGAACGGCAAACCGTTCTCGCGCGCGTCGAAATCGGTCGGCAACGGCACGCGCACGCCGCGTGCGCCGCGAAACACTTGACCGTCGAGTCTCACCACGACGCGCGGATTGCTCAACAGGCCCGGCGATTCCAGTGCCACGACGAGATGACGCGCGCGCCGGCGCAGCACGAGTGTCGCCGCGTTCTCCTTCGGCCCGTCGCGCAAGAGGAACGCGCGTCGCGGTATCGCGTCG
>CAZKIY010000559.1:0-2263 GCA_964552875.1 uncultured Planctomycetaceae bacterium
AGGCCGACTGGAACGCACGGCAGCTCGAATGGTTGCCGTCGGACGCCGAGCGCGCCTACGTCAAGTCGCTCATGCGCCCCGTGACCGAGCGCGGCAAGATGGCCGGCTGGATCGCCCCGCCGCCGAAGGGCGTCAACGACACCCCCATCGATTACGAGTACGTGAAGCTCTGATCGTCCTCTGGAATCGCGTCACGGGCCCCCTGCGCCGGTGAAAAAGGTCGTTGCCGCGGCCCAGCAGAAACGAGCCGTACCGCTCCCCCCTGAGAGCGTGTGAAGAAATCGAGCCTACACGCTCTCAGACACCATCTGCGCCGCTGCGCGGCACGTCGCCCGTGAACACTCCACGGGCGCTGTGCGCGCGGAACCCGTCCCGTGGTGTTCCGTCCGCGCCGCCCTTGCCGTCCAGCGCCCGCGGGCGGAGACTGGCGCGCCGAAACGCTCCGCCATGACCACCAATCCTCACAACTCTTCCCGCTCCGAAGACCCCCTGTCCCGCGAGATCGACGCGGCGCTGGAGGGCGTGAACCTCCAGGACATCGGCGCCGGCGGTGCGGCTCGAACAGGCCCTGCTCGAACGGGTGGCGCGCGTCCGCCGCGCGGCGACGGATTGCGCACGCAGAAGGGCGTCGTCGTCGGCGTGAGCGGTGACGACGTGATCGTCGAGCTCGGTCCGCGCATGCAGGGCGTCGCGCCGCTCGCGAGCTTCGAGACGATTCCGACCGTCGGCGAGACGTTCGAGTTCGTGCTGCGCGGTCGCGAGGACGATCTGTGGATCCTCTCGCGCCACGTCGCGAAGGCGGAGATCGTGATCGGCGACGACGTGACACCCGGCGCGCTGGTGAAGGCCAAGATCACGGGGCAGAACACGGGCGGCCTCGAGGCCAAGGTCGGCTCTGTCAATGCCTTCCTCCCTGCTTCGCAAGTCGGACTGCACCGCGAGGAGAACCTCGGTCAGTTCCTGAACCAAGTGCTGACGTGCGAAGTCGTCGAGGTCGATCGCGAGCGCAAGCGCATCGTGCTCTCGCGCCGCAAGGTGCTCGAGAAGGAACGTGAAGTCGCGCGCGAGGAAACGGTCGGCCGCATCTCCGTCGGTCAGACGTTGCGCGGCAAAGTCACGCGCGTGGAGGAGTTCGGAGCGTTCGTGGACCTCGGCGGCATCGAAGGTCTCGTGCACGTGTCGCAGATCAGTCACCAGCGTGTCGAGAAAGCGGGCACGGTTATCACCGCCGGGCAAGACGTCGAAGTGCAGGTCCTCAAGATCGAGGACGGCGGCAAGCGCATCGGTCTCGGCATGAAGCAGCTGCAGCCCGATCCGTGGGCCAGCGTGGCCGCACGTTTTGCCGTGGATTCCGTGGTCACCGGCAAGGTCACGCGCCTCATGGAGTTCGGCGCGTTCGTGGAGATCGCTCCGGGCGTCGAGGGACTCCTGCACGTGTCGGCGATGTCGAAGGATCGCGTTCGTCACCCGAAGGACGCGGTGAAGCCGGGCCAAGAGCTCACCGTGCGTGTCGTGGCCGTGGAACCCGGCCGATCGCGCATCTCGCTCTCCCTCATGGATCCGCGCGGCGCCCGGATCGGCTCCGAGGACTCCGTCGATTCGTCCGTGATCGACGAAGCCTTGCGCACGCAGACTCGTGAGCCCCTCGGCACGAGCCTCGGCTCGATTTTCCAGCGCGCTTTCGATGCGAACGCGCCCAAGAGCGCACCGCCCGCGAGCGGATCTAAGAAGCCCAAGAAGGGCTGACGAGTCCTACTGTTCGACTCGCGGGCTACGCGAGTTGGACACCTTCGGTCGCGCGGTGAGCGGTGGCTCCCGGTTTGTAGAAAACTCGGACGTGCGCGAGCACCCGCCCGAGTTTCCTGTTCAACGGTGCGCGTCAATGCGCGACGCGACGGTCAGCGCAGCGATTTCCCGCCCCCGCGGGACAGGAGCACGAGGCCCACGATCAGCAGGATGACGAGCCCACCACTCGGGAAATAGCCCCATGAGCGGCTATGGGACCAAGTGGGCAGTGCGCCGATGATCAGCAGCACCAACAGGATGATCAAGACCATTCGGACCATGAGCTTCTCCCTCGCTTCGAACCGCTCGACCCCTCTGCAGTAGAGGGCCCGTCGCGGTAAAGCGGAGGGAGCACGTTCCGTGCCGCCGCAGGTGCGGAGAGGCCTCGAGTGCGCGAGGACGGCCTCGCGACGCCGTGGACGGAGGCTGTAGCCGTGGACGAAGGCTGTAGCCGTGGACGAAGGGTGTAGCCGTGGAC
>CAZKIY010000560.1:0-2259 GCA_964552875.1 uncultured Planctomycetaceae bacterium
ATCGCCCGCGGGAGAGCCGCGTCGGACGCACCGCTCGCACGCGCCGCGGATTTCGGCACGGGCAGCGGATGTCTCGGGATCACGCTCGCGCTGGAGATCGAAGACCTCTCCGTCTTCGCCGTCGATGCGTCGAACGAGGCGCTCGCGTGGGCGCGTCGCAATGCGGAGGCCCTCGCGGCAACGCGCGTCGAATTCGGGCACGGTGACGGCTATGCACTCCTCGCGCAGCACGCGCGTGCGCAGGGTGCCTTCGATCTCGTCGTCGCGAATCCGCCGTACGTCGGTCGCGACGAGTCCGCGGATCTCGCGCCGGAAGTGCGCGATCACGAGCCGGCGTCCGCCTTGTTCGCGCCGGAGGGTGATCCCGATCATCACCTCGTGAGGCTGCTCGATCTCGCGCCGAGCGTGCTCGCGCGCGGCGGAACGTTGCTCGTCGAACTCGGACACAAACAGGGCACGCGCGCCAAGCCTCTCGCCGAGGCACGCGGACTCGAAGCACGCTTGCACCGCGACTACGGCGGGATCGAACGGGTGCTCGAGGTGCGCAGCTCCGAGCCGCGTGATCGCCCGACCGGATGAGAAGCGCTCGCAGGCCAGGGTTCAGGTTCGAGTCCCGCGCGCGGTCCGTCGACCGGATCACCAAACCGCGCTCTTGCTCTCACAGGTCTCGACCCTAACATCCTCCTAACTGCGAGGGGGTGCTGCGATGGGGTCGGGGAACAGTTCGGGAGAGCGGGTTTCGAACGCGGATCCGCGACGTGGCGGGGCGCGACGATCCCGGTCCGAGGGCGGCGTCGCCGCGATCGTCACGCGCTTGCGCGAGGATCCGCGTTGGGCGGCGCGTTTCGAGCATTGGCACGAAGTCGGTCCGCGCGTCGCGCGCACCGCTCCGTTCCCCGAGCGACTCGATCCGCGTTTGGTCGAGCTCTATCGACGCCGCGGCTTCGAATCGCTGTACGAGCACCAAGCGCGCTTCGTCGAACTCGCGCTGACCGGCGCGGATCCGAGCGCGGGTCGGGATGTGCTCGTCGCGACGCCCACCGCGTCGGGGAAGACCCTGTGTTACGTGCTTCCGGTGCTCGACGCGCTCTACCGCTCGAACGGTTCCGCGCGGTCGCTGTTCCTCTTTCCCACGAAGGCCTTGTCGCAGGACCAGACGACGTCGCTGACGTCGGTCGTCGAGGAGTTGGGCGCGCCTTGGCACGCCTACACGTACGACGGCGACACGCCGCCCAGCGTGCGGCGCACGTTGCGCGATCGCGGGCACCTCGTGCTCACGAATCCGTACATGCTGCACGCAGGCATCCTGCCGAACCATGCGAAGTGGTCAGAGCTCTTCCGTGACTTGCGCTACGTCGTGATCGACGAAGTGCACACTTTGTCGGGGGTTTTCGGCAGTTCCGTCGCGAACGTGTTGCGACGTCTCGTGCGCATCGCGCGGCACTACGGGTCGAATCCGAAGTTCTTGCTCTGTTCGGCGACGCTGCGCGACGGGGCCGAGCACGCGCGTCGACTCATCGGTCGCGACGTCGAGCTCGTCGACGAAGACGGTTCTCCGTCGGGGCCGCGCACGTTCGGCGTCTACAACCCGCCGATGATCAACCCGGTCGCGGGGTTGCGCGCCAGTGCTCTCGAAGAAGCGCGCGAGCTCGCCGGCGCCGTCTGCGGTCCGAAGCACCAGACCATCTTCTTCTGCAAGCGACGCACGGCGGTCGAAGTGCTCACGCGCTACTTGAAGGAAGCGGCGCCGAACCTCGGCCTCACGTCCGACGAGATTCGCGGCTACCGCGGCGGGTACTTGCCCGACCTGCGGCGCGAGATCGAAGTGGGGCTCCGCGAGGGACGCGTGAAGGTCGTCGTGTCGACGAACGCGCTCGAACTCGGGATCGACATCGGTGCGCTCGACGTGGCCGTTCTCGTCGGATATCCCGGTTCCCAGGCCAGTTTCTGGCAGCGCGCGGGTCGCGTCGGTCGTCGCCAGAAGCCGAGCCTCGTCGTGCAGATCGCGCAGAGCGATCCGATCGATCAATACCTCGCGCGGCATCCGGGATCGTTGTTCGAGACGCCCAAGGAACGGCTCGCGCTCGATCCGGACAACCTCGTGATCCTGTCCGAGCAGATGAAATGCGCGGCGTTCGAGTTGCCGTTCCGCGAGCGGCGAGCGGGTGCCGGACGAACGGTCGCGCACGTTGACGGAACGGGGAGCGCGAGATCCGACGGCACGGCACGCGCCGGAGCCGAAGGTGCAGCGCGCGACGC
>CAZKIY010000561.1:0-2258 GCA_964552875.1 uncultured Planctomycetaceae bacterium
CGAGCCGAAGTTCTCGCAACGGGACGCGCGGATGCGCGCCGAACGCAGAGTGACGTCGGATTTCGCGCGCCGCGCCGACCTCCGTCGGAGGTCGGACACGGTGCACAACGGAGCGGAGCTGGGTGGTCGTTCGGGATCAAGGACGATCCCGTCCGGCCTCGCGCGGAGACCGGGGGCGCCGCTCTGGAGTCCGAACGCCCGGTGGGGCTCCTCCAAGACCTGGCGGCTCGGGCACCCCGTCGGTTGCGCTTGCCCGCCTCGTCACGACTTCCACCAGGGAGGTCAACTGCAGGCCGGTACGGACCGGCGGGCTCGCCGTAACTGTCCGGCGCCCATTCGCGAGCGACTGCGCCGCCCGCGACACCGTTCAGCATGCCGCCTCGGTCCCAGGGAAGCGACTGGAAATCGGAATTCCTGCGCTCGGCGACGGACCGGCAGGAGCGCGAGGCGCAGGAGAGGGCCGAACCGACGGTGAAAGGCCGGCGCGGAAGCCCCAGGGCTTCCCGAGTACGCGGCGCCGACCCACGACACGGAAATCGTACGGCTGCGTCCACGAGGACGGTGGACGCGCGCGCCCGCGACGCAACTCGCCACGCGGATTCGACGGTTCGGATCGTGGGCGAGCGAAACAGACTCGTCGCGCTGGAACGCTGGCTCGGAGCGCGCGCCTCGTGGAGATCGGTGCGACCCTCCATGGCTGGATCGCGGATTGCCTGCGCAAGGATCGACCCGAACTCAAGAATGCCCCTGCAGCGTGCGCGACCGTTCTCACAGGGTTCGTGGCGAGCTCGCAAGCTCCGAGGCAGGACCGAAGAGCCGAGCGAAAGTGGCGAATTCGGGAATCAGGGTCTGCACTTTCTCCTTTCGGGCCGCGCTCGTCCGGATTCCGACGCCTGCGTCACCGCCAGCGCACTGCGTCGAAATCGCTTTGTCGCGGGTGAGTCCTGGATGGATCGAGATCGCGATCGAACCGTCGGCGAGCTGAGGCCCGTCAGGCACTCGCCCGTCGAACGTCGTCGGGGCAAAGCACCGGCTCCTCCCCCATGAACCTCAACCAGAAACGACGGGCAAGGATCCTCGGTGAGACCCTCGACCCGAGGTTGAGCGATTCCGTCGTTCTAGGTTTCGTACTGACGCTGGCCGTGTTGCTGCTCGGCGGTGCCCTGGGATACCAGAACCTCGTTCGCTTGGACGGGAATCGAAAGGAGGTCGCTCACACGCACGCAGTCGAAGAGGCGCTCTCGACCCTGCTGTCGAAGATCCAAACCGCCGAGGCCGGGCCGCACGACATCACGGAAGATCCCGGGTCACTGCCGACCTACGAGGACTCCTTGTCGCAGGTTCGGCAGGAACTGGATCACCTCGCGAGACTCACGTCCGACAACGCGGATCAGCAAGCGCGGCTCACCGCGCTCGAGGGTCAGGTTCGAGTGCGCCTCGACGAGCATCGCCGGACCTTCGCAGTGATCCGCCAAGGCGACCGCGAGGCCGCCCTCACGATGGCGGGAAGTGACCTCGGCCAGGCCTTCATGAACGACGTGCGGGTCAGGATCGCGGTCATGCAGGAGGCGGAACGCGACCTCTTGGAACTGCGGGAAGTCGAGACGGCGGACAGTTTCCAGCTCGCGCTCCTTTCGACCGGGCTCTCCACCCTCCTCGGCGTGGCACTCGTGTCCATCCTCTTCCTTTCCTTCCGCCGCAACTCCGTGCAGCGTCGACGGGCCGCGTTGATCTTGTCCGCGCAGAAGGAGCACCTCCGAACCACGCTCGCGAGCATCGGGGATGGCGTGATCTCGACCGACGCGAACGGGGGCGTCACCTATCTGAACACCGTCGCCGAGTCGTTGACCGGGTGGACGAACGACGCGGCGGCGGGGCTGCCTCTGACGGAGGTGTTCCGCATCGTGGACGAGACGACGCGCGAGCCTGTCGCGAACCCGGCGCTGCGTGCCTTGGAGGAAGGCGTCATCGTCGGGCCCGCCAACCACACGGTCCTCATCGCGAAGGACGGGCTGGAGCGACCGATCGAGGACAACGCCTCGCCGATCCGCTGCGCCGATGGTGAGCTCGTCGGTTGCGTGCTCGTGTTCCGCGACGTCACCGAGCGCAAACGGGAAGCGGTCGCGGAGGCGGAACGCACGCGCTTGGTCTCGCTGCGTTGCGACGTCGGCAGCACACTCGCCTCGATCCAGCCCACGCCGCTGGCGCTTCAACACACGTGCGAGGCGCTCGTCCACCATCTCGACGCGGCGCTCGCC
>CAZKIY010000562.1:0-2249 GCA_964552875.1 uncultured Planctomycetaceae bacterium
TCGCCACGTCGAGCAGCGCAGCACGCGGAGCTGTCAGCGGCGCAGCGCGCGGAGCGGGGCGCGGCGACGTCCGCGCGCGCCACGTGATCGCCGCCGACGGCGTACACAGTCCGGTCGCACGACTCGCGGGTTGGTCCGAAGCGCTCGAGGCGATCCCCGCGATCGAAGCGGAAGTCGACGTCGCGCCCGCGACGCTCGGTGATCGCGCCGAGAACGCGGTGTTCGACTTCGGCGATGCGCCGTCGGGCTACGCATGGACCTTCCCGAAGCGCGCGCACCTCTCGGCCGGCGTGCTGACGACCGAGCGCGGCCGCGGCGGCTTGCGCGCGGACCTCGATCGCTACCTCGCGCGCCTCGGGCTCGATCGGCACGCTTGCGAAGCGCGCGGCTGGCTGATCCCGACGCGACCACGTGGCGGCGGTTTCGCTCGGGAAAACGTGCTCCTCGTCGGCGACGCGGCCGGCCTCGCGGATCCCGTGACGGCCGAAGGGATCTCGCTCGCCCTGTGGAGCGGACGGCTCGCGGCGGAGAGCGTCCTCGCAGGCGGAACGAGTGCGTCGCAAGCCTACGAGCGTGCGTTGGCGCGCGAGATCCTGCCCGAGTTGCGTGTCGCGCGCGCGCTCGCCCATGTGCTCTATCGACGTCCGCGGATCACGCGCGCTTTGTTCGAGCGGGCCGGAGCTCCGCTCGCCCGCGCGATGGCCGACATCGTCGCGGGTCGCACCAGCTATCGCGCACTCGTGAGTAGTCCGTCCAACTGGCTGCGGCTCACGCTGTCCAAGCGCGCGACAGCGGGCGCGTGAGCGTCAGCGCGCCACGCGCTCGCGAGCTCGATCGACGTGACGAGGGCCGGTGGGCGCATGTACATTCTCTACCCCCGAGGCTCGAAGCTCGGCAGAATCTCGCGCATGTCGGCAATCGATCGTTGGCGGGAAGAAGTCCAGTCCGCCTGGATCTATCGCGCAATCGCCGTGGACGAGAACGATGCGCGCCGCGCGAAGCTCTTTCGCGATCTGGCGACGAAAGCCGACGAGCAGGCCGCGATCCTGCTCGGCGACGTGAAGCGCGAACAGCGCGAAGACCCCACGTTCGTGCCGTCCGCGCGCGCGAAGCTCGCCGTCGCGCTGACGCGTCGTTTCGGCGTCCGGCGCACGCGCGGGATCCTCTCCGCGGTCAAAGTGCGTGGACTCTCCGCGATCGGACCCATGCCCCTCGCGCAGGGACACGTCATGCCGTCGTCGCGCGAGGAGGTCGGCGCACGCCACCGTCGCGCGGGATCGGGCGGCACCTTGCGCGCGACCGTGTTCGGCGTGAACGACGGGCTCGTTTCGAACACGAGCCTCATCCTCGGACTGGCTGGCGCGAGTGCTGAGCCGCGCACGGTGCTCGTCGCCGGCGTCGCGGGCTTGCTCGCCGGCGCGTTCAGCATGGCCTCGGGTGAGTGGGTGTCCGTGCGTTCGCAGCGTGAACTGTTCGAGTACCAGATCGGCGAGGAGCGTGAAGAACTCGAACGCTATCCCGACGAGGAGGCCGAGGAGCTCGCGCTGATCTACGAGGCGCGCGGCGTCCCGATCGAGGACGCGCGGGCGATGACGCGCATCCTGGTCCGCGATCCGAAGCGCGCGCTCGACACGTTGGCACGCGAGGAGTTGGGGTTGAACCCGGACGACCTCGGCTCGCCCACGGGCGCGGCGCTCGCGTCGTTCACGGCGTTTGCGATCGGCGCGGTCGTGCCGCTCGTCCCGTTCGCGTTCGCGCTCGGCAGTGATCGGCTGCAGATCTCGTGCGCGCTCGCGGGAGTCGCTCTCTTCGGCGTGGGCGCCGCGATCAGCCTGTTTTCGGGCCGAAACGCGTGGTTCGGAGGCGTGCGCATGCTCGCGATCGGCGCCGCGGCCGGAGCCGCGACGTGGGGCATCGGGCGACTGTTCGGGGCGGTGATCGCGTGATCGCGGCCGTGCGGAGCCGAGCGGATCGGCAATCCAGTTAGGATCGGGCGAGGACCCCGAACCGTGCGCGCGATCTTCCTCCTCGTTCTCGCGCTCGTCGCCGCACTCCTGATCTGGTTCCTCGGCATCCGAGCGGATGCGCCCGACGCGCTCGCGCCCTCGACGGGTGTCGAGACCGAGTCGCGCGGTGGTGTACTCTTGCACGCGGACAGCGGCGTCGTCGCGCCCCCCTCGAGCGCCGATCGCGTCGTGCAAGTGGTCGAAACCGAGGACGTCGCGAACGTCGCGGCCAAGCCGACGCTC